>NZ_VPBI01000010.1:0-110471 GCF_013418795.1 Acinetobacter sp. YH12120 | reverse complement strand
CACTAAAAACAATGCTCAAGTATAAATGCGAGAACGCAGGCGTATTGTTTGAAGAAGTCCAAGAAGCCTATACCACCCAAATCTGTTCGTGCTGCGGTGAGATCACCTCAAGTAGTCCCAAAGGTAGTACAGATCTTGGAATAAGAGAATGGGAGTGCATGAGCTGTGGTACAGCTCATGATCGAGATATAAACTCAGCTTTAAACATTCTTGCGCTTGGGCATAAGCGTCTAGCTGTAGGAATCACCCTCTTTTAAGGGGGGAGGATGTCAAAACCTCAAAACCGAGCACATGATTTTACTGCATCTACCTCACCCTGAAAATGAAATCAAAGGTGGGGCATTGAAAGCTGTAAAGCAAGCACTCAAGCAGGAGGGTTTTTTATGAGTTATTTTAAATACAAAGGTTATCTCGGGACGATTGAACCAGACCTTGAAACAGGTGAGTTGTTTGGAAAATTGGCGTTCATTCGAGATCTTATTACTTATGAGGCTGAAACCTTAAAAACACTTGAGCAAGCTTTTCAGGAATCGGTAGATGGATATTTAGATTCTTGTGCAGAATTAGGGAAGAAACCCAATCAGCCATTCAAGGGAACATTTAATGTTCGTATCAGTCCTGAGTTACATCGCAAAGCTGTTTTAGCTTCGGAAGATAGTTCTTTGAATGCATTTGTGAGTGATGCAATTCAAGAGAAATTAATGCGCTTAGGTGGATGATTTTATCAATGCTATAAATTTTGTTCTATATTCAATTTAAAGCATAGCGACCCATTGTTATACAGATCGCTATGCTTTTTTGTGTGAAAACTACTTCTTCTTACGTTTCAAGCGTTTCTTCGCTTGTTGTGCAGCAAGTGCCTCCAAAGCCTCACGCAATTCTTCATCACTAAAGGTGGTGATGTGTTGCAGCATCTGCAAAGTCACATCATCCAACACCAAATTGGCGTATTGTGCGACGTTTTTAAAGTTATCATCAAACACAATCGCATTGTCACTGTTGGTGCTGATATAACCTTGCTGAGTTAAGACTTTAATAAAGCTTTGGAACAAGGCTTTGTCAAAGAATTCAGGTGAGTTGAATTCATACAGCACCGACAAACGCTGACCGACCAAATGGCTGAGTTCTTCGACCTGACGTGCCGAAATATTGCCTGAGCCGCGTTGTGTAATCAGCGCCAGTGTCATGTAATAACGCTCTAAACTCTGCATTACAGGTGCAGCCAATACTACCAACTGGTTATGGTCTTCACTATTTGGTGCAGGTGAAATTAAGTTGCCTTCCGCATCTTCAGAAATCAATTTGGCCTGAATTAACGCTTCTACATAGGCACAAATCCGTTCTTTGAGTTCCTGATCTTGCCATTTCAAGAACAACTCAGCTTTCAGGAACGGATATAAAGTACGAATGACGTTGATTAAATCACCACGACGAATCGAACCATTATGTTTCACCAATGCTGCAATTAAAGATGGTAAGACAAAGGCATGCAAAATATTGTTGCGGAAGTAGGTGAGTAACACCGCCTGATGGTCTTCAATCGCGATAATATCGCCCAAAACGTGCTGCACTCGTTTAATCAGTTTGAGTTTTAAGCCGTAGGCAATAATTTCTTTACCTGATAATGGTGTGACTTGAGTGCGCTCATCATAAGGCAGGGCAGTGAGCAGATTACGGTAAGTGTCTAACTGCTTCACACAAATTTCTTCATCCAAGGTATGTTTTGGTGTTGCCAGTAAAATCAGCGATAACAAAGATACCGGGTTAATTACCGCAGCACGGTTAATGTTTTCCAAAATCGCATGTGCTGAAGTATTCACTGCATCTGACACTTGTGGTGGAATAGGATCATCATTTTTTTCAATGCTGATGTGTTCGGCATCGTGTTGTTTTAGAACATCATCTAAAAACACAGGTTCGCCAAAATTGACATGCACCTTGCCAAAAATCCGTTCAATCTTGCGCATGGTTTTTAAAATGCCCATTAGCGATTCAGATTCTTTTGGCTTGCCTTGCATTTCACCGACATAGGTTGAACCTTCCATCAGGCGTTCATAACCAATATAAGTTGGCACAAAAGCAATCGGTTTAGCACGACCACGCAAATGACTGTGAATGGTCATGGCGAGCATGCCTGTTTTTGGTGGCAACAAGCGGCCTGTACGTGAACGTCCACCTTCAATAAAGTATTCAAGCGGCGTGTTACGCGACAAAATACTGAATAAATATTCTTTAAAGACGGTTGTGTATAAGCCGTTGCCACGGAAAGTACGACGGATAAAAAACGCACCGCCACCACGAAGCAATTGACCTACAAATGGCATATTCAGGTTATCGCCCGCAGCAATGTACGGCACCATCATGCCGCGTTTGTAAATCACATAAGACAGCAATAAATAGTCGATATGACTGCGGTGACATGGGGTATAGATAATTTCATAGTCTTTGGCCAGTTCGCGCACGGTACTAAAATTATGCACTTCCACGCCATCGTACAATTGTGTCCATAAGCGGGTCAGTGCCATATCGGCAAAGCGTACCGCTGCATGAGAGTAGTCCGACACGATTTCATTTAAATAACCAATCGCACGACGCTCGGCTTCAATCACGCTAATTTTACTGCGTAAACTTTCACGACGAATGGCATCTTGCACATCGGGAGATTTAATCAGACTGAGCATGACATTGCGGCGGTCAGACAAGTCTGGGCCAAGTACGACTTCACGTTGTCCATCTAAGTAATTATTTAGAGTGTTAACAATAAAGGTCGCAGGCGACAGGTTCGGATGCTCAGTTTTGGCATGTTCAATTAAAGCGCGTAATGATTGTGGCTCGTGAAATTCCAAATAAGACTGACGACCATGCACCCCAATATTCATTAACTGCTTGACTGTGCCAGGCGTTGCCCACGTATCGGTAAACAGTAGTTTAAACCACGAATCCTCTTTGTCTGGAGAACGTCCCCACAACACGGTCACAGGTACCAATTCAATATCAAGTTCTGGGTGTTGTTCTAATTGTTCAATTAAACGTAACAAGCGTGGCGGAAAAGCATAAGGTGGTGGATTGAGTAGGTTGTTCTCATCGTGATGCTGTAAAAACAGAATCGAGGCTTTTTCTTTATGTGAACCCATCACCAATGGATCAAGCGCAGGCGTGAGTTTTAAGCGACGTGTTTCGCCATCGACCACCAAGGCATTGCTGCGTGAGTGATTTTGCAATACGTAGCAAGTTATCTTGGTGCGAGTGGCATTTGAGTCTACACTTTGCGCATCCTTGACAGGGACTTCACCCAAAACATGCGGTGTCACCACAAGGTCAAGCAGCTTACCAGAAAGCTGACGATACATTTGACCAAAACCACGCTTGGACATATTCACTCCTACTTCATCACCTAAGTCCCTAGCCAGTAGGGAATTTATTTTGCGTCATTGTATCTAATAATCGCGCTGCATTTTTAGATAATTTGCATGAATATTGTTAGATTTTATCGTTAAAAATCGTATTTTTAGCAAAATTGATCGGCTAAGTTGTGACACAGCGGTCAGTCTTTGATGGGTAAAAGATGCAGAATCTATGGCAAAATAGCAGGCTTAAAATAGTCAGTTTATTTTGACGATTTATTTTTTCATCGACTTCGATCCCGCATCCCCAATTTCCGCCATACATAGGTTAGTTATGAACGCACTCACACAAGAGCTGGTTGAACTTCTTTGTTTAGAAAAGTTAGAAGAAAATATCTACCGAGGTATCAGTCGTAACTTGGTGGGTAAACGTGTTTTTGGCGGACAGGTTTTGGGACAGGCTTTACGTGCTGCATCTTATACCACTGATCGTCCTGCGCACTCATTGCATGCCTATTTCTTGTTTGGTGGCGATGTCAACGCACCTATTATTTATGAAGTTGACCGTTTGCGTGATGGTAAAAGTTTTTCTAGCCGTCAAGTACGTGCCATTCAGCATGGGCGTACCATTTTTACTGCGATGGTGTCCTTTGCGCCGTTGGAAGACGGTCTGAATTATCAAATTTCAGAGCCAAACTATCCTGCAGCAGAAGCTTTAAAAAACGAAGCGGAACTCAAACAGCATATTGTCGAGTTTGTACCTGAAAATGTGCGTGCCAGTTTTATGCGTGATCGCTTGGTGGAGATTCGCCCGATTAATCCGAGCAATCCATTTTTACCGCAGCCTGAAGCACCTGCTTATGCACACTACATTCGTACCCATGACAGCATTTCACCAGAGGTGGATGAAGTGTCTTTGCATCAGGCAATTGCGGCATTTTATTCAGACTTCACGTTAATGACCACAGCACTGCGTCCGCATGGTTTGAGCTATTTATCACCAAGTTTGCAGTGTGCCAGTATTGACCATGCCATGTATTTCCATAAACCGTTCCGTGTGGATGACTGGATGCTGTACGACATGGAAGCCACCATTAGCACTAGTTCGCGTGGTTTGAACTTTGGGCGCATGTGGCAAAATGGTGAATTGGTGTGTAGCACCAGTCAGGAAGGCTTGATTCGTTTACGTGAAATCGAAACGCAATAAAATATAGCCTTTAAAATCTACATTCATCAGCCGACATTCATGTCGGCTTTTTTACATCCTGAAGCACGATCTGAACCTAATCAAAGTGCGCTAGAAAAATAATACTCGATTCAATTTCAGCCACATGGCATAGTCCACACATCACATTAAAAAACTCAATTGCGTATGAGCCTCAATACACAAATTCTAATTGCCGCAATTTTGGGTGTGGTGTTTGGTTTTATTCTGAATCTATTTCCAGACAGCACATTTTTTAGCGCCAGTTTGTATGGCATTGGTTTAATGAGCAGTATTTTTATTGGTTTACTGAAAATGCTGCTGATCCCACTAATTTTTAGCTCAATTGTGGTCGGTGTGTCGAACTTACAGGCTATAGGGCAATTGAGTCGAGTCTGGAAAATTACGTTGGCGTGTTGTGTCACCACCACGACTTTGGCTTTAATTTTAGGTTTGGCGTGTGCGCATTTATTTGCAGTGGGTAAAGGCGTAGATATTGTGATGTTTCAAGATGCTATGGCGCAGCATCAAAGCCCAGACACGCTTACGCCGTCTTCGTTTTTTACCAATTTCATTCAAAACACCTTAATCAATCCGTTTAAAGCTTTTGCCGAGGGTAATGTTTTGGCAGTGGTGATATTTGCCTTATTGGTGGGTGTGGCGCTGGTCAAAGGCGGGGAGCACTTTAAAACGGTACGTAAACTCAGTCAGCAATTTTTTGAAATTATGATGTTGATGATTGGCTGGGTAATGAAACTGGCACCTTTGGGGATTTTTGCTTTATTGGCTAAGTTGGTTGCAACCGAAGATATTTCAGTCCTGAGTCGTTTGGCAGAGTTTGCTGCAGTGGTCACGGGCACCACGATTTTTCATGGTGTGGTGGTCTTGCCTTTGCTGTTGTGGATATTTGGCAAAATGGATCCGATCACCTTTTTTAAAGGCACACGTGCTGCCTTAATTACGGCTTTTGCCACCAGTTCCAGTTCTGCCACTATGCCACTTTCGATGAAATGTGCGCAGGAAAATTTAGGTGTGCGTCCGCAAACTGCAGGCTTTGTGATCCCGTTAGGTACACAACTGAATATGGATGGAACGGCATTGTATGAAGCTGCAGCGGCTTTGTTTGTTGCCAATTTAATGGGGCTGGATTTAAGTTTAGGACAGCAATTAATTGTCTGTGCCACAGCCATGATCGCTTCTTTGGGCGCGCCTGGTATTCCAAGCGCAGGTATGGTGACGATGATTATGGTATTACAATCGGTGGGCTTGCCTGCAGAAGCGATTGCGATTTTATTGCCGATCGACCGTTTGTTGGATACTGTGCGTACTGTGGTCAATGTGCAGGGCGATATGATGATTAGTGTGGTGGTCGATCGGCATACTCGTGATGACCCTGCACTGCATTCCTGATAATGGGTTTAAAATCGAATCAAGTTTTCAGCATCATCCTGTTTTATTGTGCTATGTAAAGACATGAGCCAAAGCAGATTAATCCCAACATGGGCTGTAGGCCACTTCCCAAATATGACCATCTAAGTCCTGAAAATAACCTGCATAACCGCCGTAAAAGGTGCTCTGTGCAGGTTTTAAAATTTTCGCACCTGCATTTTTTGCTTGTTTCAATACCTGATCGACCTCGAGTGGGCTATGTACATTATGTCCTAAAGTGATTTGTGCAGCACTGCTGGCTGTACCTGTTAAGCCTGTATCTTGTTGTAAACTTTGTTTAGACCATAAAGCCAGTTTTAAGCCTGCTTGCAGTTCAAAAAAGACCACCGCACCTTGTTCAAATTCCTGTCCAATAATGCCTTCAGTTACAAGTCCTAAGCCGTCGCGGTAAAAATCGAGTGCACGTTGTAAATCTTCTACCGCTAAGGTAATCACTGAAATGTGTGCCTGCATGTTTGATCTCCTTATCTTATGTAATTGTTTAAGCGTTTAATTGTTATGATCTTGACAGTAGGGCATTTCTGGCTGCGTTGTAAAGTGCAACTTTGGTGGAGAGGGAGATTGTGATTACGGCGTAAAACTGAAAGTGGACATACAAATAAAAAGTCCTATTCGAGATTGAGCGAATAGGACTTTATGTTATAGACCAATAGTCAGTAATTTAACGGACTATTTGGTTTCGGTATCAGATGCGGTTAAATCGTCAGTTTCTAAAAATTCAGGCTGATCAACATCAACATCAACATCAACATCAACATCATCGCCAGTCGCTTCTGGAATGCTGTCTAAATCAAATTGATGCGCTTGTTCTAAGGTAAAGTTCAAACGTCCGCCCATCACACTCGCAAGTTCTTCCAAACCTTGCTTATTGAGTGATGAAAACAATTGAATCGAGAAATCTAGTTTCATCTTTTTCAACTGCTGTTTGACTTCAAGCAATACTTTATTGGCAGGGCCGCGGTTGAGTTTGTCCGATTTGGTGAGCAATACATGCACGAACAATTTACGCGAATACGCCCATTCCAGCATCATCACATCAAAGTGCTGTAAGGGATGGCGAATATCCATCAGTAACACCAAGCCTTGTAAACTTTTACGATGAATCAAATAATTTTCGAGTTCTTTTTGCCACACAATTTTCATGGCTTCAGGTACGGCTGCATAACCATAACCGGGTAAATCGACCAAACGCTGTTCGGGGTTGCCCAAACTAAAGAAGTTGATCATTTGAGTACGACCCGGTTTTTTAGAAGCACGTGCCAATTGTTTTTGATTGGTTAAAGCATTAATTGCACTGGACTTACCTGCGTTGGAGCGTCCTGCAAAAGCCACTTCGTAGCCAGTATCTTCTACACATAAATTCAGTTTAGGCGCACTCATTAAAAACTCGGCTTTACGCAGCCAGTTTAAGGCGCGAACAGAGTATTCAGTAATGGCAGGGTCTACTTTTTTCTCGTAGCTAATTTTCTGCCGTGGCTGTGCTGCTGCCTTACTGTTTTTCGATTTTCCTCTGCTATGGTGCATAACTTAACTTCAATTCATGGTCTACAAACAGGCATTATAAAGCAAGTCATACAGGCAAGCGACCTTTGCGCCCTGAATGCCCGAAAAAAGCAACATCTAGGATGATATTGCTTTGACCGTTTAAGTTACTTTAAAGATGAATCAGCGGGATTGGAGATTGTGTACTGAACTGTAAATTGGGTACAGGCTGTAGCACTTCACCCAAGCTGTATTGATCTAAGCTTTGATAAAACTGTTCCATTGCCTGATTGAGAATGCCTTTTAGTCCACATTGCGCACGCAGCACGCAGGGCGGGGTATTACACTCTACAATTTGATTTTCACCTTGCAGGATTCTCACCACATGACCTAAACGCAAAGGCAATGCTTCAGGATGCAAGCGAATCCCGCCACCTTTACCACGAGTGGTAATTAGCCATCCTTGCTTACCCATAAAGTGAACGATTTTTACCAGATGGTTCTGGGAAACATGCAAATCCTGTGCAATTTCCGCAATGGTATAGGGTACATCTCGAGGACGCGAGATATACATTAAAATACGCAGCGCATAGTCGGTGAATTTATTTAATTGCATGATCGCACAGATGTTTTTTTTAAATACAAATAAATTAAGGCTAGTCTAGCATAACTAGACTAGCCTTACCTATTAGCTTTTAACGCTTTAGATTAGTGGCGAACACCACCTGTACCAAACGCTTCGCTATGGATTTGCTCATCTTTGATGCCACGCGCAAGTAAAGCTTTACGCTGTTCTGCCATGAATGGCATTGGACCACATAAGTAGTAATCTGCATCGGCTGGTAACAGCGCTGCATCTACAGTGCTGAGGTCTAAACGACCTGCAACATCGTAATCTTGACCCAGTACATCACCTTCGTTCGGGAACTCATACGCAGTCAACGTATGAATACGTGGACATTTTGCAGTTAAGTCTTGGAGATGCTGTTTCATGGCATGTACTTGTTTGCTACGACATGCGTGAATAAATGTCACAGGTTGTGGCACATCTAAAGTCACCAATTGATTCAACATTGCAATCATTGGTGTTAAGCCAACGCCGCCACTAATGAAGACATTGCGTTTGTTGCTGTCGATGAGGAAGAAGTTACCTGTTGGTGCAGATACTTCAACTTCAGAACCTTCTGGTAATTGGTGCAATACGTTCGATACCCAACCTGCAACTTTATCTGCACCATTGCCTGGCTCACGTTTTACAGAAATACGTAAGTAATCTTGTTGTGGGCTAGTCGATAGCGTGTATTGACGTGGTTGCTTCAAGCCAAGTTCAGGTACAAATACGCGTACTGAAATATATTGACCTGCTTCGTATTTTGGTAAATCGCCACCATCTACTGGCTCGAAGTAGATTGAAGTGATTTCGTCACTTTCTACAACTTTCTTGGCAATTTTGAAATTACGCCAGCCTAACCAGCTGCCTTTAGTTTGTTCGTGTTGTTCGTAGATTGCACGTTCAGCATTAATAAACACTTCTGCTAACTGACCATAAGCAGCTGCCCATGCATCAATTAGAGGATCTTCCATTGAAATATTTAATACTTCGCTAATAGAGTGAAGTAGGTTTTCGCCCACAATATTATAGTCAGGTGCTTGAATGTTTAAGCTCACGTGTTTGTGGGCAATCAATTCAATCACAGGCGCAAGCACAGAAGGATCTTCAATGTTTTCAGCATAAGCCAATACAGCACCTGCAAGCGCTTGAGCCTGCGCACCACTACGTTGGTGACCCATGTTAAAGGTTTCTTTTAGATCAGGATTATTCCCCAACATGCGGTTATAGAAATAACCAGTCAGTGCGACACCATTTTCACGGAGTACAGGAACAGTTGCTTTTACAAGGTCAATTTGCTGTGGAGTCATGTTCGATCTCTCATGGCTGTTATTTATAAGATGTATTCAAAATACATCTTATAAATAAGGATTGCAAACATTTTTTTGTGAAACCTTAAAAAAAATATGGATTATAAAAATATCCCATTATTTTTAAAGTTTTTATGGGGTTTGTAGATGTGACAGCGAGAGGTTTGTAAGTGTTCATTTAGGTTTTGGATGGTGCATCCATGAATGAAATCTATACAAACCTCATCGTTTATAACATGCTATTTCTTACCAAATAATGACCCTAACAAACCTCGTACAATTTTCTGCCCAGTAGAACCGCCTAAGCTGCGTGCTGCGCTTTTGGCAAAGGTACCCACAATATCTTGAGTCAGTTTTTCACGCTGTTTGGCAGCGCGTTCTGCTTCTTTTTGCTGTTCGCGGGCTAGACGTTCTTGCTCGCGCGCTTGTTGTTTGGCGAGTGCTTCGGCTTCTTTTGCCTCTTGCTTGGCGCGAGCTTCAGCTTCTTTGGCTTCAATTTTAGCTTGTTCTGCTGCTGCGGCTAGTTGCTGACGTTGTTCAACTTTTTGTTGCAGCATTTCATAAGCACTTTCACGATCTAATTGCTGCTCATACACACCTGCAATAACACTCTGGCTGATACAGGCTTGACGTTCTTCTGTGCTAATTGGGCTAAACGATGAGTAGGGCGGCATTACCCAAGCGCGTTCTACAATTTGCGGTGTGCCTTGTTCATCTAAGCAACTAATTAAGGCTTCACCTACCGCAAGTTCGGTAATGGCTTGTTCAACTTTAAAGTCTGGGTTGGCACGGAATGTATCTGCGGCAGTTTTTACTGCTTTTTGGTCTTTGGGTGTAAAAGCACGTAAGGCATGCTGAACACGGTTACCCAATTGTCCCAATACGCTTTCAGGCAAGTCCAGCGGGTTTTGGGTCACAAAATAAATCCCCACGCCTTTAGAGCGAATTAAGCGTACCACTTGTTCAATTTTTTCTTGTAGCGCGCTGCTGGCATTGTCAAATAACAAGTGTGCTTCATCAAAAAAGAACACCAGTTTTGGCTTGTCCATATCGCCCACTTCAGGCAATTGTTCAAACAGTTCTGATAACATCCATAATAAAAAGGTGGCGTACAGTTTTGGCGTGTTCATGAGTTTGTCTGCAGCCAAAACATTAATATTGCCGCGTCCCTGACTGTCAGTTTGAATAAAATCCAAAATATCCAAACTCGGCTCACCAAAGAATTTATCACCGCCCTGATCAGCTAAAGCCAGTAAATTGCGCTGAATCGCACCCAAACTGGCTGGAGAAAGATTGCCATACTCAGCTTTAAATTCACTGGCGTGTTCGCTGACATAGGTCAGCATGGCTTTTAAATCTTTAAAATCAATCAGTAATAAACCCTGATCATCGGCAATACGGAATACCGCAGACAACACGCCCTCTTGGGTGTCATTCAGGTTCAGCATTTGCGCCAATAATAACGGGCCAATTTCAGAAATGGTGGTACGAATCGGATGACCTTGTTCGGCAAATAAATCCCAAAACACCACAGGAGATGCTGCAAACGGAATGCTTTCGATACCTAAGCTCTGAATACGTGCATCAAACTTTGGGCTGCTGCTGCCTGCTTTGGCTAGACTGGAAACATCGCCTTTGGCATCGGCTAAAAATACGGGTACACCAATTCGTGAAAAGCTTTCTGCCAAGACTTTTAAGGTGACGGTTTTACCTGTACCTGTTGCACCTGCAATTAAACCGTGGCGGTTGGCAAACTGTGAATGTAAAACCACGTCTTGTTGAACGTCGGCAGTTTTTTTACCAATAACGATTGCTGTACTCATATTTTTATCCTGATTTATATAGCTATTGTTAAAATGATGATCTGTGCTGCATTAGTCGCTGAAGCGTTGTAAGGCATTTTGAATATCGTGAATTAAATCTGTAGGATGTTCTAGTCCAATACAAAAACGCACCAATAATCCTTCAGCCAAGTGAGAATGATCTAAGGTACGCATGGTCTTGAGATCGTAAAGCATCACTAAACTTACAGGGCCGCCCCAGCTAAAGCCGAGTTTAAATAAAGATAAAGCATCGCAGAATTGACGTACAGCGGCTAAATCATATTCAGGCTTAAAAATCACACTGACCAAACCTGCGCTGTGTCCATCGCGGCAAATTTCTTTCCAATACGCATGCCCCGCAGATGTGGCATCAGCAGGATGCAACACCTGAGCAAATTGTGGTTGTAGTTTCAGCCAGTTCAGTAACTGCAAACAGCTTTGCGCTTGGTGTTCATAGCGCAATTGCATTGAGGCTAAGCTACGTTGTACTTGCGCAACATCATCGCCCGATACACAAATGCCTTGGATGGCATGCATACGAAATAATTGATGATGTAAATGTTGATCACGGGTCACCACAGAACCCATTAATATATCGCCACCACCACTTGGGTACTTGGTTAGGGCATGGACACTTATATCGACACTTAAATGATCGTCACCAAAATCGAAAGCATTAAAAGCAAGCCCTGCACCCCAAGTGTTATCTAAGGCTGTGAGCATATGATGTGCTTTGGCTTTTTTGACTAAGGCGCTCAAATCGGGAAATTCCAACGTGACCGAACCTGCCGCTTCTAGCCAAATCAGTTTGGCTTGGGCAGAAGGTTGAAAGCTATCGACATCAATTGGATTGTAGACTTGAACGGTGATGCCGTAACGCTGCTCTAAATTGCGTAAATGCTCCATGTTTGGGCCGTAAATATTGTCAGCCACCCAAACTTCATCGCCTTGACTTAAAAAGCAGGAATTCACCAAATTAATTGCTGATAGTCCGCTTGGTGCGAGTAAGCAGTATTCACCACCTTCTAATTGCGCAATCTGATCAGCGAGTGTGAATGTAGTCGGTGTGCCATGTGTGCCATAGCTATAATCATAAGCATCAGTCCAGTGTCGATTAAACAGTGCATCTGTGTTTTCAAAGATAATGGTCGATGCACGAAATAGGGGAGGCTGTACCGTTTGAATATATTGTGGGGCACGTCTTGGTGCATGAATTAAAGCAGTTTGAGCATTTTTCTTCACAGGTTCACTCAGAAAATAAGCAAATATTGAGTTTAGCTTAAGAGAAATACTGGCTTTAGGCTATAAAAAGCTGCACTACAAGACATGCCTTGAACTTGGCGCTATTTTTGCAGAAGCTGAAGTATAGAAAATACAAAGGATGATCCAGATGAAAGCACCACTAAGCGTGCATTATTTTCAGCATAGTGCAGGTGAAGGTTTTGGAAGTTGCTATGACTATTTAAAGCAGATGGGGGCGCATATCACTGCAACCGAATTTTTTGCTTTACCGCCTGAGCAAAATATTGAAATTGAAGCCTTACCCAAAGTTGAAGATATTGACCTGTTAATTGTGATGGGCGGTGCCATGAGTGTAAATGATGAAGTACATTATCCATGGTTAAAAACAGAAAAACGCTGGATTAGGCGTTATTTGGCGATGGGTAAACCTGCAATCGGTTTGTGTTTAGGTGGGCAGATGATTGCCAATGCGTTGGGTGCAGCAGTGAGTCCTAATCCTGAACAGGAGCGCGGTTGGCATCCTGTCTATAAAGTCGAAAATATACCAGAAAGCTGTTTCCAAATGCCTGATCAAATCTCAGTGATGCAGTGGCATGGCGAAACTTTTGAATTACCTAAGGGCGCGGTAAGACTTGCCAGTAATGCCGCTTGCACCAATCAACTGTATCAAATTGGGAAAAATGTACTAGGATTCCAATTCCATCCAGAAATTACCCCACAAGCTTTGCAGCTGTTTTTAGACAATGCCGAAATGAAACCAGCATTTTCGGGCATGTATGTACAACCCGCGCATGAATTAAAACAGATGTCTGCGGCACAATTTCAGGCAGGCAACCAATTAATGAATCGTGCAATAGATTATGTTTTAGCACAAAGCAAACTTCGAGAATAAAGTCATGGATTGTGGCGCAAACACAGAAAAGAAAGTTAGGTCAGGGCGATGACGATTTCTGCTGTCAGGGATGGTTGGAATGGTCAAAATGCAGATTGTCTAAATTTACACTCAATAAATGGATAGGAATGCTGCCTAACTCATATATAAAGTGCTAATCGTATATTTTAAAAAGAGAAATCGGCAGAGCGTGAAAAATAAAGCAATAAAGCCAAAAAGAGATTTGCTTATGCATTAAACAATCGTTATAATGGGCGACCCTTTATGCAAGGGGGTTAACTGCGAAGAAAGTAGTTAACATCGTGACAGTCGTGGCATCGATCATGACCTTAGTGATAATTCACTGCCTTTGACACTTGCCTTAAATTAGTGGGGTGAGATGCGTCAAGGGTGATTCTTTATATATTTGGCTTGGAGTTAACTGGTATGTCTAACCAGAGAATTCGTATCCGTTTGAAGTCTTTTGATCATCGTCTGATCGATCAATCTGCTCAAGAAATCGTAGAAACCGCTAAGCGTACTGGCGCACAAGTTTGTGGTCCAATCCCGATGCCAACTCGCATCGAACGCTTCAACGTTTTAACATCACCACACGTAAACAAAGATGCGCGCGACCAGTATGAAATCCGTACTTACAAGCGTTTGATCGATATCGTTCAACCTACAGATAAAACTGTTGATGCGTTGATGAAATTAGATCTAGCAGCTGGTGTTGATGTTCAGATTGCATTGGGTTAAGGCTTTCGGTTAATTAACACTCTAAGTTAATTAGGCCGCTTTTTTAGAGGTTTATGCACATGGCTATTGGTTTAGTCGGTCGCAAGTGCGGTATGACCCGTATCTTTACAGATGCTGGTGTTTCTGTACCTGTTACAGTGATTGAGGTTGATCCTAACCGCATCACTCAAATCAAAACGCTTGAAACAGATGGTTATCAAGCAATTCAGGTTACTACTGGTGAACGTCGCGAATCTCGCGTAACTAACGCTCAGAAAGGTCACTTCGCTAAAGCGGGTGTTGCTGCTGGTCGTTTAGTTCAAGAATTCCGTGCTACAGAAGCTGACCTTGAAGGTCGTGAAGTTGGCGGAACTATCGGTGTAGATTTGTTCACAGTAGGTCAGATCGTTGACGTAACTGGTCAGTCTAAAGGTAAGGGTTTCCAGGGTGGTGTTAAGCGTTGGAACTTCCGTACTCAAGACGCTACTCACGGTAACTCTGTTTCTCACCGTGTTCTAGGTTCTACAGGTCAAAACCAGACTCCTGGTCGCGTATTCAAAGGCAAAAAAATGGCTGGCCATTTAGGTGCTGAACGCGTAACTGTACAGGGTCTTGAAATTGTATCTATCGACACAGAGCGTTCAGTTCTTGTTGTTAAAGGTGCGATTCCTGGTGCGACTGGTGGTGACGTAACTGTACGTCCTACGATCAAGGCTTGAGGGGAAATAACGTGAATTTAAATACTGTTTCCGGCTCTGCTGTTGAGTTATCTGAAGTTGCGTTCGGTCGTGAATTCAATGAAGCACTTGTACACCAAGTTGTTACAGCTTACTTAGCTGGTGGTCGTCAAGGCTCTAAAGCTCAGAAATCACGTGCAGACGTTGCTGGCGGTGGTAAAAAACCATTCCGTCAAAAAGGTACTGGCCGCGCTCGTGCTGGTTCTATTCGTAGCCCAATCTGGGTTGGTGGTGGTAAAACTTTTGCTGCTCGTCCACAAGATTGGTCTCAAAAAGTTAACCGCAAAATGTACCGCGGTGCAATGCAATGTATCTTAGCTGAACTTGTTCGCCAAGATCGTCTTGTATTGGTTGAAGAGTTTGCTGTTGAAGCTCCTAAAACTAAAGAGTTGCTTGCAAAACTTAACGACTTGAATGCAACTCGCGCATTGATCGTAACTGAAGCTGTAGATGAGAATCTATATCTTGCAGCGCGTAACCTTCCACACGTTGATGTGGTTGATGCTACTGCAATCGATCCTGTTAGCTTGATCGCGTTCGACAAAGTTGTAATGTCTGTTGCTGCTGCTAAGAAAATTGAGGTAGAACTCGGATGAACAACGAACGTTTATATCAAGTCCTACAAGGACCTGTATTTTCAGAAAAAGCACAAGTTTTAGGCGAAACTGCTGGTGTTCAAGTATTCAAAGTTGCATTAAATGCAAACAAACTTGAAATCAAAAAAGCAGTTGAGCAATTATTTGGTGTGGAAGTTGTTAAAGTTAACACGACTATCACTAAAGGTAAGACTAAGCGCTTTGGTCGTACATTGGGACGCCGTTCTGATGTTAAAAAAGCATACGTCACCCTGAAAGCTGGCCAAGATGTTGAAATGGCTGACTTGGGCGATACCGCTGAAAGCGCAGCGGAATAAGGACGAAATTTATGCCGATTCAAAAATGTAAGCCAACGTCTCCAGGACGTCGCTTTGTAGAGAAAGTCGTTCACGACCATCTTCACAAAGGTGCGCCTTATGCGCCGTTGGTAGAAGCTAAAAAACGTACTGGTGGTCGTAACAACAACGGTCACATTACTACACGTCACGTTGGTGGTGGTCATAAGCAACACTACCGTATCGTAGACTTCAAACGTAACAAAGATGGCATTCCTGCTGTTGTAGAGCGTATTGAATACGATCCAAACCGTACTGCACACATCGCATTGTTGAAGTATGCTGACGGTGAACGTCGTTATATTATTGCGCCTAAAGGTTTACGTGCTGGTGATCAAGTTCAATCTGGTAACGATGCTCCAATCCGCCCAGGTAACTGCTTGCCACTTCGTAACATGCCAATCGGTGCTACTCTTCACAACATCGAACTTAAAATCGGTAAAGGTGCTCAATTAGCGCGTTCTGCTGGTACTTCAGTTCAATTGTTGGGTCGTGACGGTTCATACGCTATCGTTCGTCTACGTTCAGGCGAAATGCGTAAAGTGCACGTTGAATGTCGCGCTGTGTTAGGTGAAGTATCTAACTCAGAAAGCAACCTTCGTTCACTTGGTAAAGCAGGTGCTTCGCGCTGGCGTGGTGTTCGTCCTACCGTTCGTGGTATGGCAATGAACCCGGTTGATCACCCGCACGGTGGTGGTGAAGGGCGTACTAAAGGTATCCAACCTGTAAGCCCATGGGGTCAAAAAGCTAAAGGGTACAAGACACGTACCAACAAGCGTACGACTAAGATGATTATTCGCGACCGTCGCGTTAAGTAACAAGTAAAGGAATCTGACAATGCCTCGTTCTCTGAAAAAAGGCCCATTCGTCGATGCGCACTTGTTCGCTAAGGTTGAAGCGGCAATCGCGGCTAATAACCGTAAGCCGATCAAAACTTGGTCGCGTCGTTCGATGATCCTCCCAGATTTTGTTGGTTTAACAATTTCTGTTCACAATGGTCGTAACCATGTTCCAGTGATTATCTCTGAACACATGGTTGGTCATAAACTCGGTGAATTCGCGCCAACTCGTACCTATCGTGGTCACGGTGTTGACAAGAAGTCTAAACGTTAATAGGTGCTATGATGGAAGTAACTGCTAAATTACGCGGTGCCGCTATCTCGGCACAAAAAGCACGTTTGGTTGCAGATCTTATCCGCGGCAAATCTGTTGCGCATGCACTTAACATTTTAAACTTCAGCAACAAAAAAGCTGCTGTTTTAGTTAAGAAAGCATTGGAATCTGCAATTGCAAATGCTGAACACAATAACAGTTTAGATGTAGACGACCTTAAAGTATCTACGATTTACGTTGACGAAGGCATGAGCCTTAAACGTATTATGCCACGTGCTAAAGGCCGTGCAGATCGTATTACTAAGCGTACTTGTCACATCACCGTTAAGGTAGGGGTTTGATATGGGTCAGAAGGTTCATCCAATCGGTATCCGCCTAGGTGTTGTGAAACGTCATAACGCTAACTGGTATGCGAATCCGAAACAATACGCTGAATACTTGCTTAAAGACCTTCAAGTTCGTGAGTTTTTAACTAAAAAACTTAAGAACGCAATGGTAAGCAATATTCTTATCGAACGTCCAACGGGTGCTGCTAAAGTAACAATTAGCACTGCGCGTCCTGGTATCGTAATCGGTAAAAAAGGCGAAGACATTGAGAAATTACAACGCGAATTAACATCTATTATGGGTGTTCCTGCGCAAGTAAGCATCAACGAAATTGACCGTCCAGACTTAGATGCACGTTTAGTTGCTGAAGCAATCGCTTCTCAATTAGAAAAGCGTGTAATGTTCCGTCGTGCTATGAAGCGTGCGGTACAGAACTCTATGCGTGCTGGTGCTAAAGGTATCAAAGTTGAAGTTTCTGGTCGTTTAGGTGGTGCAGAGATTGCACGTACTGAATGGTATCGTGAAGGTCGTGTACCTTTGCATACACTTCGTGCGGACATCGACTATGCAACTATGCGTGCTGAAACTACTTACGGTACGATTGGCGTTAAAGTTTGGGTATTCCGTGGTGAAATCTTGGGTGGCATGAAACAAGTCATGAACCCAGCACCTGCTGAAGAACGTCCAGCTAAACGCGGTCGCGGTCGTGGTGAAGGTCAAGAGCGTCGTGGTCGTCGCAATGATCGTTCTGCTGAAAAAGGAGAATAATCCATGTTGCAACCTAAACGTACTAAATTCCGTAAGGTGCAAAAAGGCCGTAACACTGGCTTAGCGCACCGTGGTAGCTCAGTATCTTTCGGTACTATCGCTCTTAAATCAGTTGAACGTGGTCAAATGACTGCGCGTCAAATTGAAGCGGCACGTCGTACAATCAGCCGTCGTATTAAGCGTGGTGGTAAGATCTTTATCCGTGTATTCCCAGACAAACCAATTACTTCTAAGCCTCTTGAAGTGCGTATGGGTAAAGGTAAAGGTTCTGTGGAATATTGGGTTTGTCAAATCAAACCAGGTAAAGTCTTGTACGAAATTGATGGTGTGAACGAAGAATTGGCACGTGAAGCATTTACGCTTGCTGCTGCTAAACTTCCGTTTAAAACCACTATCGTGACTCGGACGGTAATGTAATGAAAACTAAAGATCTACGTGAAAAGTCGGTAGAAGAGTTGACAGCTTTGCTTGATGAGCAACAGCTTAACCAATTCCGTCTTCGTATGGCGAAAGCAACTGGTCAATTGGGTAAATCGCATGAAGTTGCGCTTACTCGTAAAACTATTGCACGCATCAAGACCCTCCTTACCGAAAAACAGGGGAACGGGCAATGAGTCAAAATACAGTCCGCACGTTAACTGGCAAAGTTGTAAGCGACAAAATGGAAAAATCTATTGTTGTCCTTATTGAACGCCAAGTTCAACACCCGTTGTATGGCAAATTGATTCGCCGTTCAACCAAATTACACGCTCATGATGAGAACAATACCGCTAAGATTGGTGATGTTGTAACCATCAAAGAAAGCCGCCCAATGTCTAAAACTAAGTCATGGACTTTAGTTGAAGTTGTTGAAGCTGCTGCTGAGTAATTAACGTTCTTGTTGCATCATCGGTCAATTTCGAGTACTCTTTGAGCCTTTCGAAATTGTGACCGGTGATGCTCGGTTTTGGAGTAGGGCAATGATTCAAACCGAAACGATGCTTGACGTAGCTGACAACAGTGGTGCTCGCCGCGTACAATGTATTAAAGTACTAGGTGGTTCACATCGTCGTTATGCTTCTGTTGGCGACATTATTAAAGTTACTGTAAAAGAAGCTATTCCACGCGCACGTGTTAAAAAAGGTGACGTGATGAATGCTGTTGTTGTACGTACAAAGTTCGGTATTCGTCGTCCAGACGGTTCTGTGATCCGTTTTGATGATAACGCTGCTGTTATTTTGAATAACAACAAAGCACCGATTGCAACTCGTATTTTCGGACCAGTGACTCGTGAACTTCGTACTGAACAGTTCATGAAAATCATTTCATTGGCTCCTGAAGTTCTATAAGAGGCAATCATGGCTAAGATTAAAAAAGGCGATCAAGTAATTGTGATCGCAGGTAAAGAAAAAGGCAAACAGGGTACTGTTCTGTCAGTTTCTAATGACCGTGTTAAGGTCGAAGGTCTTAACTTGGTTAAGAAGCACCAGAAGCCAAACCGTGCTACGGGCGCTGAAGGCGGTATCGTAACGCAGGAAGCTTCGCTTCATATCTCAAACGTGGCAATTTTTAATGCTACAACCCAAAAGGCTGACCGTGTTGGTTACCAAACGATTGATGGCGTGAAAACTCGCGTTTATAAATCGAATGGTGAATCAGTGGCGGTGGCGAAGTAATAGGTTGAAATAGGCAATGGCCAGACTTAAAACACGTTACAACGACGAACTTAAGGCTCAATTACAAGAACAATTGGGCGTTAAGAATGTGATGGAGATCCCTCGCATCACTAAAATTACCATCAACATGGGTGTTGGTGCTGCAGCTGCTGACAAGAAATTGTTAGATGGCGCTCTTTCTGATATGCAAGCTATTGCTGGTCAAAAACCAGTTTTAACATTAGCTCGTAAATCAATCGCTGGTTTTAAAATCCGTGATGGTTGGCCGATTGGTTGTAAAGTTACTTTACGCGGCGAACGTATGTACGAATTCTTAGACCGTTTGATCTCTATCGCGATCCCTCGTATCCGTGACTTCCGTGGTTTCTCTTCGAAATCATTTGATGGTCGTGGTAACTACTCTATGGGTCTCAAGGAACAAATCATGTTCCCTGAAATCGATTTCGATAAGATTGATCAAATTCGTGGTATGGACATCACCATTACTACGACTGCTCGCACCGATGACGAAGGCCGTGCGCTTATGCGTGCATTCGGCTTCCCGTTCAAATAAGAGGTCGATATGGCTAAGAAAGGTATGATTAATCGCGAATTGAAACGCGAAGCTACTGTTGCTAAATACGCTGCAAAACGTGCTGAATTAAAAGCAACGATTGCAAACGTAAATGCAAGCGACGAAGAGCGTTTCGAAGCGATGATGAAATTACAAGCATTACCACGTAATGCGTCTCCAGTACGTCTTCGTAACCGTTGTGGTTTAACTGGTCGTCCTCATGGTTACTTCCGTAAGTTCGGTTTAAGCCGTAACAAATTACGTGACACAGTAATGCAAGGTGATGTACCGGGCGTTGTTAAGGCAAGCTGGTAAGGAGCACTATAAATGAGTATGCAAGATACCGTTGCCGACATGCTAACGCGTGTTCGTAACGCTCAAATGGCAAAGAAACAAACTGTTTCTATGCCTAATTCTAAGTTGAAGGTTGCTATTGCAAACGTACTTCAACAAGAAGGTTATATCGCAAATGTAGAAGTGGCTGACAACGAAGGCAAACCTACATTAACGATTACTTTAAAATACTATGAAGGCAAACCAGTTATCGAAACTGTGAAACGCGTAAGCCGTCCAGGTCTACGTCAGTATCGCGGTAAAGATGCACTTCCAAGCGTTAAGCAAGGTTTAGGTATTGCAATCGTTTCTACAAGCAAAGGCATCATGACTGATCGCGCTGCACGTGCTGCAGGTATCGGTGGTGAAGTTATTGCTTTTGTTTCTTAATAATAGGTGATTCCTCATGTCTCGTGTGGCTAAAGCCCCAGTAACTGTACCTAACGGTGTTACAGTTACTCAGAACGGCCGGCAGGTCGAAGTGAAAGGCAGCAAAGGTACATTGTCTTTCAACCTGCATGCGCTGGTCGAGCTAAAACAGGAAGACGGTATTTTAGCTATTGCTCCTAAAGCTGAGTCGAAAGACGCTTGGATGCAAGCTGGTACTGCTCGCGCTGTGCTTAACAACCTTGTAAAAGGTGTGAGCGAAGGCTTCGAACGTAAGTTGCAATTGATTGGTGTTGGTTATAAAGCTGCGGTAAAAGGTAACGTTGTTAACCTTAACCTTGGTTTTTCACACCCAATCGATTACACCCTTCCTGAAGGTGTGACTGCAGAAACTCCAACTGCAACTGAAATTATCCTTAAATCTGCTGATAAAGCAGCTTTAGGTCAAGTTGCTGCGGATATCCGTGGATACCGTCCACCAGAGCCATATAAAGGTAAAGGTGTTCGTTATTCGGATGAAGTTGTTCTTCGTAAAGAAGCTAAGAAGAAATAAGGCGCGAGGTTCTTATGAACGAAAAGAAACAATCCCGTTTGCGTCGTGCGAAAAGCACACGCTTGCACATCCGTGCATTGGGTGCGACTCGTTTGTGTGTAAACCGCACGCCGCGTCACATCTATGCTCAAGTTATTTCAGCAGATGGTGGCAAAGTTTTAGCGCAAGCTTCAACTTTAGATGCTACTTTACGTGCTGGTACAACTGGTAACGTTGAAGCAGCTCAAAAAGTAGGTGCTTTAATTGCAGAACGCGCGAAAGCAGCTGGTGTAACTAAAGTTGCGTTTGACCGTTCTGGTTTTAAATATCATGGTCGTATCAAAGCCTTGGCTGATGCTGCTCGTGAAAACGGCTTGGAGTTCTAATCATGGCTAAAGTTGAACAAAACGAAGGTCTTGTTGAAAAGCTGGTTGCCGTTGATCGCGTAGCCAAAGTTGTTAAAGGTGGTCGTATCTTCTCTTTCACAGCATTAACTGTTGTGGGTGATGGTAATGGTCGCGTAGGTTTTGGTCGTGGTAAAGCACGTGAAGTTCCAGCTGCTATTTCTAAAGCACTTGAAGCTGCACGTCGTAACATGATCACTATCGAATTGGCAGATGGTACTTTACAACACCCGATTCATGCGCGTCATGGTGCAAGCCGTGTTTACATGCAGCCAGCATCTGAAGGTACTGGTGTAATTGCGGGTGGTTCTATGCGTGCAGTTTTAGAAGCTGCAGGTGTACGTAACGTATTGACTAAATGCCGTGGTTCTACTAACGCTGCAAACGTAGTGAACGCAACTTTCAACGGTTTGCGTGACATGACAACTCCTGAAAAGGTTGCTGCGAAACGTGGTCTTTCAGTAGAACAAATTCAAGGGTAATCAATCATGAAAACGATTAAAGTTACCCAGACTAAATCTGCATCGCACCGCTTGAAAAATCACAAGCTTAGCCTTAAAGGTTTAGGTCTGCGTCGTATTGGTCATACTGTAGAAGTGCAAGATACGCCTTCTAACCGTGGTATGATCAACCAAGTCTACTATATGGTTAGTGTAGAGGAATAAGCCATGACTCTGCGTTTAAATGAACTTGCACCTGCGGAAGGTGCTAAGCGTGAAGCCCGTCGTTTAGGCCGTGGTATCGGTTCTGGCGTTGGTAAGACTGGTGGTCGTGGTATCAAAGGTCAAAACTCACGTAAGAGCGGTGGTACACGTCCTGGATTCGAAGGTGGTCAAACTGCGTTATATCGTCGTTTACCTAAATTCGGTTTCACTAGCCAAATCGCTTTGAAAACTGCTGAAGTACGTTTATCTGAGCTTGCTAAAGTGGAAGGCGACATCGTTAGCCTTGAAACTTTAAAAGCAGCGAACGTTGTACGTAAAGATATGGCTCGTGCTCGTATCGTACTTTCTGGTGAAATTACTCGCGCATTCACTATTCAAGGTGTTGCTGTGACTAAAGGCGCTAAAGCTGCTGTTGAAGCGGCTGGCGGTAAAGTCGAGGAGTAATCCCCAGTGTCTATGTCTCCTAGTTCTTCAGGTCATGTTCACATGATGAAAGGCCAACCATTTCACGTGAAATACCGTGAAATTATACGCCGAATGATGTTTCTCATTGGTGCGTTGTTGGTATTTCGACTAGGAGCGCATATTCCAGTACCAGGCATTAATAATGCCGCACTTGAACAATTGTTTAATGCAAACCAAGGTACAATCCTTGGTTTGTTTAACATGTTTTCGGGTGGTGCATTAGAGCGGATGTCGATTCTTGCTTTAGGGATCATGCCATACATTTCTGCTTCGATTATCGTACAGTTAATGTCTACCGTGGTTCCTTCGCTTGAAGCTTTGAAAAAAGAAGGCGAGCAAGGCAAACGCAAAATTAATCAATATACGCGCCAAGGCACATTGTTTCTTGCACTTGTGCAAGCGATTGGGATGTGTGCAGGTCTGATTGGTCAAGGTATTACCTTAACGTCAGGTCTGGCTTTTTACGTTCCAGCTGTGACCTCTTTGGTTGCAGGCACAATGTTCTTAATGTGGTTGGGTGAACAAATTACCGAACGCGGAGTGGGCAATGGTATTTCCATGATCATTTTCGCAGGTATTGTTGCAGGCTTGCCTAATTTAATTATGCAATCCTTCACATCTATTGACAGTGGCCAGTCAAGCCTGATTGGTTTGGCAATTTTTGGTTTATTGTCTTTGGGTGTACTTGCAGCAATTGTGTTTATTGAGAAGGCGCAGCGTCGTATTCCAGTAAACTATGCTCAAAAACAACAAGGTCGTCGTGTATTTACTGCTCAGCAAACGCATTTGCCATTAAAAATTAATATGGCAGGTGTGATTCCAGCAATTTTTGCCAGTTCATTGCTTTTGTTCCCAGCGAGCTTAGGTCAATGGGTCGGCAGTGCGGATCCTAGTGCTGGATTAATCAAGCGTAGTCTACAAGACTTGGCATTGGTATTGTCGCCTGGACAACCGTTGTATTTGGTGCTCTTTGGTGCGTTAATTATCTTTTTCTGTTACTTCTACACTGCGCTAGTTTTCAGCCCTAAAGAAGTTTCGGAAAACTTGAAACGCAGCGGAGCTTATGTGCCTGGTATTCGCCCAGGTGAGCAAACTGCTCGTTACTTAGATCATATTCTCAGTCGTTTGACCTTTATTGGCGCGATTTACATCACTGTAGTCTGCTTAATGCCGATGATTCTACAAAGCTCATTTGGAATTCCATTTAGCTTAGGTGGTACATCATTATTAATCGTTGTAGTGGTTGTGATGGACTTTATGGCTCAGCTTCAAGCACATCTCACCTCGCACCAGTACGATAATCAAACGTTAATGAGAAAAACGACTGCTCATCCTAAGGGATAAGCGCACTTAGAGGTTTCATCATGAAAGTACAAGCTTCTGTAAAGAAAATTTGTGGTAGCTGCAAAGTTATCCGTCGTAATGGGGTTATTCGCGTAATTTGCAGCGCAGAACCTCGTCATAAGCAGCGTCAAGGTTAATTTGATTAAGACCTGTTGATTTCAGTAGGCTAATTAGGTTATTATCCGCCCCTCAAGATTTTTGTGGGGCGGTTGATTATCTTAACTGCCTTTTTGGAGAAAATTGAATGGCTCGTATTGCCGGTGTAAACATTCCGGATAACAAGCACGCTGTTATCTCTCTCACTTATATCTTTGGTATTGGTCGCCACACTGCTAAGACTATCTTAGCTGCTGCTGGTATCGCACCAACAACAAAGATCCGTGAATTAGATGACGCTCAGCTTGATGCGATTCGTGCAGAAGTTGCTAAGGTTCCGACCGAAGGTGACTTACGTCGCGAAATTTCCATGAACATTAAACGTTTAATGGATTTAGGCTGCTACCGCGGTCTTCGTCATCGTCGCAGCTTGCCTGTCCGTGGTCAACGCACCAAAACTAACGCACGTACCCGTAAAGGTCCGCGCAAACCGATTAAGAAATAAGATTTCTGGAAGCTAAAAGATGGCTAAAGATACTCGCACACGCAAGAAGGTCACTCGTACCGTCTCTGAAGGTGTTGCACACATTCACGCTTCTTTTAATAACACCATTGTGACCATTACCGATCGTCAAGGTAATGCACTGGCTTGGGCTACCTCAGGTGGACAAGGCTTCCGTGGATCACGTAAATCAACTCCGTTCGCTGCTCAGGTAGCTGCTGAAGTTGCTGGTAAAGCTGCTTTAGATTACGGTTTGAAAAACTTGGACGTCCTTGTTAAAGGTCCTGGTCCAGGTCGTGAGTCTGCGGTTCGTGCATTAGGTGCAGTGGGTTATAAAATTAACAGCATTACCGATGTGACTCCAATCCCTCACAACGGTTGCCGTCCACCTAAAAAACGTCGCGTGTAAGGAGAAACATTCATGGCTCGTTATATTGGTCCAAAATGCAAACTCTCTCGCCGCGAAGGGACAGACCTGCAACTAAAATCTGGCGTTAAACCATTTGACGTCAAAACTAAAAAACACGCTAAAGCTCCTGGCCAACATGGCGGGGCTCGTGGTGGTAAGCAATCTGAGTACTCACTACAATTACGTGAAAAACAAAAAGTACGTCGTATGTACGGTGTTTTAGAGCGTCAATTTAGTAACTACTATAAAGAAGCTGCTCGTGTGAAAGGCGCAACAGGTGAAAACTTGTTGAAATTGCTCGAAAGCCGTCTTGATAACGTTGTTTATCGCATGGGTTTTGGTTCTACACGTGCAGAAGCTCGTCAGCTTGTATCTCACCGTAGCATTACTTTAAATGGTCGTCGTGTTAACATTGCGTCTATTCAAGTTAAAGCTGGTGATGTAATTGCAGTTCACGAAGGTGCAAAACAACAATTACGTATTAAAAACGCAATTGAATTGGCTGCTCAACGTGGTATCCCTTCATGGATGGAAGTTGACCATTCTAAATTTGAAGGTACGTTTAAAGCTGCACCAGATCGTTCTGATTTACCTGCTGAAATCAACGAAAGCTTGATTGTAGAATTGTATTCTAAATAATCCTTGAGGTAGCAATAATGACGCGTACTGCAAATGAGTTTCTTACTCCGCAAGCGATCAAGGTCGAAGCGGCAAGCGGGACCTCGGCAAAAGTTATTCTAGAACCATTAGAGCGTGGCTTTGGTCACACTCTTGGTAATGCTTTACGTCGCATCCTTCTTTCTTCTTTACCTGGCGCAGCTGTGGTAGAAGTTGAAATTGAAGGTGTCGAGCACGAGTACAGTACTTTGGAAGGCTTGCAGCAGGACATCGTCGAGCTCTTGCTGAACCTGAAAGGATTGTCTATTAAGCTGTTCGATCAAAATGAAGCTTATTTGACATTGGAAAAACAAGGTCCAGGCGATGTAACAGCTGCAGACCTTCGTTTACCGCATAATGTTGAAGTGGTTAACCCTGAACACTTGATTGGCACTTTAAGTGCTACAGGCAATTTAAAAATGCGCCTGAAAGTTGCTCAAGGTCGTGGTTATGAAACATCTGACTCACGTTTCCCAGAAGGCGAAACTCGCCCTGTAGGTCGTTTGCAGTTAGATGCTTCTTATAGCCCAATCAAACGTGTGTCTTACATCGTAGAAAATGCGCGTGTAGAACAACGTACTGACCTTGACAAGTTGATCATTGATCTTGAAACCAATGGTACAGTTGATCCAGAAGAAGCGATCCGCAAAGCGGCAACAATCTTGCAACAACAAATTGCAATTTTTGTTGATCTTCAGAAAGATCAAGCTCCTGTTGCTCAAGAGCCTCGTGAAGAAGTTGACCCAATCTTGCTTCGTCCAGTAGATGATCTAGAGCTTACTGTTCGTTCTGCTAACTGTTTGAAAGCAGAAAATATTTACTACATTGGTGATCTTGTACAGCGTACTGAAGTTGAGCTACTTAAAACGCCTAACTTGGGTAAAAAATCGCTTACAGAGATCAAAGATGTTCTGGCTTCTAAAGGCTTACAGCTCGGCATGCGTTTAGAGAACTGGCCACCGGCTAGTCTCCGTATGGACGATCGTTTCGCCTATCGTAGCCGTTAATTAAGTAGGACTATCACCATGCGTCATCGTAATAGTGGTGTGAAATTAGGCCGTACAAGCAGCCATCGCAAAGCGATGTTCCAAAACTTGGCTAATTCTTTGTTCGAACACGAGTTAATCAAAACAACTGTTCCTAAAGCAAAAGAATTACGTCGTGTTGCTGAGCCTTTAATCACTTTAGCTAAAAACGATACAGTAGCAAACCGTCGTTTAGCGTTTGCTCGTACTCGTTCAGCAGCAACTGTTGGTAAATTATTTACCGTTCTTGGCCCTCGTTACAAAGAGCGTAACGGCGGTTATCTACGTGTTCTTAAAGCGGGCTTCCGTGCGGGTGATGCTGCACCGATGGCTTACGTTGAGCTTGTAGATCGCGAAGTTAAATAATTTCGCCAAGAATAACGCACGTTGTTCAGAAAAGACCGGTTTTACCGGTCTTTTTTTTATGTAAAAAATAAGTTGAATCTCAAAAAATGATGTAATTGTCCCGAATTGATATAAATTTTAGTAACTTTTGCTAAACTTGACATTGTGTATTGTCAAATATATGCTTTAATAAAAAACATCATTCAAGCTGGACAATAAAACATGGATAAGCAGGTTGATATATTAATTATTGGGGCAGGGATTTCGGGCATTGGTGTAGCAGCACATTTAAGTCAAAACTGCCCACAGCGTTCTTTTGAAATTATTGAGCGTCGTCAAAGTTTTGGTGGCACTTGGGATTTATTCCAATATCCGGGCATTCGTTCAGATTCGGATATGTCGACTTTTGGTTATAATTTTAAGCCTTGGAAAAAAACCAATGTACTTGCCGATGGCGCATCTATCAAAGGTTATTTAGCAGAAGTCATTCAAGAAAAAGCCTTACATTCAAAAATTCATTTTAAACATCGTGTACTATCTGCCAATTATGATTCTCAAACACGTAAGTGGACGTTACGCATAGAAAATGCAGCACAACAGATTGAAACTTGGGTGGCTAATTTTGTTTTAGGCTGCACAGGCTATTACAATTACGATCAAGGTTTTCAGCCTGACTTTCCGAATCAGCAGGCGTTTAAAGGCACATTTATCCACCCTCAGCATTGGCCTGAAAATTTAGATTATCGTGGTAAAAAGGTGTTAATTATTGGCAGTGGTGCCACTGCGATTACCTTAGTCCCTGCCATGTCGAAAGGTGGTGCAGCGCATGTCACCATGCTGCAACGCTCACCGACATATATTGCTTCAGTGCCTGCAATGGATTTTGTTTATCAGCAAATGCGTAAAGTTTTGCCTGAAGATGTTGCTTACAAAATCACGCGCGCACGTAATATTGGCATGCAACGCGCAATTTATGCTTTAGCACAAAAACAGCCGAAATTACTGCGGACTTTGTTACTGAAATCTATCCAAATGCAGCTCAAAGGCAAGGTGGATATGAAGCATTTCACGCCACATTATAATCCGTGGGATCAGCGTTTATGTGTTGTGCCTGATGGTGATTTATTTAAGATTTTACGCGAAGGGCATGCCTCGATTGAAACTGATCAAATTGCAAGTTTTACTGAAACAGGTGTGCAATTAAAATCAGGTAAGCATCTGGATGCCGATATTATTGTGTCTGCGACAGGTTTGAATATTCAGATTCTAGGTGGTATTCAAGCCACAATTGATGGTGAGCCTTTAGACACTTCTAAGCACATGCTGTATCAAGGTGTGATGGTTAGCGATGTGCCGAATATGGCGATGATTATTGGCTATATTAATGCATCTTGGACACTTAAAGTGGATGTGGCTGCGGATTATATTTGTCGTTTGCTCAATTATATGGATCGACAAGGTTATGACGAGGTAATTCCTCAAGGTGACCAAACAGAGTTATTGGAAGATACGGTGATGGGCAGTTTGAGTTCGGGCTATATCGCGCGTGCTGCTAATGTGATGCCAAAGCAAGGCAAACATGCGCCATGGCGAGTGACCAACAATTACTTAGAAGATCGCAAAACTTTAAAACAAGCAAGTTTTGAAGATGGTATTTTAAAATTCAAACAAGCTGTGCCTGCACAGCAGCGTAAACCTAAATTAGTGTCTTAAATCGTTGGGTGCAAAAATAATATGGCGCAAGAAATTTAAAATTGCTTGCGCCATTTTTATGTTGAGGTGGAAATTTTATAAAGAACGTGAAATCAGCTCTTTCATAATTTCATTGGTGCCTGCATAAATACGATTGGCCCGATTGTCTAAGTAAGCACGTGCAATTGGATACTCAAGCATATAGCCATAACCACCATGCAGTTGTAGACATTCATCCACCACTTTGGAGTACATCTCTGAAATTTTATATTTGGCGGCCGCTGCAGCTTCAACACTGAGCTGATCTTGAAGTTGTAACTGCATACATTGATCTAAAAAAGCACGACAGAAATCAATTTCGGTGCGTAATTCTGCCAGTTTAAAGCGCGTATTTTGAAAGCTTTGGATACTTTTGCCAAAGGCTTGACGTTGCTGAGTATATTGCAGTGTATGCGCAAAAGCAGCTTCTGCACCTGCTTGGCAAATAATCGCCACAATTAAGCGTTCCCATGCCAGTTCTTTCATCAGCATGATAAAACCCATGCCTTCTGCACCCAATAAATTGCTGCGAGGTACGCGGACATCATCAAAAAATAATTCACAAGTGTCCTGACCTTTCATGCCAATTTTATTCAGTGGTTTGCCTTTGCTAAATCCTGCACGGTCTGCTTCTACCAGTATTAAAGACAGATTAGCTGAACCTTTGTCTGTGTTTGCAGTTTTACACACCACAATCGCCATGTCGCACAAATAGCCGTTGGTAATAAAAATTTTAGCACCATTAATTACGTATTCATCGCCATCCAATACTGCAGAGGTACGCACAGCTTGTAAGTCTGAACCTGTACCGGGTTCGGTCATGGCAATCGCGGTGATGACTTCACCTGTGGCCATGCGGGTTAACCAGTGTTGTTTTTGTTCAGTTGTGCCAAAGTTATTGATGTAATTGGCGACAATATCTGAATGCAGTGAAAAACCAGTGGCACTGTCGCCTGCATAGGCTTGTTCTTCAATCAAAATCATGCTGTACAGGCGGTCTACTCCTGAACCTGAATATTCTTCAGGCATGGTGCTACACAGTAAACCCAAAGTACCTGCTTTACGCCATAGCTCACGGTCTACATGCTGCTGCGCTTCAAATTTTTCAGTATGGGGGATGACTTCCTGCAAATAGAATTTTCGTACCAAATCACGAAAACTGTCGTGTTCAGCACTGAATAAGGTGCGCGGTAACATATTGGCAATGGGGCGAATTGCGGCAGATTGCATGGTTTTATCTTCCTGATGTTATTTTGAATTCACCTTAGAAGAATTTATAGGGGGCAACAAGGTGCAAAAGTTTCAATTGCAAATGAAAGATGATGCTTTTGGTCAATGCTGCATAAAAGTCATCGAAACTTTAAAAGGGGTCGGTTAAACTAGCCTGAGTTTAATTTTAATGGGGAAACCGCATGAGTGATGACATCAGCTTAGAAGAACGCAAAGTGATTTACCGTGCCCGTCGTGGTTTAAAGGAAATTGATGTCTATTTTGACCCGTATGTGAAAAATCATTATTTGACTGCCAGTGCGGAAGAAAAACAAATGTTTGCCGATTTGGTTGAGCAGGAAGACCCAGATTTATTGGATTGGTTTATGGAAGTGTCTGAGCCACCACGTCCTGAGTTGAAAGATTTTATCCGTAAACTAAAGCATTATGTGCATGGCTAAGCAGCAGTTTCAGCTGAAACCTAGTGTCATCGCAATAGTGTTTCAGCTGATGATCGCTCTATTCATCGTCTGGTTTTTACTGCAAGTGTTAAGCCCATGGCTAAGCGTTATATGTATTGTCATTATAGGCTGGACATATTTTCAGTTTGTTCGTGCAAACCGAATTGTTGGTTTATATCAATTAGATGACCGTGAATGGTCAATTTCCTATCTCGTGCCTCGTGTAGCATCACAACAGATTAAAAGCACAGCTCGCCAAACTGAAATTCAGCGTGTGCAACTGCGTCAAGTGATAGATCATCAAATTTATATCGTCATGGAATTTCAGCAAGCCTTTAAACCTGTGGTGATTTGGTGTGATCAGGTTTCCAAGGCGGAATGGAAGGCTCTAAAAGTATTGGCGAAAATGCTCTAATTTACAGACAGCTGTATATTTTTATAATAATAAAAAACTATAAGTATCATAAAGATAAAATTATCATCTATTTTTCGTGTCCTGATCAGTCATCTTATATTGGCATAAAAGATTACGCATATCCCTATTTTCAGTTATATTAATTCCAGACAAGTGTAGATCAATACAAATCAGATTCCTGAAATGTGTAGATTTAAATTTAGTCGAAAGATTTTTTAAGATAAGCCCGAATTGGGCACCAGTTAATAAGTAGCATGTGCTGAACCGTCGCAATGCTACTTTTTTTTGCCTAAATTTTGTCGGATGACAGATTTCAGTCAATTTTAGTCACTTTAAAACATGGCAAAGTTATCCATCTGAAGCAGCAAGTAGACGCTTTTATTCAGATATTGCTTCTGCTATGTTTGTTGCAATGGACATAAACACAATTATAGAGGACAGGAAAATGTCGCAAGTCCAAAAAATAGGCCAGGGTGTGGCCGTATTTGCAATCACAAGTTTATTATTATCAGGTTGTTCACAAGTGATCAAAACAGGTGCCAATGTCGCACTTGGATTTACTGAAAAACATATTGTGCCGCCAATTTTAGCGATGGAAGATGCTGAAATGGTGTGTAATTCTGGTAATTCCTTAACCCCTGCCATTATGGCGACTAAAGATATGGGCGCAGACCCAACCCGTGTTGCGGTACTAATGTATTCGGCTGCGGGTATTTGTGCCGAAGAAAAAGCTTTGGATGCTGAATTGCGTTATTTACGTGCAGCAAAAGCAGGGCAAGTGGGCGAAGCGCAAGATGCGCGGATTCAGCAAAAACGTTGGGCGGCTTTGGCGGCACAGCGCCAATACACAGGCTATCAATTGTTTCAGCATCGTTGGGAAAAGAAATATCGGAAACCTTTGGGCGAAGGTTGTCCAAAAATGAACAGTGATATTGATCAAACTGTGTATATGTTGGGGATGTTGAGTGGCTTGCAAGCCATGACCAATGATATTAATTCAGGCGGGGCAGTGCATGTGCCTAAAGATATTGCCGCGATTGTTGAACGTGGTATGACCTGTTTAAACAATGAAAAATTCTGGGGCGCACCAGAGGCTACACGTGCCGTAATTTGGACTTTGCTTCCAGGTGCGGGAGATGGCAAACCTGATCCGTATCAAACCTTAAAGCAGTCGATGCAAATTGGTGAAAATAAAGGCGTGCGTTTATCACACGCTTTATATGCGGTTGCTGCCCAAGCCAGTGGTGAAGATGCCAAAATCCGCGATGCACTCAAAGCCTTTTCTAATGCACGCAGTGACGAAAAACCTGTAAATCCACAATTTAAATTGATTGATGCCATGGCGGGAAGCATGGTACAAGGAATTTCAGACCGTTACTGGACTGAACATACAGGTGTGCGTACGGGTGATCAGCAACGTTTCTGGGATGAGCAAGATGATTCATCTGAATTAGATGATTTATTTAATGAGGATACGGCAGCTCAATTGTAAAAATATCAAGATTGCCCAATTCAATATAGACAAGAAGTTTTAGGATTGGGCAATCCGTTTGCCGAAGCACATAACAAGAATAATTTGGAGGATGCAAGCGCCTATGCAATATTCATCTCAATTTCTCAGTCGAAAAATTGTGTTTATTGCGGCATGTATGTCGGTTTCGGCATGTTTGCAGATTTTTGCAGAGCATTTTATTTATTGGTCTACACATTTATTGGATGAATTTTGGCGCTTATGGACAGGGCATTGGGTGCATGTGGGCTGGATTCATTATTTACTCAATATGATCGCGTTTGCCTGTTTACCTTTTATTTTTCCGCATGCCAAAGTATGGCACTTTGTGGCGCTTTTGCTGCTACTACCGCCAGCGATTAGTCTGAGTTTCTATTACTTCCTTGCCGATATTGATGCCTATGCAGGACTTTCTGGGGTGTTGCATGGTGCTTATGTGGCGGTGGCATGTGTGCATTTGCTTTATAAAAAAGAACGTGGCTTTGCCACATTGGTCTTGCTGCTTATTTTATCTAAACTGATTTGGGAAAATACCGTGGGCAGTTTGGGTACAGCAGAATTAATCGGGAGTCCTGTATTAGTTGAGGCACATTTATTGGGGGTGATTTGGGGAGTAATTTTTGCACTGGCTTATATTATTTGGGCCTATTGCATTGATCCGCATTAAAATTACATCAAAATGATGGCAAAAAGGGCTCACATAAAATCTCACAATTGACCATTTTTACTTAAAAGAAAATCTATATTGTCATTTTAAAAATAACGACGCTCATGCACATTTAAACTGAATACAAAAATGCTCAATGGAAGATGGACATTCCGTTGAATAAGGACAGACAGAAATTCGAGAGTCTCGGTTTCTGCGCAGAATAAAAACAGGAAAATATATGCACAATAACGGACAACGCAGGTCTGGCTTGGCTTTGCTCAGACATATATGGACAGAATGGATTTCTACATTCGTTATTTTGATCTTGTTGTTACTGACCCTCATTATTGGTACAGGTGAAATGGTACATGGTCAGTTGTTGCGCATGGGTGAACGCCTATATGGTGACCCTGCAACAGGTATGCAATATTCATTTTTGCGTGCCGAACCCACTGCACCTGACTGCGAACGCAACCCCGATATCGATGCACAAGTACATGCCCAAATGCAAGCCAATGCTGCTGATGAGTTTGCCGATATTTTTGGTACTGCCTCTGAATCAGATGTCCGCGCTTCCATTTTAGCAGCCAAACAAATTTGTGAAGAAAAATTTCAATTTCATGATCAGGCGATTCAGCATATTCAAGCCCATCCAAGCTTGAAAATTTATCGAACCATTGAAACCTCTTTTTTTGGTATTTTTAAATTTGGTACTGAAAACCGTGCCATTTTATTGGTATTGATGGTGGTCTTTGCTGCAATTAGTGCCACTTTAAAGACCCATCACATTGGTTTACGTGGCCCTGCGACCAAAATTGACTTCAAGGTGTATTCGACCTTAATGGTGGTGGCGAATGGTTTCTTAACCTCGTCAAGTATCAGTCAATATCGTTCAGTACTCAATTCAGGCGTACCGATGAGTGGTGAAACGCAAATCATTTACTGGATGTGGATGATTCTGTTTGCAACTCTGACTTTAATTAGTTTATTCCAGCTTATTAAGCCACCCGCACCAACCCGTGAAGGCGGTAGTTTAGGTCTTGCTTTCCTGAGTGTGCCTTTGTATGCCTATATGGCAATTAGTACAGGTTTCTCCTTTACCATCCTGATGGATTATCCAATGGGGCAAGGGATTTACTTGGGGCAACTGGTCGAATTCTCCAGTATTTTCCTGAACTTGGCATTGTTTATTTGGGCGGGGATGTTGCTCAAACAAACCCGAATTGTGGATTTGTTCCTGAATATTCTGCGTCCGTGGAATTTGGCACCTGAAACCTTAACCTGGCTGATTCTGATTGCCGCTGCATTGCCGACAGCTTATACCGGTGCATCGGGGATTTTTGTTATTGCTGCAGGTGCGATCATTTATAAAGAAGTTTGGAATGCGGGTGGACGACGTCAGTTTGCACTGGCGGCAACAGCTATGTCGGGTTCAATGGGGGTCGTGCTTCGTCCATGCCTATTGATTGTTGTGGTGGCATCGCTGAACAAAGAAGTTACAACAGACATGCTGTATCACTATGGTTTGTATGTGTTCCTCTTGACTTCAACCCTGTTTTTAGTGATTTCGTTGTTCTTTGCTGAAAATAAATTCCGCATTGCTGCACCGCGTATAGCTGTGCCATTGTCCTTACGTGCTTTTGGCCCTGTACTGCCATATATCCTTATTTTTGTGTTGATTTGGTTGTTCTATAAATATGCTTTAGACACCAATATGAATGAATTTACTGCACCTGTAATGATGCCAGTTATTTTATTGATGATGGTGTTGTTTGATAAATTGCGCCATGAACCTGCGCCTATTCCAGCGATGGGGCAGTGGGATCAGACTTTAGATCACAAGCCTGTAGCACAACAGACAGCAGCTTCATCTGAGCGCTCATTATTGACTGCACCTGATTCACCATTGCGTCAGTATGGTTTCTTCAAAGCTCTGCATTTATCGACCAGTGAAACGGTGGGACATATTGGGGCATTGGTAATTTTGATGGCGCTTTCAGTCAGTGTAGGTGGCTATTTAGAACGCATTGAAATTATGGAAGCGTTCCCAACCGACATTAGCAGCCTCTTTATTGTGATTAGCCTGATTGTTGCCTTGATGATTTTTGTGGGCATGATTATGGATCCATTCGGTGCGGTGATTCTAATTTCTGCAACGGTTGCGCCTGTGGCGTATCAATATGGGATACATCCTGCGCATTTCTGGATGATTACCCTAATTGGTTTTGAATTAGGCTATGTGACGCCACCTGTAGCGCTGAATCACTTATTGGCAAGGCAGTCGATTGGAGATGAAGAAGTCGCTGCAGCCGATGCAGAAGTTCGTCATAAATCGTTCTATTATCGTTATGAGCGTTGGATTTTGCCTATGATTGTGATGCTTCCTGCGATGTTGATTATTGCCTATGCACCGTATGCGTTCAAGCTATTCGGCTGGTATGAATAAGCACATGGATACTTAATCACTGTCATCTTATTATTTAAAAACACCCTGTGGTTCACTACGGGGTGTTTTTTTAATAGGTTGATATGCAGGGAATACAAAGCAGCATTATGAATGCGGGGAGTGATGATTCAGGTGTTTTTGTAACAGTGGACTGCACAAAATAATGGCAAGCAAAATTAGGGCAAAGCCAATTAAACTAAATAAGTCTGGCGTTTCATGCCAAAAGCTAAAGCCCCAAATCCCTGCAAAAATAATCGCAATGTAATTGACAGGGCCAATTTGCCCAGCAGGGGCAAGACGGTAGGCATTGGACATAAAGATCTGACTGATATTGGCCAGCAATCCTGCACCAATTAAAAAACTCAATTCTTTTAAGTTGTAAGGACGCCATGACCAGAACATCGGTACAACAGAAATGAGTGTCCCAATCATGCAAAAATAAAACACAATGCGTTCAGGCGGTTCGGTTTGAGTCAGGGCGCGTACCGTGACAAAAGCCATCGCTGCTAAAAAACTGGCACTGAGTCCAATTGCGGACATGCTATTAAACATACCTGCATCGGGTTTGGCGACAAATAACACGCCAAATAAACCAATGAACGCAGCCCATAGCATTGGTTTGGTGATTTTTTCTTTAAGGAATAGCCATGCAATTAAGGGAATAAAAATAGGCGATGAATAGGTGAAGACCATCGCATTGGACAGTTTTAGATTGGCAATCGCGTAGAAAAAACCATACATGGCGGTTAATCCGACTACCGAACGCCAAGTGTGCATCCATAACTTTTCAGTTTTAAAAAAGCCCAAGCCTTTATTGAAAATGAGCGGGATAAAAATAAACAAACCAATGAAATTACGGAAAAATACCACTGTGGCATTATCTACCGTTTCTGAGGCGTAACGAACGCACACTCCCATGAGTGAAAACAGAAAGGCAGAGCAGGTCAACAGCATAATTGCTTTGAGCAAATTTTGTTGGGCAGAACCAGAAGATGTCATACAAATAAAGCCAGAATAACCTCTGGCTATTCTAGCTTAAATTGGCTACAACACTGACCCTTTATCGTATTTTAAAATGACTGATGTGAAGCAGAGGAGGCTTACTGTGCCAGTTGGGCTTCCAGTATTTTGATTTGTTCTTCTTTCAGTTTAATCAATTCATCAGCATCGTTATGTTGCTGTTTTAATAAGGCACGTTGATCATTCAGCTGATTTTGAATGTCATCTAATTTAGCCACTTCTTCTTTGGCAAGCGCTGCATTCTCAGATATAGGTGCTTTGAGTAAATCTTCTGTGACCAACTGTTTTGGTGCTGCTTCATCTTCTTGCAATGGCGTTGCTTCAGCAGGTACAGCTTTCGCTACAGACGCCGTAGTTGGGGCAGTTTCTATAGGCGCAGTATTGTCGCTATCGCCCATCCATTGAAAGATAAATACGGCAATAATGACAATAATTAACCCACCCGTAATCGCCCATAAAAGCTTAGGGTTATGTCGTTGATCTTCAGTCATGCGTTGTTGAACCTTATTGTTTTACTTTGACTGACGCGGCTTAAACTGGATCACCCCAATTTCATCTGAAACCTCTGGGATTTCAGGTTCATCAATATGTGTTGGACGGTTTTCCGTATAATCACACTCGATACATTCGATCCATTCAGCTTCGTCAGCGGTGAGCATGACAACCCGATCCATCGCCTGACATTTCGGACATTTTGCGCCTGCAATGAAACGACGTTTAATGGTCATCACGACTCCCCTAACTTCATCTAAAGTTCTTAGTTTAAGCGTTTTTGACTATGTTCGTCCAACCTTGATGACGTAATAGTGCGTCTATTTTTGGCTCGCGTCCGCGGAAATTGATAAATGCGTCAAGCGCTGAATCTTTTCCGCCAACTGCTAGAATAAACTGTCTAAACTGCTTGCCAGTTTCGGTGTTAAATAGCCCTTCATTTTCAAAGCGATCAAAGGCATCGCTGGCCAAAACCTCTGCCCATTTGTATGAATAATATCCTGCAGCATAGCCGCCTGCGAAAATATGGCTGAAGCTGTGCTGGAAGCGGTTGTAAGCTGTAGTTGGCGCAACGGCATAGTTTTGACGAATATCATCTAGCATGGCTTGAATCTGTTCCGCATTTAAAGCAGGGTTGCTGCGATGAATACTTAAATCGAACAGGGCAAATTCAATTTGGCGCAGGCTCTGCATTCCCGACTGGAAGAAACGTGCATCTAACAGTGCTTTAAGCAGGTGTTCTGGCAGGGTGTCTTGGGTTTCAATATGCGCACTCAGCATATCTAAACTATCTTGATCCCAAGTCCAAAATTCCATGAATTGGCTTGGTAATTCCACCGCATCCCAAGCGACACCATGTGTACCTGCCACAGCAATATTATCTACTTCAGTTAGCATGTGATGTAAGCCATGTCCAAATTCATGGAATAGGGTGATGACTTCATCATGCGTTAAAAGCGCGGGTTGGTCTGCAACAGGTGGGGTAAAGTTACACACCATATAGCAAATTGGTTTTTGTAAACCTTGTGCCAATTGCATGCGTGAACGGAAACCACTCATCCATGCGCCGCCGCGTTTGCCTGTACGGGCATATAGATCAAAGTAAAAACCACCAATCACTTGACCTTGATCTTCAAGTTCAAAATAACGTGCATCAGGATGCCAAACAGGGGCAGCGCGCTCAATAATATCGACATCGTATAAACGCTTGACGATGCTAAATAGACCTTCAACCACTTTCGGTGCAGGGAAATATGGTTTTAACATTTCTTGTGAAAGGTTAAATTGCTGTAATTTTAATTTTTCAGAATAGTAGCCTGTATCCCACGGTTGTAAGGTATCAATCCCATCTTGGGCGGCAATGGCTTTGAGTTCGGCAATTTCTTGTTCTGCAGGTGCACGAGCATGTTCTGCCAGTTCACGCAGGAATTGATCGACTGCTTCGACACTTGGTGCCATTTTGCTGGCAAGGGATAATTCTGCATAGTTGTTAAAACCGAGCAATTGCGCCATTTCTTGACGTAAACGCAAGATTTCTTCCATGATCGGGGTGTTGTCAAATTCAGACTGGGCTGATTGATCGGACGCGCGAGTAGTGTATGCCTGATACAAGGTTTCGCGCAAAGCACGATCATCGGCATAGGTCATAATGGCTAAATAGGCAGGAATATCCAGTGTTGCCACAGCTTGTTCCAATTCGCGTTGCTGACCATATTGTTTCAGCAATTCAACGCTGCTTGGCGGTAAACCTTTGAGCTGATCTTCGGACAATACTTTGTAATAGGCTTGGGTGGCATCCAATACATGATTGGAAAAGTCTGATGACAGTTGCGATAAACGCGCTGAAATTTCAGCATAGCGTTTTTTAGCTTCACCTTCTAAGGCCACACCTGACAGTTTAAAGTCGCGCAATGCCAGTTGAATTGCGCTTTGTTGTGCAGCAGGCAAATCTTTAAAGGTGTTGGCGTCGTGAATATGTTGATAGCTTTGATACAACACCGTGTGCTGACCCAATTGAGTGTAGTAGTCGCTTAAACTTGGTAACAGCGCTTGATACACTTCGCGGGTTTCAGGATTATTCATGACCGCATTTAAATGTGACAGCACGCCCCATGCTTCGCTCATGTTATTTTCGAGCTGATCAATCTGTTCTAAAACATTTAATTGCGCCGTCGTATTTTCAGGTACTGCAGTCAGATTATTTAAAAAGTTTTGTCCCTGCTGAATGGCATGCTCAATTTTTTGTTTTAAATCTGCCAGGGTAATTTGATCAAATTGTGGAACAGGCAAAGTTGCCTTTTCTAATGTCATGTCGGTCTGCCGATTTATTTCCTGTGTTATTTGTAGAAGTAAGGCTTCTAGAAGGATAAATCAAGCCTTGGGTGCTATTTATTCGCTCTTGTTTCACCGTGGATAGATTGAATATCTTGGATGTAGGTGCCAAAGCGCCCCTCAATGACCGATAATTTTATGAATAGATTTTGATTTTTGTAGTGTTCATATTCATCTACATTGATTCGAAACATACCAGTAGAGTCATACGGTGTTTCAATAGAATAGTAGACACTTCCTTTTTTACCATGTTTTTTAACAGCGCTTGCTTCCAATGTCACCACAGTAGGTGTACCCAAAACTAGGGTATGAAGCAGAGGAGGATAGACAACTAGATTTAAGTAAAGAAACAGAATTACAAAAATAGGGAAGAGGAGTAAAAAATAGAATTTTGGCTTTTTTTGTACATTTGTCCATGTACGTGGAATGATCCATTGTCCGTATCTATGCAGAACATAAAAGTAGATCAAAACAGCCAAATAAATCAACGTTGCAACAATGAAGGCTGTGATTTTGACTTGATTTGTTGGGGTGAAGTCTATAAAAAAGAGAGCAATCAGTGCTGAAATACTAAGTACAAAGACTAAGCATATTACATATTCATGGTAATAGTATTTAGTAATTTTCTGTGATGTCATGATTTTTAAGTGGTTTATTTTTATAGAGATATATTAAATGAAAAAGAGCGCCGTAGCACTCTTTTTTATTTAGTAAAATTTACTCACCCTTTGCTTTGGCATTGGATTTTTTCTTTTTCACCTTGGTCTTTTTTTTGGCTTTGTCTTTCGGTTTAGCTTCCGACTTCGCTGAGGTTTTTTTACCGTAAGAGCTCGGTTTGCTTTTTGGCTTTTTCTTCGGCACAGGTTGCTCACCGTTTTCACTTAAAGTCGCCTTGCTTGGACGCTCAGAAAAAACTTCTTCAGTGGCTTCACGGCTGAACGGTTTTGCCACGCGCGGTGCGCGCATACGAATAGCACGACCTGCATGGGTGAGTTGCTGCATGAGCTCAAAATCAATTTTGCGATCTTCTAAATTGACAGCCGCGACTTTAATTTTAACTTCATCGCCCAAGCTAAAGCTTTGACCACGTGCTTGTCCAATTAGACTTTGGCTGGCTTGGTCAAATACAAAGAAGTCATCGCCCAACTGGCTGACATGAATCATGCCATCGACATAAAGGTCTTTGAGAGTAACAAATAAACCAAATTCGGCTACTGCAGAAATTACGCCCACAAATTCTTCACCCAAATGCTGCTGCATATAGTGGCATTTTAGCCATGTGGTGACAGAGCGTGAGGCTTCATCGGCACGACGTTCAGTTGCAGAATAATGTTCGCCTGCATCATCTAAAGCTGCACCTGAAAGTGGTGATGGCTTTTGTTTTAAATGCGCTTTAATGGCACGGTGTAACAATAGGTCAGGGTAGCGGCGAATTGGTGAAGTGAAATGCGTGTAGGCATCATAAGCTAAACCAAAGTGTCCTGCATTGTTGGCACCATAATAGGCCTGCATCATGGAACGTAATAACACCGCGTGAATACTTGGCGCATCAATACGATCTTTAGTGGCTTCAATCACCGATTGATAGTCGGTCTGAGTTGGTTGTTCTGGGAAATGTAGCCCAAGTAATTTGACAAAATCACGGACTTTTTGAATACGTGAAAACTCTGGCGGTTCATGCACACGGTACAGCATCGGCACATCATGTTTGAGTGCATATTCTGCTGCTGCGACGTTGGCGAGTAACATACATTCTTCGATCAGTTTATGCGCATCGTTACGGCTGCGCGGCAAAATTTCTTTAATTCCACCTAACTCATCAAAGGTCATGTAGGTTTCAACGGTTTCAAACTCCATGGCATGACGTTCAGCACGTAAACCTTTCAGCACTTGATACAGTTGGAACAGAGTATTTAATGATTTGCGCACCTCCCGATCTTCTGGAATTGCCGCACTATCACCCTCAAAATATTGTGCCACTTGAGTATAGGTTAAACGTGCTTTGGAATGCATGACCGATGGATAAAATTCAAAACCTGTGACCCGACCTGCGCGTGACAGTTTTAAATCGCAGACCATACACAAACGGTCAACCTGCGGATTCAGCGAACATAAGCCATTCGATAAAGCTTCAGGCAACATCGGCAATACAAAATGCGGGAAATAGACTGAAGTCCCACGTTCCTGAGCTTCATCATCCAACGGTTTGCCTGTACGGACATAATGGCTGACATCGGCAATTGCGACTACGACACGGTAACCACCGCCTGGACGTTTTTCGGCGTATACCGCATCGTCAAAGTCGCGGGCATCTTCACCATCAATAGTCACTAAGGCTAAATCGCGTAAATCAACACGTCCTTCACGGTCTTGGGCTGTCGGTTCTTGAAAGCTTTCGGCTTCTTGAATGACATCTTCAGGAAATTCATACGGCAGACCAAATTCTAAAATGGTTTGCGGAATAATAATTTCAGTTTCGGCTTTGTCTGCCATCGACTGAATAATATGTCCTGTGGCAAACTCTTCGCGGGTTGGATAGTCGTCAATGGCAATGCGCACGGAATCGCCCAATTTAACTTGGGCATGTTCAATTAATTCTTTTTCAAGGGTAATGGGTTGATGGCTATTTGGCTGGGCAGGCTGAATAAAATATTCACCATCGTATTCTGACAATTTACCAATGATTTGTTTGACACGACGCTGGGTGACTTCGGTAATAAAGCCCCATGCCTTGCCTTTACGATCTACCGAAGTCTGGCGGACTTTGACTTGATCGCCATTAAACACCAAACGTAGTTCGCGTTCAGGCAATAAAATATCTTCATGACCTGCAATATTGGCTGTGCCTAAACCTTTACTGTTGATGTAAACCGTGGCGTCATGAGTCGGTTGTTCTGCAGCCAGCTGGAACTTGAATCCATCTTTCATGAGCTGACCATCACGTACCATGGCAATTAAACGATGGCTCAGGGCATCAATACTTTTTTGATCGGCAATCGCAAAATGCTCTACCAAGTCTGCATGTGACTGTGCCGCCTGCAAGGTTTCAATGGTTTCTAAGATTAAGGTACGGCTTGGAATAGGATTTTCGTAGCGTTCGGCTTCAGCTTTCGCTTCAGGATCGACCCAATTTTTCATCATGGAATAAACTTCATGTCAGAAGATAGGTTTAGCATAAGTCATGTACGGAAAGACTGCACGTAAATGATTGCAATAATGTGTTTTCTGTCGTTATTTTACGATGTTTCTAGTTTTTGTGCAGCGATTGCCAAAAGTTCAGGCGTAATTCTGGTGATGAATCCTGAAAATTGTTTAAAAAATATTTAATTGAGCAAAAATATGCAAAAATTGTGGTATCGAAGCTTGCAGTGCTAGCACTTAATTTGTATTATGGCGGCACGTTACGGTGAGATGGGTGAGTGGCTGAAACCACGTCCCTGCTAAGGACGCATACGGGTAACTGTATCGAGGGTTCGAATCCCTCTCTCACCGCCACGCTTTACTTATGTCGCGCTCATAGCTCAGCTGGATAGAGCACTTGGCTACGAACTAAGGGGTCGGGAGTTCGAATCTCTCTGAGCGCACCAATAAGTAAACCGAACAGTAACGTATCGCCTAAATTGGCACACAAGTAATGCGCTCATAGCTCAGCTGGATAGAGCACTTGGCTACGAACTAAGGGGTCGGGAGTTCGAATCTCTCTGAGCGCACCAACTTGAACAATCAACCGCTTAAATGCGGTTTTTTTGTGCCTGAAATTTAGTAAACTCAAACAATAATCAGTTTATTAAAAAGAATAGCGTACTCATGGTTTTACGTTAAAATTCTTTTGAATCGTCCAATATCTGTGCATTTGATTGCAAAATGATGAATTAATACTTAACAGCCAGAAAAAAACACGTATAATGCACCCCATCAAGTCGTCGCGCTCATAGCTCAGCTGGATAGAGCACTTGGCTACGAACTAAGGGGTCGGGAGTTCGAATCTCTCTGAGCGCACCAACTTGAAATAAAAAACCGCACTTTTGATGCGGTTTTTTTGCATCTACACTATCTAAAAATGATGAAATTTCTGTGTCAAAAGCATGACCATTGTTTTACGTCTGGCTTTGAGCGAATAAACACGAAAAAAATAAGGAAAGTGCTCAATCTAGTGTAAGATTTAGCTCAATTTGAATGACTTGATGATGAGCTTATGTCTGACACGCAGCCAGCATTGTCTTTGCGCTATTTTTTAAATTTAGAAGAATCTCAAGACGGCTTTGCCCTTGCGACTTTTGGTAAAAAACAATTTACCCGTTTTATTACACCGTTGATTAGTGTGGCGATTATTGCTTGGGGCTTTTATTTGGGCTTCGATGGGGTAGGTCGCTATTATGTTGCACTCGGTGCTTTCTTTTTAATCTTGCAAACTTTAATGCGTTATTGGTTTTTGCCAATGATGTTTAAACGCCAGTTTGTAAAATACCAATTTGGAAAAAGCGAGCAAGGCATTGATTTATTTCAGGACTATGCCGAGCTGTATGCCAATGGTCGTAAACAGGTATTTCATTATAACGAGGTGCAAAATTTCGCTGTGGGTAAACTCACCTATATGCTGGAATTAAAAAATCGTACAGTGGTGATTGTGCCGAAACGTGCATTTAATCTGCCTGCAGAACAAACGGTTTTTGAAAATACCTTTAAAAATTAAGTTCTAATTTTCCCAATTTACGAATTATTTGAGGATGATCATGAGTACACGTCCATCTAAAATTGTCTGTGTCGGTCGCAGTTATGCAGACCATGCCAAAGAATTAGGTAATGCTGTACCTGATTATCCTGTGTTATTTATTAAACCGCCAAGCAGTTTACGCAGTTTAAGTGATGGGATTACGTGGAATAAGGTCTGGGGCAATTGTCACTATGAATGTGAATTGAGTTTACGCATTGACCAGCCTTTAAATGCAGACACAGATCCTGCCAAAGTATTGGATGCTGTAGGTGCAGTGACTTTGGGCTTGGATTTAACATTGCGTGAATTGCAGGATGAACTTAAGAAAAAAGGACAGCCGTGGGAACGAGCCAAAGCGTTTGACGGTTCTTGTGTGTTGGCAGATTGGGTGGATGTATCGGAAATTCAGGACTGGAAAAACGTGCAATATCGTTTGGACATTAATGATGAATTACGTCAGCAAGGCGATACCAGTTTATTGATTTTTGATATTGCGGCATTGTTGGCAGATATTAGCCAAGTATTTAGTTTAGAACCTGGTGATGTGGTAATGACTGGTACACCTGCAGGGGTGGCAGCATTACAGTCGGGCGATCAGTTGAAGATGACCTTACAAGGACGTACTCAGGCATTTGTCTGGACGACTTTTGTAAAATAAATAGTGGTGTAAACGGTGATGTCATCAAAAGATGAGTATCACCGTTTTGTACTTGCTTTTAAATCCAATGGTTATACTTTCAGTAAATGCTGAAATTTACTGCGTAATTTATTCAGTTTCGGTGGAATGGAAAAATTGCAGTAGCCCTGATTTGGATTTTTGGCAAAGAAATTCTGATGATAGTCTTCTGCAGGGTAAAATTCAGGTGCTGCACTGAGTTCAGTCACAACATTCACACCTTCAGCTTGTAAGGCTGCAATCATCTCGGCGGCAGCTTGTTGCTGTGTAGCATCTAAATAATAAATCACAGAGCGGTATTGTGTGCCGACATCATTGCCCTGACGGTTTAATGTGGTTGGGTCGTGTGTGGCAAAAAACACCTCAAGTAATTGTGAATAGCTGATCTGCTGCTCATCAAAATCAATCAAAATGACTTCTGCATGTCCGCTGTCGCCACGGCAAATATCTTCATAGCTTGGGTTTAAGGTATGTCCACCTGCATAACCGCTGGTGACTTTTTCTACGCCTTGCAGTTGTAAAAATACGGCTTCGACACACCAGAAACATCCGCCACCAAACAATGCTTGTTGCATGATTTTGTCCTTATATTTTATGAATCAACCATTTTAAGCCTGTCTATTATTAGGCTTAGCCGTTAACGTGCAGCCGTTGGTGTTTCAAATTGAATCAGTAAATTTCCATGGCGATCTAGCAATTTCAGGGTTTTACCATAGACCTGATAATGCGTCACTTTATTTAGGGCTTCATGAAATTTCTGATCTAAGTTGTTGTTATTTAAGCAAGCCATTCGCGTGGTTGCCAATTGCCCCAATTGTAGGGTGTCACGTCCTGCGACATAACTACCGCTGAGTCGGTTACAACTATCTGAACCTGTGACTGTTTGTGTGGCGGCATCAAAGTTTAAATATGGCAAGTTTTGGCGGTTTGCTTCTGTTTTTAACATGCTGTTGCCCAATTGCGTAGCAGTCCATGTACGTTGTACTAAGTTGGCTTGATTGATTGCGCTAATTTGGCTTGCACTCGTTTGAGTTGGCATAGTTTCACATCCTGATAAAGCAATCATTGCACCCAATAAGGTGATCCCGAAGTATTTTTTTAGCATGGAATGATCTCTAATTTTTTGAAATTGTTGCTATCTAAACAAATTATGCGCCGTGGCTCTAGTTAAATTTGTATGTTTGCTGCAACTTTTTCCAAGATATGGTGTGGTTTTTTCTCTGAATTGATTGTATCTGCGCAAAATGACCAAAATAGGTCAGGGCAGCACTTTGTTCTGATAAGTCGGATGCGAATAAGGCGTGCTGATGTTTGCTGAAGAATCGAGCTGCACGCCTTGTCGAATGAGCGCGGAAAAGTCTTGGCTGTGGATATCTTTTAAGTTTTCCACACGTGGGTTAATGTGGGCACGTTGATACCAAGTTTGCATATCCCAACGATGATCCAGCGCATGCAAATCATATAAATAATTGGGTAAATAACCCGAAGCAAACAGACGATAGTCGGCAGGGAAACGTTTTTGAGATACTGCCTGAATCATGTCAAACAGCAGCGTGGTGCAATTACTGGTCAACGTATTATACCAACGCGCTTTGGCGGCTAAAGCATCGGCTTTATGCAGATATTCCTGAAACAGTGCTTGTGCTTCTTGTGGATTGAGCTGGATCGGGAAAAAATAAACTTGCTCACCCCGAATATTGCTGCGGGTGTAGATGATATCTTTTTCATCGGCAGCGACAAGGCTGAGTTCATATTGCCGAAAGAAGCCACCAATCGCAGAAAACTCTTCGTGTTTTTCTTTGCGAATTTCAATGGAAAAGGTGAGTGGCGCTTGATCGGCAAAGTCAAAACTGACTAAGGTATGCGCAATTTTTGGCCCCATCCAGTAAGAGGTGATGATATTCACCCCCGTAATCTGTTTCAGGTTAAATTGGCGGGTTTCCCAACGTTCGGTATAGCGACCATCGGCATGCCAGTCAAAATTGCGGACATTGTGCAGCGTGACCTGATCTTGTACTTGTTCATAATGCAGCATACGGGCTACTTCAGGGTTCCAGTCACGGTCTTGCTTGGCATCCATCCCAAAATACCAAAACAGCCCCAAGGTAAAACCCAAAAGATAAACCAAAATATCCTGATTGCGACTGAGCAAATGCTGAGTGATATAAATGCCCAAAATGCTGAGGGTGAAGGCTAGCCAAGTCCCAATCAGCACACGGCTCATTAACCAACCCAAAGGCTGATGAATCCACAAGGCCATACTGAGCCAAATAGAAGAAAGAACGACACCTAAACTGAAGATGAAATGCAGCATCCGCCATTCCTGAGGCAAAGTTAAATTCCGTTTAAGTCATCATAATCAAATATTGCCAAGGCTGTCAGCATTATTTTTGATAGCGGGCAAACTCAAAGGCAATCCCTGATTTTTCATCGACATGCTGTTCTGAGGCCACTTTTTTAAACTCGGCAGGAATGGCAGGATAATGCGCATCTCCCTGAACATCTAGTTCAATATGTGTCAGTTCCAAACGGTCAGCAATCGGCATAGTTTGGCTAAAAATTTCACCACCACCAATAATAAATAAAGTGTTTGGTTTTTCTGAGGCTTGAACATCGGCAACGGCTTGTTGCAAGGCATCTTCAATGCTATGCGCCACTTTTGTGCCTTCAAATGCCCAGTTTGGGTCGCGGGTAATCACCCAATTGACACGTTTAGGCAGGGTGCGTCCCATCGACTCCAAGGTTTTGCGTCCCATAATCACCACGCCACCTTGGGTGATTTCTTTGAAGTGTTTTAAGTCTGCCGAAATATGCCACGGCAATTGGTTACCCTGACCAATGCAGCGTTGTTGATCCATAGCGACTACGTGTACAACTTCTAAATTTTGAAATGACATAATTAGGCTCGTATTTTCTTAGTCTGCCAAGCATCTTTTGGGGACGTTGGGGCAATTTAAATGTTGAGATGATAAATCTAGCAACAGGCAATTAAACAGCGACAGGTGCTTTAATTGCAGGATGTGACTCATAGCCTACAATTTCAATATCTTCAAATTTAAAATCGAAAATATCTTTGATTTCAGGATTGAGTTTTAACTGACATAACGCCAGTGGTTCACGGCTTAGCTGTAACTGTGCCTGTTCAAAGTGGTTGGCATATAAATGCGTATCGCCACCTGTCCAGACAAAATCTCCGACTTCTAAATCACAGACTTGCGCGATCATGTGGGTTAGTAAAGCATAGCTGGCAATATTAAAAGGCACGCCTAAAAACACATCGGCACTGCGTTGATATAGCTGGCATGAGAGTTTGCCGTTGTGCACAAAAAACTGGAATAAAGTATGGCAAGGCGGTAAAGCAACTTGACCTGCTTCTTTCGGGTTCCAGCCTGACACGATTAAACGCCGTGAATTTGGATTGGTTTTAATTTCATTGATTAACCATGCAATTTGGTCAAAACCATCTTGCTCATACAGACCATCGGCTTTTTGTGTTGCACCAAAATTACGCCATTGATGTCCGTACACTGGGCCAAGTTCACCTTCAGGACGACCAAAGCGCGCGGTTTGTTCTGCGGTAGACCATTCATCCCAAATACTGACTTTATGTTCTTGTAGATATTTGACGTTGGTATCGCCTTTTAAAAACCATAACAGCTCAATTACGATAGAACGGAAATGTACTTTTTTGGTAGTCAGCAGTGGAAAACCTTGTGCAAGGTTAAAACGCATTTGGTGCCCAAACACTGAACGTGTGCCTGTTCCGGTACGGTCACCTTTGTCGCCACCATGGTCAAGAATATGTTGGAGTAGGTCTAAATACTGGCGCATAGCGTTCTCTGGTCAAGCAAAAGAAATATTTTTTGTTTGGGCAATTCGATGCCCAGTAAATCAGAAAGAATAATAGCAGAGTTTTTAAAGTTGTGACTTTATTGTGTGTCGGAAGCGTGATGTTGATGCAGTAAAGCCAACGGCGAAAACAGGCAAATAGCCAAAGCGGTAAAGCCAATGCCTTGAGCGCCCGACAGTAAAATTTCACCGTGTTGAATCTGCATGAAAATTATTGCGAGTAACAACGCCAGTGGAATCCAAGTCAATAGTCGTGCCAACTAACCTGTGGGATGTTGTGCAGTAAAATGAATTTTGCAGTAACGACAAATTAAAAAAACAATACCTGTGGCCAGAAACATTAAAATCGCATCGAGCTTTAAGGGTTCTAAGAAGTATACCGCTGCAGTGACCAGCGCGATCACCATCAGCAGGGCAATTTTCTTTGTGACCGCAACCTGTGGGTTAAACCAAAATTCAAGCATGTGAGATATTGATGTCTGAAAAGTGTAAGTAATAGATAGCACTGTAGCATAAAAAAGGCGAAGATTGACTTCGCCTGAATGGATGAAACCTGCATTTAAATGGGTAGTAGCTTAGCTGTTTTTTTGCGGCCCCCAATCATAAATTTTCTTTTGATAGGCATACCACATCATCCAGAAACCGACCAAAATCATTGGTAAGCTCAGGAATTGTCCCTTACTCATCCATGCAATAAAGAGCTGACCATGATCGGGTTCGCGGAAAAATTCGACAACAAAGCGCGCCAAACCATAACCAATCAGGAATAGGGCAGACACTGCCATGCGTGGACGTGGCTTTGAACTAAACCACCACAGTACAATAAACAGGATTAGACCTTCACATAAGGCTTGATACAATTGCGATGGATGACGTACCAATTGTAAAGGATCGGTCGGGAAAATCATCCCCAAAGCAAAATTCGGATCGGTCACAGGGCGACCATATAATTCACCACCAATAAAGTTACCAATACGACCAAACATTAGACCTGTAGGTACACATGGGGCAATAAAATCCAAAGTTTGAAACCACGTCATTTTGTATTTTTTACACCAGAACAGCATGGCTAAAATCACGCCCAGAAAGCCGCCATGGAAACTCATGCCGCCTGTCCAGACTTGGAATAACCACAGTGGATTTTCCAAAAATTGTTCAAAGCCGTAGAAAAACACATAACCGACACGTCCACCAATCACCACGCCCAAAGCGCCGTAAAAGATCAGGTCGGAAACCATGTCTGGTGTCCAGCCACGTTGTTTGGCACGGTAAGTTGCCAAACCCCATGCAAATAAAAATGCCAGTAAATACATCAAGCCATACCAATGGACTTGTAAAGGCCCGAGCGAAATAGCAACGGGGTCAATATTTGGATAGGTGAGCATTCCTGTTCCTTGTGATTCTGTTTTGCACAGATTTTAGCTGAATGTGATGAAAAATGTTGTACATTCAATGTGTAAAGATCAAGAGTTTAAATTATGTGTATTGTGGCATTGGCTTGGCAGGTCTTGACAGACACACCACTGTGTTTGATTTCAAATCGAGATGAGTTCTATCGGCGTCCGACAGCAGCACTGGCAGCATGGTCTGATAGTCCAATTGTTGCAGGGCAAGATTTAGAATCGGGCGGTACGTGGATGGGCATTACCCCATCGGGACGCTGGGCTGTGATTACCAATTATCGTGATGCGAATGATGTTCGTGAATATCCAACTTCACGTGGGCATATTATTCAGGCTTTTTTAGAATCTGAGCAAACGCCTATCCGTTTTGCGCAAGCCTTAGAAAAACAGCAATGTGAATATGCAGGTTTTAATTTATTTGTGGGTGACACCACTCAAGCGGTGTACATGAGTAACCGTGGAGAAGCGCCGCAGGTTTTAGCTAAAGGCGTTTATGTGGTGTCGAATGGATTGATGAGTGACCCTTGGGAGAAAACTGCACGCTTACGCAAACGCTTTACGCAGGAGTTTTTACCGATGCTGCAATTGCCTGATCTTGCAACGGCAGAGCTAAATGCTGCGGCGTGGGATATTTTGCAAGATGAACGCAAAGTTGCATCTGAATTGTTACCGCAAACAGGGATTTCATTGGAGATGGAAGCGTTGTTGTCATCGACTTTTATTCAAAGTCCACTTTACGGTACACGTTGTTCCAATTTTTTACGTATGCAGGCGCAGCAATTTACATGGCTGGAAAAAACACAATATGGTGAGCAAAAGGGAGATATTGTGCAGCAACAGTTGAACATTGAGGCATAAAAAATGCCGACGTGATGTCGGCATTTTTAATTTATGGATGTTATCCAGCAATTGCTTTGCCGTCTTTACGGGTGATGACAACCGTTGCTGAACGAGGACGTGCAGTTTTATTGTTCATGTCAGTTTGTGTTGCAGGCCAATGGCTGCTTGGCGCATCAAAACTCTTTGAATCTTCACCTGGGTGCTGAACGTTAATAAAGATTGCTTTGTAGTCAGGTGTCATGGTTACACCTGTAATTTCACATTCTTTTGGCCCAACAAGGAAGCGACGTAAGTTTTTATCGGTGACTTGAGCACCAGCAATTGTACTTTGATCACCAACAGTTTTTACAACACCGCCATCACCAACTTGACCAGGTAGTGCTGCTAACATCATACAGTTTGTAACATCTGTATATGCGCCATCATCTGTTTGAATCCAAAGAACACCACGTGGGTCAAACCACATACCATCTGGACTTGAGAAGTCGTTTGCATCGCTTAAATTAGAAAGGTTAATTGTCGGATCCATACTTGCTTCAGCACCAAATAGATAGATATCCCATTCAAATGATGTTGCTGCAGTATTCTCTTCTTTAAAGCGGATAATATGACCATTGACGTTACCTTTACCACCTTCAGGATCGGTGTAGTTACGTGGGTTTGCAGGATCTGTTGCATAGCTTGAACCACGGTTCGAGTTATTGGTTAAAGTCACGTACACTTCACCATTTTCAGGGTTTACAGCAACCCATTCTGGACGATCCATTTTTGTAGCTCCTACAGCATCTGCTGCAAGACGAGCAAAAGTAAGGACATCCGCTTGTGAGCTAAATGGGTAAATAGCGTTTGTTTCGGTTAAGCCATTTTTACCATAAGCCAGTTCAATCCACTCTCCTGTGCCTGATGCATTAAATTTAGCGACATAGAATTTCCCTGAATTCATATATTTGTCGCCAGCTCGATAACCACCATTCACATCTTTAGGATCCCATGTTGCATCTGATACAAATTTGTAGATGTACTCACCGCGCGAGTCATCGCCCATATAGAATGCAAATTTTTGCCCTTCAATTGCGCGGCTGGCGCGACAGTCTTCGTGAGCAAAACGACCTAATGCAGTACGTTTTACTGGGTTTGAGCGGCTATCGAATGGATCAATTTCTACAATCCAGCCAAATGTATTTGGCGCATTACGATAGTCTTGAGTTGCAGACTCTTTGGTTACGTTAGCAGCCCAACGATCATACATGTCTTGAGATTCAAAACCAGCTTCTGCTGTTTCCCAACCATAGCGTGAAGATTTATTCAAATACACGATGCGATCTTGCTCATCGCGTTCTGGAATTTTTTTACCATCAGCATCTAAAATATAAATGATGTTGTTTTTCGCATCACGTTTAACACTACCGTCTGCATTTTTTTCAGTTTGATAAGAGATCTCTAAGCCTAAGCCATAGCGTTTAAGTGCTATTTTTTCAGCTTCACTACGGGCTGAGTATTGGTCTGTACCTGAGCGTTGGAAATAACCAATAAAATTTTCTTCAGCAGTTAAATAAGTGCCCCATGGTGTATAACCATTACCACAGTTATTTTGTGTGCCTCGAGTTTGACGACCAGCGGGAGAGAATGCTGTGTGCAGTAATGGAGAACCAGCTACAGGCCCTGCAAAATCCATGACAGTCGAAGCTGTAATACGACGGTTAAATGGTGATGACTTCACAATCTCTACAGCTTGAGTTTCAGCATTTTTCTTAATATGAACGACTGAAACACCGTGTGCATTTACTTCACGAATCACTTCATCTTCTGGGCGACGTCCATCCTTTTTAGTTGCGCCTTTTGGATGTAAGAAGGTTTGGTTGATATATTCGTGGTTCAAAACCAATAAGCCATGATCTGATGCATTTTCATCATAACGACCAGTTTTAGTACTTAAGCCAAAATAGCTCATGCCATCGTGACAGTCACCAGAGCGGAATTGGAAACTTGGGCCAGATGGAACATCTGCATCTGCATTCCAATTGCTATAAGAAGGATTGATTGAGTCACCTAAAGCATATAATACAGTTGCTTGGTAACCTTCAGGAACAGTAACAATATCATTTAAATTTTTATCTACAGCTTTAAATGTTAATGTTTCAGGCTTGGTATTGGGTTCTTCTTTACTTGTTGGTGGTGTTACATTTGTATCTTCATCATCATCACTACATGCAGATAAAGAAGAAGCTAAAGCTAAAGCTGCTGCACCGCTTGCAGTTTTTTTAATTAAACTGCGACGGTTCATGCGTTGTTCTAGAATGTCACGAAAGTGCGTATTGTCTGAAGTGTTATTATCTAACTCTTGATCTTCATTGTAAGGCATAAAATCAGTCATTTTTTTTCCTAGCAAATTGCTTAGTCGTTTGAAAGTTATATGTAAATTAGTGGCTAAACATGACATGCGGGTTAAGCTTATGTGTCAAACTGATTAAATCCGTTCAGTTGTGATCTACACGCACAAAAAAAGAAGCAACCATGTGCTTCTTTTTAAAATTCAATATTTTAGATTAGCTGTGACTGACTCGGCGCTTCTCAATTAATTTGCCAAAAAACAAACCAATTTCAAACAGCATCCACATCGGAATGGCAAGCATGATCATCGATAAAGCGTCTGGCGGTGTGACAAACATGGCCACAAAAAAACAGCCAACAATAATAAAGCGACGTTTTTCAACCAAAGTTTGCGTAGACACGACACCAATCATAATCAGCAAAAGTGTGACAATTGGAATCTCAAAGGTAAAACCAAAAACCAAAAACAGCTTCAAACAAAACGTAAGATAGCTATTAATGTCGGTCATCGGGGCGACTGTTTCAGGGGAAACGCTAATGAAAAAGTGCAGAATGGATGGCAAGGCGACAAAGTAAGCAAAGCTAATTCCGATATAGAACAAGCAAATACTGCCGATCAGCAAAGGCAGCGCCAAACTTTTTTCTTTTTCATATAACGCTGGTTTTGCGAATGCCCAAATCTGATACAAAATAAATGGCATCGCAATGAACAGCGCGACAAAAAAGTTTAGTTTAAACGGCGCCATAAAGGTTGCGGTAACATCAGTCGCAATCATGGTTGATGTATGTGGCAACTGTGCACGTAATGGTTCCGACAATACTTGATAAGTTTTATTGGCAAAGGGCAATAAACAGAAGAATAAGGCAAGAATAAGCCCTACAATTTTAAAAAGATGATTACGCAGCACCATCAAGTGCTTGGTAATTGGCATTTCTTCTAATGCGGCTTGCTCTGCCTTCACAGGCAAATGTGAAAGCTCAGAAGCGTTTGATTGGCTCATACTGCAACCTTCATTTCAGTATAGGGCGCTGTAGTATGTTGTAGCGCAGATAAATTTGAATGTGATGTCATTTTAGTTTTAGGGAGTAACACCGCAGAGGTTTTTTCAGTATTTAAAACCAAGGTGTAATGATGCTGTTGTAAGGTATTTTTTGATACGGCATGCGGGGAATGTGTGCTTTTTGCAGTTGTATCTTCAAATATTTTTTCTTGCTGCATTTCATGCATTTGTGCTTGCATCTTTGCTTCAAGTTCCTGAATACGCGCCATTTCTTGCTGCATTTGCTCGCGTAATTCAGATAAACGCAATTCGCGGTCAATGTCATTTTGAACATTACTGACCATACGTTTAATTTTAGCGTACCACTTGCCGACAAAACGCGCTGCTTCAGGGAGTTTTTCAGGACCCAGCACCAATAATGCAATGATGCCGAAAATCAGCAGTTCCGTCATTCCAATATTGAGCATAATCTCAAACCCTCAGCCTTAATGCTTTACAGTCGAATTTACATCACTGCTATTGGCTTGATGTTCAATCGTACGAGGTTCTTTCAGTTGCGCCGCTTCTGCCTCATCATCTTTTATTGATTTTTTAAAATCTTTGACCGCGCCACCTACATCTTTACCTAAGTTTTTAAGCTTAGATGTACCAAATAATAAAATGACCACAATTGCAAAAATCAGCACGTGCCAAATAGATAATCCTGCCATGATTTAGACCTCTCAATAGTTGAGCCTATCTCAACAGGTCTGTATGACAATGCGGTGACGAATGTGTTGCGATTTGACGACAAGGGATGTTTGACCTGATTTGTAAAGCTTGAAAATAAAACAGCCCGTGTTTGAAAACGGGCTGTAAGATCAATCACATCTGTTAAATCTAAGCTTGTAAACTTGCTTTAAACAGTTGCATCGCCTGACCACGGTGACTGATTTTATTCTTTTCTGCTTTCGACATTTCTGCGCTCGACACTCCCAATTCAGGCAACCAAAAGAGCGGGTCATAGCCAAAACCATTTTCACCACGAGCTTCTGCTAAAATCTCGCCTTTCCAAATACCTTGGAAAATTTGTGGTAATGGATCATCGGCATGTTCAACCAAAGCCAAAACACAAACAAACATACCTTCAATTGCTGCGCCGTCTTGACGTAGTGGTTTGAGTTTATTCAAAAGCTTTTCATTGTTGGCTGCATCATTGCCATGTTCGCCTGCAAAACGTGCAGAATAAATCCCCGGTGCGCCGCCTAAAATAGGCACACATAAACCAGAGTCATCTGCAATGGCAGGCTTTCCTGAAATTTTTGCGGCATGGCGTGCTTTTAAAATGGCATTTTCAACAAAGCTCAAACCATCTTCAACAGCATCTTCAATATTTAGTTGACCTTGCGGAATCACTTGCACAGGCAAGTCTAATTGCGCAAACAGGGTTTCAAATTCTGCAATTTTTCCCTTGTTATTGCTTGCTAAAACCAAAGTACCTTGAGCACGCCAATCAGTTGCAGCCATAATTCAGATCTTAATTCAAAATAATCTTGGATATTTTAACGGATTTTGCAGACTTAAAAGTTTAATCTTAGATAGATTTGTTTTAATACATACCAATTATGCTGAGATATAAAAAAATAGGGGAATCATGATGAGCAAAATTTCAGAGATCTACCGTTATTCGAGTCAGCACCGTACATTATTGCAGCAAAGTGAGCGTTCTGGCTGTTTTTACTGTCTGGAAACTTTTGCTTATAGCGAAATTGAAGATTGGTGTGATGATGAGCAAACCGCAATTTGTCCGCATTGTGGTATAGATGCGGTATTAGGTTCTGCTGCAGTAGAAGAATTCAGTCCTGAACTGCTACAGGCCATGCAGGCAGTTTATTTCGGATAAAACAAAAAGCACCCGAAGGTGCTTTGAGATCACTTCAAACGTAGTTAAATTTATTGCGCTTGAATCCATTGGTCTGCGCGGTCACGTGCTTGACGAATTTGTTCTTGAGTTAAGTTAGCTGCCAAAGCGGTTTTCTTACCTTCAGACAAAGAAATTACTTTATTGTCGAGCATGCCATCACGGGTAGATAACTCATACCACTGATACGCACCCATATAGTTTTTCTTTTGTTCTTCCATCATGGCAAGGTTAAAGCTGGCACGGTTATCACCACGGCTAGCCGCCTTTTCAAAATATTGACGTGCTAAGACTTCGTCTTTTTTCGTGCCAATACCATCTGCCAACATACGACCTACATTTAATTGCGCAGCCGATAAACCTTGATCTGCCGCAGCTTTGTACCAAGCAAACGCTTGACGGCTGTCTTGTTGAACGTCTTTACCTTGTTGATATTTTGTCGCTAAGTAAAATTGTGCGCCTGCCTGACCTGATTTGGCTGCTTTAATCAAGCCATTAGTATCCATGGTTGAATATCGAGCCGCTTGGCTCGCTACAGAAGATGACGGTGAAACATAATCTGCATGGGCTTGAATGCTCAACAGTCCAACCAATAGCGTGGTGCTTAATAATAGTTTTTTCATAGAGCGCTCACTCGATAAATTGCGACTTCACCAAACAAATTAGGCAGATGCTTACTGAGTAAACTATCTTGTTGATTCCCATTCACGGCAAGTCGGTTAATGATGCGAATATTATTTTCAGCACAAAGTGCCTCAAAATCACGAAACGTACATAAATGAATATTTGGGGTGTTGTACCACATATAAGGTAATGCATCTGAAACAGGCATTTTTCCTTTTAAGGCAAGAAAAGAACGAGTCTTCCAATGCGCAAAGTTTGGAAAGGTAATAATCGCCTGTTTACCCACACGTACCATATCTCTTAATAATACGTCAGGTGCATCTACTGCTTGCAAGGCTTGTGCCATGACCACATAGTCAAAAGACTGGTCGGCAAAACGGCTAAGCCCCAAATTCAAGTCTTGTTGGATGATATTTAACCCGCGACTGATCGCAATTGCAATCTTTTCTTGATCAATTTCTAATCCGTATGCACGAATATTATGCTGTTTGCTCATGTGTGCCAACAGTTCACCATCGCCACAACCCAAATCCAGTACTTTAGAATTGGGTTTAATCCACTTTTCGGCAAGTTGCTGATCAAGACGCATTACACGGCCTCCTGTGGGGTTGCTTGAAGATGTTCTGTTCCACCTAAGAAAGCACGCATGGCTTTCACGTACAGTGGAATTGGGAACAAGAACGAGTCGTGTCCTTGTTCAGCATTAATATCTAAATAGCTGACAGGTTTATGATTGCTAATTAGCGCATCCACAATTTCCTGCGAACGCTCAGGGCTAAAGCGCCAGTCGGTGGTAAATGACACCACTAAAAACTTGCATTTTGTATTCGCCATGGCTTTTTGTAAGGATTGCTCGTATTCACGTGCAGGATCAAAATAATCCAGTGCCTTGGTCATAATTAAATAGGTATTGGCATCAAAATTACGGCTAAATTGTTCGCCCTGATAGCGCAAATAGCTTTCGACCTGAAATTCGACATCAAAACCATACATAAATTTGCCTGATTTTAAGTCACGACCAAATTTCTGTTTCATGGCCTCTTCAGACAAATAGGTGATATGTCCGACCATGCGTGCCAAAATCAATCCACGTTTTGGATAGCTGTCATGTTCCAAATAACGCCCATGATGAAAATCTGGGTCAGATAAAATGGACTGACGTGCGACTTCGTTAAAGGCAATATTTTGTGCAGACAGTTTTGGCGCACTGGCAATAATTACGCATTTTTTCAGACGGTCAGGATAATCTACCGACCATTGCAAAGCCTGCATACCACCCAAAGAACCGCCAATAATTGAATACCAGACCTCAATGCCTAAACGGTCAGACAGCATGGCTTGGGTTTTTACCCAATCTCGCACCGTAACTAAAGGGAAGTCTGGGCCATAAGGACGGTTGTCATTTTCAGGGTTGGGCGATGTTGGGCCTGTAGAGCCGTTACAGCCGCCAATATTGTTTAGCGCCACCACAAAGAAACGACTGGTATCAATGGCTTTTCCTGGGCCAATACAGGCATCCCACCAACCTGCTTTTTTATCATCGGCATGATGATAACCCGCAGCATGGTGATGCCCTGATAGTGCATGACAGATCAGAATCGCATTGGATTTATCGGCATTTAGCGTGCCATAAGTTTCGACCATGAGTTCAAAGCGGGGCAGAACACGACCGCATTCGAGTTCTAAAGGTTCTTCAAATTGGAATTTTTCTGGAACAACAATACCTACTGAGTCAGCTGGAAAAGACACGGGAATAATTCGCCTTAAATCCTGAGGATGAATAAATAAAAGGATACCACTTGGGGTATCCTTTTCAAAATGCTTTTACATGTTAGCGCAAGATTATACTGCTGCTGCAACTACTTGATCTGTGCTTAATACGCCTTGTTCAATCAAGCGGTTGGTGCAGGCAATAATTGCATCAATAGATGAGGTCACGATGTTGTCATGTACCCCTGCACCAAAGGCAGATTTACCTGTGCCTTTGACTTGCAACTCAATCAATGCCAACGCTTTTGCATGTGCGCCAGAGCTAATGCTGCGTTCTTCATAATTCAAGACATCAATTGGTAATTGAAGTGCATTCAAAATTGCTGAAATTGGGCCATTGCCTTCACCGCGTAAGCGTTGCGTTTCGCCGTTCACGACCACATCTAACTCAATGACTTGATTGCCATTTTCATCAGATAGTTTGTAGTTTTTGGTCGCATAGTGCGCATCTTTTACTGCAACGTAAGTGTCTTTAAACAAGTTCCAGATTTCGCTTGCGCTAATTTCAGTGCCTTGCTCATCGGTACGTTGTTGCACAATTTGTGAGAATTCGATTTGTAAACGACGCGGCAAAGTCACGTTGTAGTTCGATTCTAACAAGTAAGCAATACCGCCTTTACCCGATTGTGAGTTGACACGAATCACTGCGTCATAGTCACGACCTAAATCTTTCGGGTCAATTGGCAAGTAAGGCATATCCCAAATTTCTTCATTTTTCTGGAACTCAAAACCTTTCTTAATTGCGTCTTGGTGTGAACCAGAGAATGCAGTAAAGACTAAGTCACCTGCGTACGGATGACGAGGGTGTACTGGCAAGCCTGTGCATTCTTCAACTGTTGCAATAATTTCGTTGATGTTTGAGAAATCCAACTCTGGTGCAACACCTTGGGTGTACATGTTCAACGCAATCGCAGCAACGTCTACGTTACCTGTGCGCTCACCGTTACCAAATACACAACCTTCTACACGGTCTGCACCCGCCATGATGGCCAATTCAGAAGCGGCAATACCACAACCACGGTCATTGTGACAGTGTACTGAAATGATCACACCATCACGACGCTCAATATTGCGGTGCATCCATTCAACTTGGTCTGCATACACGTTTGGTGTAGACACTTCTACCGTTGCAGGCAAGTTTAAAATGACTTTATTGGTTGGCGATGCTTCCCAAATTTCAGTTACCGCATCACAAACATCTTTAGCCACTTCTAACTCAGTTGCAGTGAAACATTCTGGGCTGTACTGGAATACCCACTCAGTTTCAGGCTGTTTTGCTGCATATTCTTTTACTTTGGTTGCAGCGTTGATGGCCAATTGTTTGGCACCCGCAACATCTACATTCAAGACTTTTTGGCGGAAGGTAGGCGAGTTGGCATTATAAATATGCACAATTGCACGTTTTGCACCTTGTAAAGATTCAAAAGTACGTGCGATTAAATGGTCACGTGCTTGTACCAATACTTCAATATATACGTCATCTGGAATATGACCTTCTTCAATCAATTTACGGGTGAAATCGAAGTCAACTTGAGATGCCGATGGGAAACCAATTTCGATGTGTTTAAAACCAATTTTCACAAGCATTTGGAACATTTTGAATTTTTGTTCTATGTTCATTGGCTCAAAGATCGCTTGGTTACCGTCACGTAGGTCGGTACTCATCCAAATTGGCGCTTTGGTAATTTCGTTATTTGGCCATTGGCGGTCTGGTAAATCGACACGCTGGTACATACGACGGTATTTTTTGCTTGGATCTGCCAACATCATGTGAAAACTCCTTGAATAGTAGCGGTTGCATCGCGTGGATAACGGCAACTTACTATAAATATAGATTGTGTCTATTCTATCAATTTACAAGCTGTTTTCAGGAGGCTATCGCTAAAAGTAGAATCATGGCACTTGTAAACCAATATCTGTATGTTAATCGATCTGCAAGCGTAATAATTCCCTGTTTTTTACATATACTGCATGTGCTGTGAAATATTTTTCTGCTATTGGCTGTTTTGGTGATAAATATAACCGCTGTTGATTTGTTCGATGCAGCTTGTTCCCATAAGTGCCATTGTGACCTCAAATTCTTCTTTTAATAGCTTAATGCTATGCGCTGCCCCTAGCGCGCCTGCAACTGCCAAGCCATAAATATACGGACGACCGACCAAAACCGCACTTGCTCCCAAGGCTAGTGCTTTAAAAATATCTGTGCCACGACGAATCCCACTGTCTAATAAAATTGGGAAATCGTGCGATAAAATTTTTCGCATCGTGCCTAAAATTTGAATTGGGCTGACCGCGGTATCTAAAATTCGGCCACCATGATTAGACACAATAATACCGTGTGCTCCGTACTGATATGCCTGCTGCGCATCGTCAGGATGTAAAATACCTTTGAGTAAAATAGGCAGTGGACTGTGTTGTAGCAACCAAGCAATATCTTCCCATGTGGCAGCCTGCTGCATCAATCCATCAAAAAGAGGGTGCTGATTTTCCTTAAGCGGAGTGGTATTTACAGATGATTGATATACCGCCCGAATATGTGCAGGCAATTGAAAAGCAGCGCGACGTTCCCGATCTCGAATGCCCATGTGCGGTGCATCAACCGTGAGTACAATGGCTTGATAGGCATAGTGTTGCGCTTGAAAAATCAAATCCAAAGCAGCTTTACGACTGCCTTGCCAATACAGTTGAAACCATTTTGCCGCGCCCGAAACCTGATTCAGTGTGCTCATTGAAGTGGTACTTAAATGACTGAGAATCATGGGGGCTTGTAGGGCGGCTGCCGCTTGCGCTGTAGCAATTTCCCCCTGTGGATGAAACAGTTGTTGGTAAGCCACGGGTGCTAAAAAAATTGGGTGTGGATACTGTTCGCCCAAGAGCTGAATTTGCGTATTTGCCCCTGCAAAAGTATTTAAATGACGGGGCAATAATTGAATATCGGCAAACGCACGTAAATTGTTGTTCAGACTATATTCATCGCCTGCAGCGCCTTCTAAATTGGCCCAAGTGGCTGCATCTAAATGTAATTGCGCCTGTTTTTGATAGTCGGCAATGGTGTGTAAATGTGGCGGGATGTGATTCAAAGCTGCCAATGGCGTGGTATTCATAACTGACTCCATTGACGAATCAGATTGTGATAATGTGCGGTTAGTGCCAATACTTCTGCTGTATCTCCAAGTTGTTGACGCAATTGCAAAATAGTCATATCTAAATTGAACAACATACTGCGTTGCCAGTCATCTTTGACCATACTTTGACACCATGTAAATGCTGCAATTCTTTGACCTGCGGTGACAGGTTCGACTCTATGTAAACTGGTGGCAGGGTATACGATGGCATCGCCTGCATTGAGTTTAACCGCATGGCTACCGTAACTATCTTCAATGATCAGTTCACCGCCCTGATATTCTTCAGGCTCACTTAAAAATAGGGTCATGGATACATCGGTGCGAATCGGGCGTCGTACTTGTGCACAATATTGCACGGCATTATCGACATGATTGCCATAAGTTCCTGTGTTTTGATAACAATTGAACATGGGTTGCAGAATGTGCAGCGGCAAGGCAAAGGACTGCAATAAAGCCTGTTGTTTTAGTGCACTGAGGATGTCTTGTGACAGAGTTACATAGCTCGGATGCTGCAGGTCAAATTGTAAATTCTGTTTAATTTTCTGTGCTTGAGCCCCTGCACTGAGTTGACCATTTTGCCATGCATCTGCGGTGTCCAATTCAGCACGAATTCGTTGGACTTGAATTTTGCTGAGGACCTCTGGAATGTGAAGCATCATACCGATTCTTCCTGAAAAAGTTTGAATTCAAACTGCTGAACATTCTACAGCGTTGTTCGGCATGCAAAGTTCGAGCAATAGATGGTATGAAAAATAATCTATCGCTCGAATCTAAATCTGTAGCCTGTTTTAAGCGGGCTACTACAGATTTGCTATAACTTAGAACTTGTAGTTTAAGCTGATTGCTGCCGAGCGTGGCTGCCCAAGCACGACGCGACCACCACCATTGTTTAGCGTGCTGATGTATTCTTTATCGGCAAGGTTATAAAGGTTTAAATTTAACGAGGCATTTTTGTTGAAGTTGTAGCCTGCCAATGCATCAAACACGACATAGCCTGGAATATTTGGCATGTTGGCTGGTGCGTTGCTGTCAGTCACAACACGGTTTTGTTCATCGACATAACGCGCGCCCAAACCTAATTTAAAGCCCGCCCAGTCGTAGGTTGACCATAAACTTGCAGTCCATTCAGGCGACCAACGTTCCGATAAGGTTGTGGCACTCGTTGAACGTTGATTGAGTTGTTTCACTTTCATGTGCGCAACGCCTGCAGACAAATTCCAGTTTTCGGTCATTTGACCAACGGCACTCAACTCAATGCCATCGACCCGTTTTTTACCCTCTTGTACAGCAAGCTGAGAAATTGGATCTATAGTCGATTGATTTTCATTTTCTGTACGATACGCTGCAGCAGCCAAAGCCAGCTTGCCTTGTAGTAACTCCCATTTGCTGCCTACTTCATAATGATGGGTTTCTTGAGGCTTGGCATTGATTGCGTCATTATTGCCCGATTCAGACAGGCTAAAGTTGGCGCTGCCGGGCGGAGTCAGCGATTTTGCATACGCAGCGTAAATGCTGCTATTTAACGTAGGCTTATACACAGCGCCAAGTTTCCAACTGAACAGCGTATCGTGGGTGCTCAGATCTGTGGCCACCAAAGCATTTCCCCCACGTGGCAGAGTAAGCCCTTGATAATCTGTTTCATAATAATCGACCCGTACGCCACCATTCAGTTGAAAACGCTCCCCAAATTTTAGAGTATCAAATAAATATGCGGCTGCCGTTTGGGTTTCACCATCGGTATAACCGCCATTATAAATAAGCGCTGGCATGGCTTGATTGCGGTCTGGGTGATAAAGATTGGCCCCCGGTGTATCGGCAGTGGCTTCGCCAGGCATCTGGGTTGCCATGAGTTTGCTAGATTGCTGTTCTTTTAAAAACTCCATGCCTGCAACAACATCATACTGTACTGCCCCCGTTTTGACACTCCAGTTTAAAGTGCTTTGATTGGCCAGAATTTTATTTTCTTGATCGACGCCTTGGCGGGAGCGGTTCACTTCCCATTCGGCAGGGTTTGATGAACCATTGGTTCGAAGACCATTTGCACCTGTATTGATGCCTGTTAAAACCCGATTCATGTGGGTTTTCGCTACACGGGTGATATTGGTCAGTTTGAGTTGATCGGTTAAATCACTTTCAATTTTTGCGGTGAACATATCAGCATCGACATCTTCATAGTCATTGACATGGCCATAAAAATTCTCCCGATTGACTTTAGGCGCAGTGGCTAACAGTGAATCGGTATTGTAAAAGCCTTGCATGCCCACAGTTGGAATGCCACCATCTGGAATATTGCGTTGTCTGATGTGTTGAGAATATAAATACAGGCGTGTGGCAGTATTTAATCCAAAGGCAATAGAAGGGGCGATGGCATAACTATTGTTTTCAATATAGTCGCGTCCTTCTATGCCGCCTTCTTGACCCATCACATTCAGGCGAAAGGCGGTATTAGGATTGATGATTTGGTTAATATCTGCAGAAAGTCTTGTATGTTGTGCTGTGTTGTAAGTTGCAGAAATTTCCTGACTGCTTTCACTTTGCGGTAATTTGCTGACCAAATTGATATAACCCGATGCTGCACCACGACCCGCTTCTGAACCCGATGGGCCTTTGACAACTTCAATTTGATCAATATTAAACACATCACGGCTGATTGCACCTAAATCTCGGACACCATCAACATAGGTCGAGGTTTGGGTGGAAAAACCACGCATTTGAAAGGCATCGCCAGCACTAGTATTGCCATTTTCTCCCAATTGTAGAGTAATGCCTGGCGTATTGCGTAAGGCTTCAACCAATGACGTTGCACCTTGCTCCTGCAAGATTTCTTTTTTAATCACAGAAATTGTTTGTGGGGTATCTATTAACGGCTGAGTGTATTTTGCGGAACTTAAGTTATCTGCCTTGTATTTGCTTTCAGCTTCAGATTTAACGGTAATAGTGGGAAGCTGGGTGACGTCATCTTCAGGGTTTGCTGCATGAGCAAGTAGTGGAAGAGAGGCGGCTAAAGCCATCAGTTGCGCAGAGCGGTTGTGTTTGCGACTTTTGATCTGTGCCATTTATGGTAGTTCCCTAAATGTAAACCAACAGGAGGCCACGCTTTATTCAGCGTTTTTAGTTCAAAATGAATAAAGTGTGAAGTTGTTGTTATGACGTCTATAACAATTGTTGCTAATTGTATTGAGAATCATTATCAACAACAATGTGCGGAACGGCACTTTTTTATAATTCTTATTTGAAAATAATAATCATTATCAATATTTTTATTTAATAAAACGATGTGAACGTGAAAGGCTTGGGAGTAAAGACAGAAAACCCTGCCGAAGCAGGGTTTGAGATGAAGTTTTAAGACTTAGAAGTCATAAGAAACAGAGAGCCAGTAGTTACGACCTGCTAAATATGTACCTTCAGAACTGCGTCCGATAGATAGATATTTATATGCCTGTTGTGTATCACCATTGATATCGATGTAATCCATATTTTGGGTAAAGTCTTTATCTAGTAAGTTGTTTACCGCAGCATTAATACGAATGTGATCGTTAAATTGATAGCTTGTGCCTAAGTTAAAGAGGTTATACCCAGAGAACTCATTATTTGTTTGTACTTCAATGCTTTGTGAGCCGGCATCTGTTGGTTTGGCAGTAAAGCGAGGGCGACCAGATTGGTACTCATGTTGTAACCAAATATCAAATGCATCATTAATATGCCAAGTTGAAGTCAAGTTAAGTAAATGTTTAGCAGTTGATTCTAAAGCATACCCTTTATCATCACCTTTGGTGATTTCTGATTCTGTAAAGGTGTAGGAGGCTTTGATATCCCATTCTGGGATAATTTGGTACTGCAATGAAGTTTCTAATCCGTAAATTTCTGCTTCATCAGCATTAAAGCTTTTACTAAAAGAGGTAACTTTGTTGCTGAAGTTAGAACAGTTATTGGTTTGACAGCTAAATGTTTTAGAAATAATTTTATCTTCAACTTGGTTGAAGAATGCTGTTGCCGTTAAATTTAAAGCATCAGTCGGTTGATAATTAAAACCAAGTTCATAGTTGACTGAAGTTTCTGGATCTAGATCAGGATTTCCGAGACTTGGTGTTGCACCTTGTCCACTATAACCATTGATACCGTTATACAAATCTTTGGCTGATGGAGTTTTATAGCCTGTGCTGACGCCTCCTTTAATCGTTAAGTCATCAGTTGTATTCCATACTAAATATGCGCGCGGGCTAAACTGTCCACCAAAACCACTGTGATCTTCGTAGCGTCCACCAAAGGTAAAATAAAGGTTATCTCTTAATTGCCATTCATCTTCAGCATACAGTGACCAAGTATCTTGAGTAAATTCTTTACCAATGCCTGCGATATCATCTGCAATAGTAGTGTCTTTATATTCGGTGCCAATAGTGAGTTTGTGGTTCGCAATTGGAGTGACTAAATGTGAGTCAAAGACTAAATCAGTATTTTCTAATTTGCGGGGTTGTCCTGCAAGTGCTGGAAATGCATCCGTTGGAATGGTGCGTCCTTTAGTCTCAGTTGTATTCTGACTGATATAAGTTTTCCACAAACCGAAGTCATATTGTCCATCATGACCTGCAGCAATTTGAATACGATTAAACTCAAGTTCATCTTCATATCCTGCAATACCGCCACGAGAAATGAAGTTACCCAAACGTTGATCTGAATTGTCATATTTTTGAGTTGATGAAAAACCATCGATCCAAAAAGAGTTTTGATCATCAAGTTTAAAGTCTAATTTTGCACCGATATCATAATTATCAGCTTTGCTTGGGCGTGGGTCACGACCTGTTGAACCCTGAATACGCTCTGAACGTTGACGGTCTAAATAGCTGCCACGTAGTTGCAAACCTAAACGGTCATTGATCAGTGGTCCATTGACGACAAAACTGGTTTTCCATGAGTCTGCTTCGGCATTACTTTCCATGACATTACCGCTGACAGTGACATTCCCATTCCACTCATCAGACACTTTTTTGGTAATGATATTGATCACACCACCCATCGCTTCTGAGCCATAGCGAGTAGCCATAGGTCCACGAATCACTTCAATTCTTTCGATTGCAGCCAGTGGGGGTAAAAATCCGTTTGATGTTTCTCCAAAACCATTTGGGGTAACATCTGAAGAGGTAGTTTGACGACGACCATCAATTAAAATTAAGCTGTAATCATTTCCAAGACCACGCATTTTTATATTTAGACCAGAGGTTTTACCGACACCAGAACGTATATCGATACCAGGAACATCTGCCAGTAAGTCTGCAATGCTGGTCGCATTTTTTTTCTCAATATCTTCTTTACTGACTATACTTATAGATGCGGGTGCATTTTTTAGCTCTTGTTCAAAACCTGCCGCTGAAACCACAATTGTGGAAAGTTGGTGGGTTGAAGTCGCATCGGTAGAGGTATTTGCGAAAACAGCAGTAGAGGTTGCCCCAAGTAATGCAAGACACAGCGGGTGTAGGTTGAACTTAGCCATAAAATTATATCTCTAATATGAATCAATGATCCTAATTTAGACCTATATGGTAATTAGAATCATTCATGAAGGAGTTGGCTAATAATAATGATAAGGATTCTTATTTACAACAAGAAATATACACAAAGTTGAAAATTTACAGAAAATAGCGCTCCGATTAAAAAAATTCAGTCGAGATCAGAACGTATTTTGTATATCCTTTAATGTTGTCATATAATGTGGCACTTTTTTATAAACTGTTATTACTAACTATATCGAGGAAGCCATGCAAGTAACTTCTGAAGCGGTTTCGGGCGTTGCCCGTCGTTTAAATGTATCTGTACCGACGAGCCGTATTAACGAGCAGTTTGAAGCTCGCTTGAAACGCACTGCCAAAACTGTGAAGATCAACGGCTTCCGTCCAGGTAAAGTGCCTCTAAACGTTGTTCGTCGTGAATACGGTGCGGGTATTTATCAAGAAGTGGTCAACGACATTATTCGTGACACCGTGTTTGAAGCAATCCAACAAGAAAAAATCAATGCTGTGGGTATGCCAAACATCGAAAAAACTGAAATGAAAGACGACGCTTTAGTATATGAAGCGACTGTTGAAGTTTATCCAGAAGTTGAAGTGAAATTTGACGGTTTGGAAGTTGAACGCAAGTCTTCTGAAGTAAATGATAGCGATGTTGAACAAATGCTTGAAAACCTTCAAAAGCAACGTGCTTCTTGGGTTGAAACCAAAGGCATGGCGAAAAAAGACATGCAAGTGACTTTTGACTTTGAAGGCACTGTAGATGGCGAGAAGTTTGAAGGCGGTGAAGCTGAAGACTTTAAACTGGTACTTGGTTCTGGTCGCATGATTCCTGGTTTTGAAGATGGTATCGTGGGCATGAAAAAAGGCGAAGAGAAAGTGATTGATGTAACTTTCCCTGAAGACTACCAAGCAGCGAACCTTGCAGGTAAAGCAGCACAATTCAAAATCACATTGAAGCTGGTTGAAAAGCAAAAACTTCCAGAAATTGATGCTGAATTCCTACAAATCTTCGGTATTTCTGAAGAAGAAGGCGTAGAAAAGTTAAAAGCTGACGTTCGTAAAAACATGGAACGTGAAGTGAAAAACGGTTTACGTAACCAAGTAAAAGGTGCAACTTTTGATGCACTCGTTGCGGCAAACGAAGTTGAAATTCCGTCTGCAATGGTTGCTCAAGAAATTGACCGTCAACGTCAACAAATGATTCAGCAATTCACACAGCAGTTTGGTGCGCAAGGTGCAAAAGCATTTGACTCAAGCATGCTTCCAGATGAATTGTTCAAAGAACAAGCTGAAAAATCTGTAAAACTTGGCGTATTGGTTAGCAAAGTATTAGAAAATGCTAAACTTGAAGTAGATCAAGCGCGTGTAGATGCTTACATCGAAGACATGGCTTCTTCTTATGAAGATCCAAGCGAAGTGATTGAATACTTCAAAAACGACAAACAACAACGTTCACAAATTGAAGCTGTTGTTTTAGAAGACCAGGTTGTAGATCACATCTTAGCTTCTGCAAAAGTTACAGATACAACTGTAAGCTATGAAGACTTATTGAAAGAGCAGCAAGCTCGTCAACAAGGCTAATTTGCTTTGATACAAAAAGGCGCTTCGTGCGCCTTTTTTATTGCATCGCGGTTTTCAGTTTTTCAGAGATTGATCGCATTTAACTCAAAATATCTACGATTTAAGCCGTGAATATTTTGCAATTTAGACAATTATCCCTCATATTGTGAACATGAGTCGTGTCACAAGAATTTAGGAATAAATAACCATTATGTATGTTCCAACAATTGAAAATGCTTTAGTACCCATGGTGGTCGAACAATCATCTCGTGGTGAGCGTTCTTTTGATATTTATTCACGTCTTTTACGTGAACGTGTCATTTTCTTAACGGGTGAAGTCGAAGATAATATGGCCAACTTAATTGTGGCGCAGATGTTGTTTTTAGAAGCTGAGAACCCAGATAAAGATATTCACCTTTACATTAACTCACCAGGTGGTTCAGTGACTGCAGGTATGGCAATTTACGATACCATGCAATTTATTAAACCAGACGTCGTGACTTACTGTATGGGACAAGCAGCATCTATGGGTGCATTCCTGTTAAATGCAGGCGCAAAAGGTAAGCGTTACTGTCTTGAGAATGCCCGCGTTATGATTCACCAACCATTGGGTGGTTTCCGTGGTCAGGCATCAGATATTGAAATTCATGCGCGTGAAATTCTATTCATTAAAGAGCGTTTGAACCGTTTAATGGCAGAACATAGTGGTCAGGACTATGAAACTGTCGCAAGAGATACCGACCGTGACAACTTCATGACTGCGCAGGCAGCGAAGGAATACGGTCTTGTGGATGAAGTTTTAACAAAACGTCCATAAGTTTTAAAGATTGAGATATTGGAGTGACTATGTCCGAACATCCTCAGGGACAAAAACATTGTTCATTTTGCGGTAAAACGCAGTCTGAAGTCGGGAAGCTGATTGCAGGCGAGGACGCATACATCTGTAATGAATGTGTGGACGTATGCTTAGACTTGGTTCAGACCAGTCAACAAGTTGAGTCGGGTGATTGGGCAACACGTCCATTGCCAAAACCACATGAAATTCGTGCTGCGCTTGATCAGTATGTAATTGGTCAAGATACTGCGAAAAAAACCTTATCGGTTGCAGTATATAACCATTACAAACGCCTAAAAGTGAGCAATCAGGCGCATAAAGCAGGCGATGCTGTCGAAATCTCAAAAAGTAACATCATGTTGGTAGGTCCAACGGGTTCGGGTAAAACCTTACTTGCACAGACCTTAGCACGTTTATTAGATGTGCCTTTTGCAATGGCAGATGCCACGACTTTAACCGAAGCGGGTTATGTGGGTGAAGATGTCGAAAACATCGTGCAAAAGCTGTTGCAAAAAGCCGATTACGATGTAGAAAAAGCACAAAAAGGCATTATCTACATTGATGAAATTGACAAGATCACGCGTAAGTCTGAAAACCCATCAATTACTCGTGATGTGTCTGGTGAAGGTGTTCAGCAAGCCTTGCTCAAAATGATTGAAGGCACGGTGGCTTCTATTCCGCCTCAAGGTGGACGTAAGCATCCGCAGCAAGAATTCATTCAAATTGATACTTCAAATATCTTGTTTATTTGCGGTGGCGCATTCTCTGGTTTAGAGAAAATTGTGCAGCAACGCCAAGAAAAAGGCGGCATTGGTTTTACGGCAGACGTGAAGAAAAAAGATGAAGGCAAGAAATTGTCTGATTTATTTCGTCAGGTAGAAGCAACCGATTTGGTGAAATTTGGCTTAATTCCAGAGTTCATTGGTCGTTTGCCTGTAATTGCAACGCTAGACGAGCTAGATGAAGATGCATTGATGCAAATTCTGACCGAGCCGAAAAATGCCTTAACCCGTCAATATCAATACTTATTCGAGATGGAAAATGTCGATTTAGTCTTTGAAGATGCAGCATTACGTGCAGTGGCGAAAAAAGCCCTTGAACGTAATACAGGTGCGCGTGGTTTGCGTTCAATTCTGGAAAATGCCTTGCTCGAAACCATGTATGACCTACCAAGCCGTACCGATGTTGGCACAGTGGTAGTGACTGAAGCGGTGATTGAAGAAGGTGCTAAACCTGAATTTCAGACCGAACGTCAGCCTCAAACAGAAGAACCTGCAGCAGAAAAAATTGACTTAAAAGTATTAGACAGCAAAACTGCTTAATACGCTATTCGTCTGAAACGTGCCGAAACGCTAGGTTTCGGCACGTTTTTTATTGTCAAAAAAATCAAGGCAGTGTTAATCTTAGACCTAGGCGTGGATGCCCATTATTCAAAACAACAATTGCAAAATGAATTTGCAGCGTGATTTCAAAAACGTGATTTACAAAAATAAGAAACGCAGTGAGGGATAGACATGCGTGGTGTCGCAATTTTGGTCGTGACCAGTTTAATGTTGCTGGGATGTCATGGCAAAAAAAACGTGGTGCAACAAACGCAACCACCTAGTACCTTAAAAGTTTTAGATTTAGAACAAAAACCTGGTTTTGTAGAACAACACCGTTTGGGCATGATGACCATTGGTGGTTGGGTCAATCAAAAACTAGGGCAAAATTTTAAACCTGTTCAGGCACAACATGCCGATGCTGCCATCGTGTATTTATATCGTCCAGATTCTAAATGGAACAGACAGGAAATTGTCGCGGCTAGTATGTTTATCAACAAACATCGGATTCCAAGTTTATTGCACAATCATTATTACTGGGTTGAACTGGCACCGGGCGCGTATCGTCTGAGTGTGAGTCGTCCTTTGGGTGCATTACATTTCCAAAAACCAAAGTATTTGGATTTTCAGGTACAGGCAGGGCAGTCGTATTTTATTAAATATGATGAAGAAAACTTGAGTACCCGCAAAGAGGTTTCAGGGCCTTTAATTCTTATGCCTTCAAGTACGGCACAACAGGAAATAGCGTTTACTCAATTGAAAACCGAAAGCTATAACTTTGTCGCGGAAGATCAAACCACAGGTAAGTTGCGTAAAAAGCCACAAAAAATCAAGCATGAGAAATATGACCCTGCGGAAGATGTGCACTTAACCCAACCCTTTAAATTGTGGGATCCGAGAACGTGGTAAGGTTTTGCATCTTTATCTCATGCATTGCTTTTATTTATTTCCAGTAAGCATAAAAAAGCACCCAATGTTGGGTGCTTTTTCGCTTATTACTAAATTGGAATATTATTCTGCTGCAGCATCTACAACGGGAATCTTGCCAATTTTAGCTTGCCAGATTTTTGGTGCAATCGCGTGGATAGATGTACCATTGACATCTACCGCAACAGATACAGGCATATCTTCAACTTTGAATTTGTAGATTGCTTCCATACCTAAGTCTTCAAAAGCAACCACTTCTGCTTCACGTACTGCTTTAGATACGAGGTAAGCCGCACCACCTACAGCCATGAGGTAAGTCGCTTTGTGATCTTTGATGGCTTCAATTGCTGCAGGACCACGATCTGCCTTACCAATCATACCGAACAAACCAGTGTGTTCTAAGACTTGGCGGGTGAATTTGTCCATACGGGTTGCCGTTGTTGGACCTGCAGGGCCAACGACCTCATCACCAACAGGATCGACAGGGCCAACGTAGTAAATGAATTTGCCTTTTAAGTCGACTGGTAATTCTTCACCATTGTTGATCATGTCGACCATGCGCTTATGTGCAGCATCACGACCTGTGTAAATCGTACCGTTTAATAACAACGTGTCGCCCGGCTGCCAAGAGTTCATTTCTTCTTGGGTAATGTTGTCTAAATCTACACGTTTAGATTTAGATGAATCCCAAGTTACTTCTGGGTAGTCCTCAAGTTTAGGCGCTTGAATATGCGCTACACCTGAACCATCTAACTGGAAGTGTGCGTGACGAGTTGCCGCACAGTTTGGAATCATACCCACTGGTTTGCCTGCAGCGTGGCAAGGGTAGTCTTTGATTTTAATATCAAGAACTGTGGTTAAACCACCTAAACCTTGTGCACCAATACCAAGTGCGTTCACTTTCTCGAAGATCTCGATACGGAGTTCTTCCATTTTGTTTTGTGGGCCACGACGTAATAATTCGTCCATGTTGATTTCTTCCATGAGTGCTTCTTTTGCAAGCATCATGGCTTTTTCGGCAGTACCACCAATACCAATACCAAGCATACCCGGTGGACACCAGCCTGCGCCCATAGTCGGAACAGTTTTAAGTACCCAATCTACAATTGAGTCAGATGGGTTCAACATCGCCAATTTAGATTTGTTTTCTGAACCGCCACCTTTGGCAGCAACTGTAATATCTACTTTGTTACCCGGAACGAGTTTGTAGTGAATTACTGCAGGGGTGTTGTCTTTGGTGTTTTTACGACCAAATGCAGGATCAGCCAATACCGATGCACGAAGTACGTTTGAGTTTTCTAGGTAACCTTGACGTACACCTTCGTTGATCGCATCGTCCAAGCTCATGGTTAAATCAAATTTAACGTCTAAACCCACTTCAAGGAATACGTTTACGATACCAGTATCTTGACAGATTGGACGATGACCTTCTGCACACATACGTGAGTTAATTAAGATCTGTGCAATCGCATCTTTCGCAGCTTTGTTTTCTTCACGATCATAAGCACGGCTCATCGCTTGGATGAAGTCTTGTGGATGATAGTAGGAAATGAACTGAAGCGCGTCTTTGATCGAAGTGATCAAGTCATCTTGCTTGATAATAGTTGTCATATCAAAAATCTCTTGAGCGGGCGGATAGCTAGCGGGCTAAATTATAAGATAAAATGCAGCGATTGTGGGCACTTTGATCAAGCTTTGGGCGAAAGTTTAATATCAGTCGTTAGCTTGAGAGAATTTGTGAAATATCCATAAAATTATGTCGTCAAAACGGGCCATGATTTTGCTGTTTTGTTGGTGCAAATTCAGCTATGTTCAAAGACTTCTTTGGAATGATGTTTGGGGTAAATATGAATGATCACACGCATTTAGCTGCTCAGATTATCCCCATTTATCAACGGCATGCAAAAGCGTGGACAGACTTGCGCGGTCAGTTGTTATATGAAAAAACTTGGCTGGATCGTTTTCTTGCTTATTTGCCTGCGCAGGCCAAAATATTAGATTTGGGCTGTGGTTCGGGGCGTCCTATTGCTGCATATCTATTACAGCATGGGCATCAACTTACAGGAGTAGATAGCGCAGACAGCATGCTGGAGATGGCACGTGAACATTTTCCTGAACAGTGCTGGATTGAAGCCGATATGCGCTCAGTGAACTTGAATCGGTGCTTTGATGGTATTTTGGCGTGGGATAGCTTTTTTCATTTAACGCCAAACGATCAGCGCTGCATGTTCGAGAAATTTGCGCAATGGTCTACCGCCAATACAGTTTTAATGTTTAGCAGTGGACCTGCTGCGGGTGAGGCGATTGGGGAAATGTTTGGTGAAGCACTTTATCACGCCAGTTTGTCGCAGGATGAATATCGGCAATTGTTAAAAGATTATGGCTTTAAAGTTGTGAAAATGCTCGCGGAAGATCAGGACTGTGCAGGGCATACGGTGTGGTTGGTGCAGAGGTTTTAAAAATAGATTGGATGGAGCTAATCAATTTTTGTAGTGATCTATGAATCTACAGTGTGGAATAAAAAAACCACCCAATTTTTCAATCAGGTGGTTTGTAAAACTTAACTTTACGAATTATTGAGCTGCTTGTTGCTCTGCCTGAATCGCAGTCAATGCAATCGTGAACACAATGTCATCTACCAATGCACCACGTGACAAGTCATTCACTGGCTTGTTCAAGCCTTGTAGCATTGGGCCAACACTCACCACGTTAGCAGAACGCTGTACTGCTTTATACGTCGTGTTACCTGTGTTCAAGTCAGGGAAAATGAACACATTGGCGCGACCTGCAACTTGAGAGTTTGGTGCTTTAGAGCGACCAACACTTTCAACCGATGCTGCATCGTACTGTAATGGGCCATCAATCAGTAAGTCAGGACGACGTTGTTTCGCAATTTCAGTCGCTTTCGCTACTTTTTCTACGTCAGCACCTGCACCCGAAGTACCAGTTGAGTAAGAAATCATGGCAATACGTGGGTCAATACCAAACGCTTTTGCAGAGTCAGCAGATTGAATCGCAATTTCAGCCAATTGTTCAGCATCTGGGTCTGGGTTAATCGCACAGTCACCGTACACATATACTTCATCTGGTAACAGCATAAAGAATACTGAAGATACCAATGAATAATCAGGTGCAGTTTTAATGAGCTGGAATGCGGGACGAACTGTATTGGCTGTAGTATGCACAGCACCAGACACCAAACCATCAACCTGATCAAGTGCTAACATCATCGTACCTAATACGACAGTGTCTTGCAGCTGTTCACGTGCTTGATCGTCAGTAAGTTTGCCTTTACGCATCGCAACCATTTTTTCGACATAGTTTTCACGAATCAAGTCAGGATCAATGATTTCTAAGTCGTGTGGAAGCTCAATACCGCGTGCTTTGGCAACATCGACTACCGCTTCTGGTTTTGCCAATAATACGCAGTGGGCAATACCACGTGATTGACAAATCGCTGCAGCTTGAACGGTACGTGGCTCATCACCCTCTGGAAGCACGATACGTTTTTTCGCTGCAATAGATTTTTGCACCAATTCATGGCGGAACGCAGAAGGCGATAAACGTGGTTTATGCGTATCGCTGATTAATTGGGTTAACCATTCTGCATTGATGTGACTGGCCACAAAGCGGGTAACTTGTTCTGCACGCTCAGTATCATCTACAGGAATTTCGTTGCTCAGGTTTAATAACTGTTGTGCAGTTTCAAAGGTGCTCAATTTAGTATGTAAAATTGGCAAGCCATTTTTCATTGCTGCTTGGCAGAACTCTAAAGCTTGTGCGCTTGGTGCTTGATGTTCAGTTAACACCAAACCTGCAAGTGGAATACCATTGCTGCTGGCTAAGCTACTGGCAAGCAATACATCGACACGGTCAGAACCACTGATAATCAGCTCGCCTGCAACGAATTTATGCATTTCGTGTTCAATATTCGATGCAATTAAGCTGCTGTGTAATACACGGCGCTGCGCTGCTTCACCTTGGTTAATCCATTCTGCAGAAATGTGTGCAGCCAAGTCCGACATGCGTGGCACACTTAAAGTATTGCTGAATGGCACCAAGCCAATCACTGGCATGCAATCTTTACCAATCATTGGATGTGTAGTTTGAATTTTGCTGACAAACTGGTTGGTGTCGCTAATTAAACGTAAGTTTGGATCAAGCGTAACAGGAATTTGTGCAGAATCTTCTGGTAAACCTTTGGTACGCATAAACAATACGCCCGCAGTACGCTCACAAGTTGCACCACCAAAGAAACGTAATTGATTGTCTACTTTTGACGCTGTTTTAACAGCATTGTTGATGTCGGCATTGCTGACAATAATGACTTTTGCATCAAGTGCTTTAGCCAAATTTGCATTCAATTCAGTTGCAAATGGATCACGTCCGTTTGGCAACACGCCTTCTACAATAATGATATCGTGATGTTTAGAAATTTCACGATGTAAACGAACTGCATCTTCAAGCAATTCGTCATTTTCATCATTTTTTAAACGCTCAGTCAGCGCAGTATAAGAAATCGGCTCAACTGTTTCATGCTTGAACAGGTGACGATACAACGCAGTTGTGCGGTCTGCTTCAGGTTGTAATTCTTGTGAAAAAGGCTTTAAGAAACCTGCTTTTACGCCTTGGCATTCCAAAGCGTAAATTAAACCTAAACATGCTGATGTTAAACCAACACCAATTTCTGTAGGAACCAAAAGTATTGTTTTCATAATTTTTTCTAAATCGTAAAGGGACTGATTGAAAGTGGCTGAGCACTACGATTGCTTAAGCAATCGCAGCGTCACATTCAGACTTTTTTGCAGCTGACTTTAGCTCCTCTGCAACTTGCGCAGTTTCTTTCGCAATACGGCCTTCTTCGTCAGTTGGTACAACCCAAATTTGTGGACCGCCTGTACCTGCATCAATACGACCTTCAGTACCGCGTTTTAAGCTGTCATTGCGTTCTTTGCTGAAGTTAAAGCCAAAGTGTGGCAAGTAAGATACAGTTTTTTCACGGATGTACGCAGAGTTTTCGCCAATACCACCTGTGAAGAATAAGCCATCTAAGCGTGGTAAACCACAGCTAAGTGCAGCTAAAGATTTAGCTAAACGGTAGCAGAATACTTCAATTGCAAGCGTTGCATCTTCGTTGCCTTGTTCAGATGCTTCAATCAGGGTACGCATGTCGTTCGATAAGCCTGACAAACCAAGTAAACCACTTTGGCTGTTTAGCATTTTGTCAATTTTGTAGATATCCCAACCTAAGTTGCTTGCAAGGAAGCTGTGTAAGCTTGGGTCTACATCACCACTACGAGTACCCATCACCAAACCTTCAAGTGGGGTTAGGCCCATCGATGTGTCTACACTTTGACCATTCCAGATTGCACAAGTCGAGCTACCGTTACCCAAGTGAGCAGTTAACCAGCCACCTTGTTTGAAGCTGCCAGCCAACTCTGAACCGCGCTCTGAAACGTATGCGTGACTTGTACCGTGGAAGCCATAACGACGTACGTTGTGGTCGGTATATAAGAATTTAGGCACTGCATAACGGTAAGCGTGAGAAGGCATCGTTTGGTGGAATGCAGTATCAAATACAGCCACTTGCGGAAGTTCTGGGAACAAACGCATTGTTGCTTCAATACCCACCAAGTGTGCAGGGTTGTGTAAAGGTGCAAGCGGAGTTGCTTCACGAATACGTTGCACGATTTCTTCAGTTAATAATTCTGCTTTGGTTAAAGTACCGCCGTGTACAACGCGGTGACCAATGGCTTGTGGCTTATATTGAGATAAGCGACCAAGAATAGTTTCCAATGCTTTTTCATGGTCAGCATGTGGAATAGAAAGTTCGAGCGGCTCACCACCTGCGGTAATGCCTTTAATGCGCGCATCAGCAGAACCTAGATTTTCTGCCAAACCAAAGATACGATCTCCAACGCTTTCAGATACAAGCGCATATTTGATAGAAGAAGATCCGCAGTTAATCACTAATACTGATGTAGTCACTTTTATGTACCCGAATTCTAATTGAAGTTATCCCTAGTCAATCAAGCTGCATTGCAAGATATGGCAAACGGCAATCTATTGTGTTGCAATCTTGATCATTACGTATGTTTTATCATGGGTTTTTTATTGCTCCTAGATAGACTTTAGGAGATTAGACTTAAGCATTATCGACCATGAAATCAGAAATAATTAAAATTTATCAGCCCGAAACTTTCATTTTTTCATGAAATGATGGTCTAAAATTTCTGCTTAATTCCTGTTGTATTCTCTTAACATAGCACACTTCATTCTGCAGGCGAGTGGCAAACTGTTTTAAATTATTTCCTCAATCTTTGTCGGTTTATTTTGATTTGGCAGCGTATTTAATTTCCGACCAGCGGACAATCACATAAGCAATCAATGCCACCATAAAAAACACCAGCATCATCCACGCCAAACCTTGCAAGGTTTCAATAATGGTGCGGTATATTTCTAGTACCCAGCGCTCCTGAGTCAGTTCTATTACAATTTTTTTATCATTTTCGGCATAGGTCAGTGGCGTGATGTATTTCTCCATATCGTAAATACGAATGCCTGAAGATGTACCCACCACCATGCCTGCAAACTTGGTGTATTTTGCCCATGCTTCATGGATAGGGTCGTGAATGATACGTGCCAAAATAGCATTAATGGAGCCAGAGAATAGACGCATCACCACAAATGACACTAAAAGTGCCAAGGCAAAAGTACTAATAATTAAGTAATAAAACATAAGCAAGGTCACTCTTTTTACTGATTTTTTCTAATCATCAATTTTTAAATTTTAGGCGAGTGTAATTTGAAAGTGTGTAGTGGAACTGTGTCCAAAGCGGGTAGTCGGGTAATGTTCAGCTTCATGTGAAACTGAACATTACATTTAGATGTTGCAAAATTACAGATGGATTTTATTGGCGAATTTGACCATCACCAAAAACTACCCATTTTTGTGAGGTTAGGCCTTCTAAACCCACAGGGCCTCGGGTATGGATTTTGTCGGTTGAAATACCAATTTCAGCACCCAGGCCATATTCAAAACCATCGGCAAAGCGAGTAGATGCATTGATCATAACTGAGCTTGAATCGACCGCAGCAAGGAACTGGCGCGCCAAGCTAAAGTTTTCAGTAATAATCGCATCGGTATGATGTGAACCATATTTATTAATATGTTCAATCGCTTCATCTATGCCTGAAACCACTTTAACCGCCAAAATTGGACCTAGATATTCGGTGTACCAGTCTTCTTCTGTGGCAGTTTTGACAGTCGTGCCTAAAATCTTTTGGGTTGCAGGGCAACCGCGTAATTCAACTTGTTTCTCTGCATACAGTTCTGCAATGCGAGGTAGAAATTGCTCAGCAACTCGCTCATCGACTAACAAGGTTTCCATAGCATTACACACGCCATAGCGGTGCGTTTTGGCATTCAGTGCAATTGGCAGCGCTTTTTGCAAGTCAGCCTGTGCTTCTACAAATACATGGCAGTTGCCATCTAAATGTTTAATCACTGGAATACGCGCTTCATTGCTGATGCGTTCAATCAGACTTTTACCGCCACGTGGCACAATTACATCTACATATTCAGACATGGTAATTAATTGCCCAACGGCAGCACGGTCTGAGGTGTTAATCACTTGCACCGATGTTTCTGGCAAGCCTGATGCTTTTAAGCCGTGTTGAATCGCGGCAGCAATCGCTTGGTTAGATTCCAGTGCTTCAGAACCACCACGTAAAATAATCGCATTGCCTGATTTTAATGCCAAAGACGCAGCTTCAAGGGTTACGTTTGGACGTGATTCGTAAATCATGCCCACCACACCTAGCGGTACACGCATTTTGCCCAATTGAATACCAGATGGACGGTAAGCCATATCGGTAATTTCACCAATTGGATCCATGAGACCAATCACATCTTTCAGACCTTGTAACATGCCTTTAAAGCGTGCGGGGTTAAGTTCTAAGCGATCAAGCAGTGCGCTATCCAAGTTGTTGTTACGACCTTTGGTCATATCAATTTGGTTGGCAGCTAAAATAGCGGACTCGCTATTTTCCAATGCCGTATAAATAGCCGATAACGCATTGTTTTTAGATTGGGTAGAAGCGCTTGCTAAGACACGAGAGGCTTGGCGTGCTTGTTGTCCTACCGTTTGCATATATTGTTCAATAGACTCTTGCATAGCGGTTTGATCACTTAGAAATTTCAACTCGATATTAACAGTCTGTGCCTGCACAATGAAGCGTCTCAGCGGAAAATCGACTAAATTGTTCAATCTTTTCATATTTTTCAATGCTTTCATCACAAAAATTAATATTTTGAAATGCTTTATGATTTAAAAGTAGATGAGCGGTCATAGAAAATGTTGCGTATAAAATCAGCACCTGTATAGAATGATGCGATAACGACATTGATGTCATTCACAACAATAAGCAGGATGCCACTTTAATTCAGATAAGTGGGTAATCGTTCAATGACGAACACTTGCACAATAAAAATAAAATGCGCATGGAGGTAAGGAATATGAATTCCATGATCCAGATGGACACGGATGTACAGGACGCAAGTTCGCATGTCTGTTTTTTTGATATTTACGATAAACACAGCTTTAAACAACCCGCTCGTACCACTTGGATCAACGGCTGGAAAGTGGAATACATGGCAATTGCTCAGCCAGAAACCGCACATTTAACTCCAATTGTGATTATTGGTGGTGCATTCCAAAACTTTAATTCATATAAATATTGTGTCGAGCAGCTTTTTCGTGCAGGGCCAATCATTTTAATTGATATGCCATCTATGGGCGCCAATCAGCAAATGACCAATGTGGAAACAGGTGAGTCGGCAGGAACGCTAGAACTGCATGATTTAGGTCAGATGTTGGGTGATTGGCTGGATATTGTCGGCTTAGATAAAGTATCCGTCATGGGCATGTCATTGGGTTCGGTGGTGGCATCGTGTCTAGCAGATCAGCGTCCTGAATTGATTGATCGCATGATTTTAATGGGGGTTATGCAAAAGACCCGTAAAAGTTGGCGCATGTTGCTTGAAGAATCACTGCATTTAATGAAAGAGCAGCGCATGGATGAATTTGGTCAGGCGGTGATTTTATACTTGGTCAATCATGCCAAAATGGAACAAACTCGCATGTCACCGACTGCAAAGCGTTTGTTTTACCGACAAATGGCCGACTTTACCGCTACAGAGCAAGATCGCTACGATGTGAACTGCAACCGTTTATTGCGGTTAACCAATGTGCCTATTCCGCAATGTAAGGTTTTGGTGGCGTGTGGGCAATATGACAGTTTTACCTTGCCGCATGAAAATGCCAATTTTGCCTTACAGTGCCCGAACATGGAATTTGCCATGATTGCCAATGCAGATCATGTGCCGCAATTACAGCGCCGTAAAGAAACCATGAATTTATTTGCGACCTTTTTAAGCGATGAATCTATTCAGGACTTAGATGGCATTATTCCAATGACACGTGCGCAACTATTGACGATGGAACGCCGTGGAGAAGCGCGTATTCGGGTGCAAAATCCGCAAAGTCATTTGCAGTATCGTCATTCTGATTTGAAAATTGCCACGCACATTGTCGATTTAAACTTCTTTGGTGTATTGCTTGATTTTGAAAATGCTGCGTTGGCGGCACAAGCAGCACAGTTTGAACGAGATATGGCCTTAGAATTACAGGATGAGGAAGGCAGTTTTAGCATTGAATGTTTAATTTTTGAAAGCCAAGGGCAGCAACTACGCGCATTATTTAAGCATGGTAGTTTTGAGGTGGCAGAGCGTTTGTTGCGTTATGTGGAACGTCAAAAAGCGGCTGCACAAAATTTGGAATATGCCCGTTAGTAGATAAAATCAGTGCTTGGTTTAAAATTATCCAAAGAAAATAGAATCAAAATAGCGTGTTAAACCACGCTATTTTTTTTGTAGGCATGAACCATCCAGACTAAATCGCCTAAATGTTCTGCGGTTGTTTTTTCTAAAGAGCTGTTGGAAAAATACAGTTGTGGTTGTTGTAGCTGCACTTGCTCAAAACCTGCATTTTGAAAAAACTGAGTTAATTCCTGCGGAGATTGAAAGTGAAAGGTGAAAGCACTGCGTGACATAAATTTCAATAATCGGCTGCAGTTCCAAATAAAATTGGCGAGCTTGTTTTTGACGGGTTCAGGGTAAATATCGGTTAAATAATGCAGTTCTGGAAAGTCTTGGGTGTAGTTACACATGCCATTTAACAGCTGTTGTAGCATGTCTTTGCTGAAGTAGTTAATTAAACCTTCACTAATAATTACTAAGGGCTGCGAGTGATCAAAATATTCAAAGGCCTGTTGAAAGGATTCACTAAAAATATCGGCGGTGAGAACTTCAGGTGCGTCGTGGTCAATTTGTCGTAACGCTTGAGTTTTAATTTGCGCTATATCAGGCAAATCCAGTTCACGGTAATTCAGTTCAGGATATTTTTGTCGAAAGTTCCAGCTGCGTGGTGACAGCCCAGATGCAATTTCGAGCACTTGTAATTGCGGATGTTGCTGAATCAGTGCGGTTAAGTGTGCATCAATCATTTGGTGACGTTGTTTGAGGGTGCTGCGCATACTGCCGCCCACATGACGTTCTGCCCAGTTTTCTAAAGGATGTACCAATTTGGCTAAAAACTTGCCTTTTCGGGTCGCAAATACAGGATGTGAAATCCCCCTTTGATACCAGATATATCCCGTATAATGTGCGGTAAAAGAAATATGCCGATGTTTGGACAATGCAGTCGTGTCTGAGCGAGTTGGCTTGGCATCCGAGTTGTGCATTTCAGTCCTTTTTTCTGTCGTGATTTTGCTGTTCAGCAATGTTTTTGTCATTTTCGTATAGACCTTAATTGTTTGTATGGTGGTCGTTGTCTTTTTAGGCATGCTTTGACACTCAAGCTGCGGTGTCAGGCATATACTCAAAATAGAATAAGTTTATCATAATCAAAAAGGAACAAGCTGTCGTGTTCCTTTGTCGTATAAATGCTGTGAAAAAGTGAAGGCGTATAGGGTCTGTTGACATTTCATAAATGGCTTGCGCTGTAGGCTAAAACTGAGCAGATCAGGCATAAAATGCAGGGAATAGTGGACCTATTTTCAAGTTCCATAACGCAATCTGAGAAAGTTTTAGCCACATGAGCAAGAACAAAGCGTTGCTTTGTTTGCTGCGCAAGGGGACGAGCATATTTTTTGCTGCTATTGCGTTATGTGCCAGTCATTTAGAATGACTAAATTTCCTGTCCCATGCCTTATATCAGCTAAAAAATATGTGTCGTCGCAAACATAGACGAATTGTCAACAGACCCTAGTTAGTTTGTGGTGATCTCACGTTGCAGCGTTTTTAGTGGTACTTGAGTAATTGGTCGGGTCGTGACTAGTTTGTGCTGCCAGTAGCGCGGCACTTTGTTCTTTAAATGCCAAGATACGATCACGGACGCTTCGCCATTCATCACCCAAGTCTAAAACTTCAGCAATGCTAAACTCCGCACTAAGTTCAGGGATTTTACCACGCATGCGTTCTAAACGTGCCTGATTAGGTAGGGGTAAATCGGCAATTGCATTTAAAGCCAATCGTTGTGCAGCACGGTTGTTGCAGACCAATCCCATGTCACAGCCTGCAAGCAAAGCGGCATGAATACGTGCATCGGCATCGCCTGCTACACAAGCCGCCTGCATGCTTAAATCATCCGAAAAGAGTACACCATCATAGCCCAAGTCTTTGCGAAGCACTTGCTGTAACCAAAATTCAGAAAAACCTGCAGGGTTCGGATCGACCTGATCATAAATGACATGCGCAGGCATGAGCGCATCCAGTTGATTTTGCAGTTGGATAAAGGTTTGCATATCCTGTTGTTGAATTTCGGCAAAAGAACGTGAATCTATCGCGGCAGCAACGTGAGAGTCTGCTTTAACCGATCCATGTCCAGGAAAGTGTTTGCCTGTGGTTGCCATTCCTGCACGATGCATTCCACGTAAAAAAGCATCTGCTAAAGCAATAATATCGACAGGACGCGCAGCAAAAGCACGATCTCCAATGACATCACTGATGTCATTTAAATCTAAAACGGGTGCAAAACTAAAATCAATGCCTACGGCTAATACTTCGGTGGCCATCAACCAGCCACATTCTTCGGCTAAATCTAAGGCACGTTCAGGTTCGTTTTGGTATAACTCGCCAAATCTACCCATAGCAGGCAATAGGGTAAAACCTTGTTTTAAGCGTTGTACGCGTCCGCCTTCCTGATCGACTGCAATTAAAATATCAGGGCGTACCTGACGCATGTGGTCGGTCAAGGCGCGTACTTGCGCAGGAGATTGGATATTTCGGGCAAATAAAATGACTCCACCGACTTGCGGAGCGCTTAATAGTTCAATATCTTCTTGAGTAAGTTCTGTGCCAGCGATGTCGAGCATCAATGCGCCAATCATATTGGGTGTCCGTATTCGATTTTTATCAATAAAAAAACAATACCTGAATTCTGCAATGATTTGCTACATTTTGACAGCACAGATTATGATAAAACTACACGACAGACCCAAATTAAGTTGTATAAGATTTTGAATCTGCTCAATTCATTGTGAAAAGCAGAGATTGGTCAAAAACCAAGGACGTAAATATTTTTATGAAACTTCAAACCATCGCTTGTGCGGTTGCAATAGCAACTGGCGGTTTTTTCTTTTCTCACGCCATTAACGAGGCAATTGCAGCCAATAATACCGCTGTCGTTGCTAACAGTATTGTGCCGACGCAGGAACAAGCTTTGGTTTCGCGTCAATTGGCGACCTTGGTCGATCGTCAGCATTATTTAAATCAGCGTTTAGATGCTGCGACGTCGCAGCGCATTTTTGATTTTTATATCGACAGTTTAGACCCTGACCACACTTTGTTTTTGGCTAAAGAAGTTGAGCAATACCGCAAACAATATGCAGCAACATTTGGCGCTTCATTAAAAGCAGGCAATTTGGCTGGACCGTATCAAATTCATGCACAGTATCGTGAACGCTTAAAACAGTTTTATCATTTCATGTTGGCAGAGCTGAAAAAACCACAAAATTTAAAACAGCCAAATGTCACGATTGAAACAGATCGGGAAAAAGCACCGTTCTTTAATACTGAAGCAGAAATGCGTAAGCATTGGCAAAAAATGCTGGTGTCGCAGCTCATTAACCTGACCATTAGCAAAGAAGAAGAATTGGCAAAACAAAAAGCCATTAAAGATAACCCTGAATTGACCAATGGTCAGGATTTGGCAAGTCCAGAAGATTTGACTCCAGTGCAGACTTTAACTAAGCGTTATACTCGTCAGTTAGAGCGCATGGATCGTTTAAAGAGCGATGATGTGCTGGATAAAACTTTGAATGCGATGATGCTGACTTATGATCCGCACAGCAATTATTTCCCACCTGTTGATGCGATGGAGCTGAATCGTCAAACGACTTTGCAGCTTGAAGGGATTGGGGTGTCGATTCGTCCTGAACGAGGCAATGAAGACTACACTAAAATTGAAACCATTGTTGAAGGTGGCCCTGCCAGTAAAACAGGGCAGGTGAAATCGGGTGACCGCATTATTGGTGTGGCGCAAGATGGCGAAAAAATGGTGGATGTTGTGGGTTGGCCGAGCAATGAAATTGTGGGGCTGATTCGCGGTAAACGTGGCACCAAAGTCACTGTGCGTTTGTTGGGTGCGGGTGCGGCGATGAATCAGGCGCGTAATGTGACCATTGTGCGTGATGTGATTCAGGAAGAAGATGCGGGAGTTCGCTCACGAACGATTGACATCAAACGTGATGGTCAAACTTATACCTATGGTGTGATTGAAATTCCATCGTTTTATTTGAATTACCGTGCACGTCGTGCAGGTAATGAATATCGCTCGGTGTCGGAAGATACCAACAATGCCCTGAAAAGTTTGGCGGCCAAAAATGTCGCAGGGATTATTGTCGATTTACGTAACAACCCTGGCGGTTCACTAGAAGAAGTGGCACGTATGCTTGGGCAAGTAATCAAATCAGGCCCTGTAGTGCAAATTCGTGATGGCAATGGCAACGTGAGCGTATTTGAAGATGACGATGGCGGTGCACAGACTTATGCAGGCCCATTGGCAGTGATGATTAACCTTGCTTCTGCTTCGGCCAGTGAAATTTACTCTGCTGCAATTCAGGACTATCAGCGCGGGATTGTGATTGGTAGCACCACCACAGGTAAAGGTACAGCGCAGGTACAACTCGACACCTTAGCCTATGGGCAGGCGACCTTAACTCAACGTAAGTTCTACCGTATTACAGGTGGAAGTACCCAAAACAAAGGTGTGATTCCTGACATTAAACTGGTGGATATTTACAATGAGGAGTTTGGTGAACGCAAAGCGAAAAATGCTTTGAAGTGGGATACTATTCCAACTGCACCATTTAAGCGTGAAGGTTCAGTACAGCCGTACATCACCAAGTTGGGTCAATTGTCACAGCAACGTGTCACGCTTGATCCGCAATTTCAATATTTGGAACAACGTAAGCAAATTGCCAAACAAACTGAAGATCGCAAAAGCATTGTGTTAGATATTGAACAACGCAGAGCAGAGTTGTTAGCTTTGGAGCAACAAACGCTGACTGCGGAAAACAAACGCCGTCAGGAAACAGGTTTGAAACCATTTGCTAATTGGGAAAGCTATCAGGCATCTATTGATGCTTTGGCAGAAGCGCGTGCCAAAATGAAAGCGGCACAACGCCCTGCTTTACCTGAGGAAGAAGCTTTTGTGATTGAAGCAGCGCAGGTGTTGCAAGATTATGCCATGTTACAAAAAGGTGTTTCTGAGCCGAATCAACCTTAAAACAATGTTAGAATCTTAATCAAATAGAACCAGCAGCGAAAAGTTGCTGGTTTTTTTCATCCTAAAGCGAAAAGTAAAGTGACAAGATGCATATAGCTTTGAGTCAGACAGCTATTTTTAGCAGTTTTGAATTGCCATTATTTCATGATGACATATTATATATTTGACTATTGACCAAAGCGGAATAGTATTAGACTCTTAAGTCAATGCAGTCTTTGCTAGATCAATCCGTCGTTCAGGTTGCTTTTTAGTTATTATTTATAAGAGAGTGTGAGATTGAGTAGCCGAAAAACAATAAAATATGACAGAGATGGATACATCTAATGATGCATGTACATTATGATCTGAGCTTGGTAATTGGCTCGGTAGCAATCTCAGTATTGGCCTGCTATTTTGCAGTGTCTGTTGAGCAAATGCTTTTTCAAAATGTACAACAACAACTAAAAAAAATTGCATTAATCATGAGTGGTTTACTGCTGGGTGCGGCAGTGTGGAGTATGCATTTTGTGGGCATGTTGGCATGCCAGTTACCTGCACCGTATCAATTTGACCTTAGCTTTACGACCCTATCTTTTGTTATTGCATTTATCGCTTCTACGTTTGCGGTTTGGCTGACCACGCAATCGACCCTGCCTGTGGCGCGTTTGATCCTGAGCGGCATTTTAATGGGGTTGGGTATTTCAGGCATGCACTATACGGGCATGATGGGAATTCAGGTAGAAGGCTACCGTAGTTATTATGATCCTACCATTGTTTTGCTGTCTGTATTAGTGGCCATTGGCGGTGCAATACTTACCTTTTGGTTTATGTTTCATTCCAAGTGCAGAATGGGGCGTCAGGCACAATATAAAATTTTCATTGCGGTGCTCATGAGTCTGAGCATTGTTGCCATGCACTATATAGGCATGGAAGCACTGCATCTTTACTCTACAGCAGATTTGCCTCAATCAGGGCACTTCCAGATCGGGCAAGGGCCAGCTCTGTTGGTGGTTATTTTAGTGACCAGTCTGATTTTTGCTGCTGCGGTGGGCGTATCTCTGCTGGAGCTGCGCTTAGAAGAAAAAAGCAGACAATTGTCTTTAGCCAACCGTGAATTGGCCAATCAGGCAGTCAAAGATAACCTGACCAAATTGCCCAACCGTTTATATTTAGCTGAATATGCACAATTGCTTTTTTCTGAGCATCGGCAAAAAAACACTAAAATTGCATTTTTGTATATCGACTTAGACCGCTTTAAAGCGGTGAATGACGTATTTGGGCATCATGTTGGCGATCAATTGCTGATTCAGTTGTCTAAACGTGTGCAATCCCACTTGGGCGAAAATACCCAGTTATTAAGAATTGGTGGCGATGAATTTCTTTTGGTGATTGAACATACCGATATCGCAGAAGCCACGCTCATTTCTGAAAAAATATTAGAACTGATTCAGCAAAGTTTCTTAATTGCAGGCAAGGTCATTAATATTTCAGGCAGTATTGGCATTGCGATGTATCCAGAGCATGGCACCAATTTGCAAGATATTTTAATGAATGCTGATGCGGCGATGCTGACCTCTAAATATCAGGGGCGTAACACCAGTTCGGTATTTAATTATGATCTGGAGTTACTTGAGGCCAAAAGCCAAAGTAAGTTGATTAATGATTTATATAAAGCGGTTGAACAACAACAATTTGCGTTGTTCTATCAGCCAAAGTTTAAAGCCGCTGACCATAAAATTTGTGGCGTAGAAGCTTTAATTCGTTGGTATCACCCCGTACATGGTTTACTTACCCCAAATATGTTTATTAAAGGGGCTGAAAAGACGGGGTTGATTATTCAAATTGGCTATTGGACGCTAGAAGAAGCCTTTAAACAAATTCAAATTTGGGAAAGATCGGGTGCACCGTTATTTCCTGTGGCTGTGAATTTATCGGCAGTGCAGTTTGAACATAAACACTTATTTTCGACGTTAGAAAACTTGTTTAAACGCTATGAGATTCAACCCCATCACCTGATGATTGAAGTGACTGAAAGTACAGCAATGCATCATATTGAATCGAGTATTCGTAGTTTTGAGCGTTTGCGTCAAATGGGGATTCAATTGGCGATTGATGATTTTGGTACAGGACATTCGAGTTTCTTGTATTTGAAAAAATTGCCAGTCGATGAGTTGAAAATTGACCGTGCTTTTATTTTAGATTTGTGTTTGGACAGCAAAGAAGAATTAATTTTAGAAAGTATTATTCAGTTAGCCATTAAACTGGGTTTAACTGTGACCGCTGAAGGGGTGGAAACGCCATTGCAAGCTGAGATTTTAACCCGTTTAGGCTGTCAGCAATTACAGGGCTACTTATTAGGCTTACCAATGGATGTTGAGCGTTTAGAAGAGTTGTTTAAACATTCGGCTTAAGTTAGTGGCATATAAAAATGATCACTGGCATGAACATGAAATCAGCTATTATCAAAAACAGATGATTGAAGATTTTTATGAATATATGCAGTTGATAGGTGGTAAGGTTGTTTTGAAAAATGAGTTTATACGGTAATTTCTTTTATTTTTTAATAAGTTTATAAATATTAGTGTTTTGATGAATAATTCTGGTGCGCACTGAGGGAATATGAAATACCAACCGCCTTATACTATCACCTCAAAAATCATTCATTTGATTGCTCAGATCAGTGAGAATATAGGGCGTTTGACTGTTTTAGAAGAAATCCAAGAAAATTTAAAACTTAGAAAAGCTAATCGTATTCGTACCATTCAAGGTTCACTTGCGATTGAAGGTAACACGCTTAGCACTGAGCAAATCACGGCAATCCTTAATGGTAAAACAGTAATTGCACCTCCAAAAGAAGTACAGGAAGTGCGTAACGCTATCAAAGCCTATGAAGCATTTCAGCAGTGGCAACCGAGCCAAGAAGCAGACCTATTACAAGCACATCAAGTTTTGATGACAGGCTTGATTGATGAAGTCGGTCAATATCGTCATGGTGGTGTCGGTGTAATGTCAGGTGATCGTGTGGTGCATATGGCGCCACCTGCGAATCAGATCAATCGTCTTATGGCTGATCTACTTGGTTGGTTGAATGATAGTGATGTGCATCCACTCATTCAAAGTTCAGTATTCCATTATGAGTTTGAGTTTATTCATCCATTCGCAGATGGTAATGGGCGGATGGGAAGGCTGTGGCAGACATTGATTTTGAGCAAGTGGAATCCAATCTTTGCCAATATTCCTGTGGAAAGTCTGATCTACCAAAATCAAAAAGCTTATTACGAAGCTTTACAAGCAAGCACTGATCGGACTGATTCAGCAGTATTTATAGAATTTATTTTGCAAATGATTTTGGATGCAATGTTGAGTTCAAATGAAACCGCTCAAAATGGTGATCATGCTACCGCTCAAGATAGCGTACAAGTGAGCGACCAAGTCCAGCGTTTAATTTCAGTGATGAAACAAGATGAATATAGTTTGGCTGAGTTGATGCAGTTGTTAGGTTTAACTCATAGCGCAACATTCCAAAAGAACGATATGAATCCTGCCATAGAAGTAGGTTTGATTGAGCGTACGATTCCAGAAAAACCGAAAAGCCAAAAGCAAAAGTATAGATTGAAAAAATAACTATATTCTCAGTTGTGGATAAATTAGAACATATCAACAATCAATAAAATTTGATTCAAATCTGCTACAATTACGCCAATTTTTCATATTGATCATTTTGATCTTATACACTGCGGTTCTGCAGTAGGTGTCTTGCATGAGTTTTAAAGATGAGTTAGCGGCGCAGGTCGCACAGCGACGTACTTTCGCGATTATTTCCCACCCCGATGCTGGTAAAACCACCATGACAGAAAAACTGCTGTTATGGGGACAAGCCATTCAAGTTGCAGGGATGGTAAAAAGCCGTAAGTCAGATCGTGGCGCAACATCTGACTGGATGGAAATGGAAAAAGAACGTGGTATTTCCATTACAACTTCGGTGATGCAATTCCCGTATAAAGACAAAATGATTAACCTGCTCGATACCCCAGGGCACGAAGATTTCTCTGAAGATACTTACCGCACTCTAACTGCGGTGGACTCTGCACTGATGGTGATTGATGGTGCGAAAGGTGTCGAAGACCGTACCATTAAATTAATGGATGTGTGTCGTATGCGTGACACACCCATCATTTCATTCGTCAACAAAATGGACCGCGAAATTCGTGAACCATTAGAGTTGTTGGATGAAATTGAAAATGTCCTCAAAATTAAGTGTGTGCCAATCACTTGGCCAATGGGTACAGGGCGTGATTTCGCAGGGGTGTTTAACCTCATCGAAGAAAAGTTTTATGTGTACAAATCAGGTTTTGGTTCAACCATTCCTGAAATTGAAGTACGTGATGGCTATAACCATGCAGACCTACGTGAAAAAGTAGGTGAATTGGCATGGGCGGCATTTGAAGAATCACTTGAATTGGTACAAATGGCGAATGAGCCTTTAGACCGTGAAGAGTTTTTAGCGGGTCGTCAAACACCAGTGCTGTTTGGTACGGCTTTGGGTAACTTCGGTGTAGATCATGTATTGAATGCATTCAGTGAATATGCGCCGCCGCCAAAAGCACATCCAACGCAAGACCGTATTGTAGAAGCCAATGAAGAAGGCTTTAGTGGTTTTGTTTTTAAAATTCAGGCCAATATGGATCCGAAGCACCGTGACCGTATTGCTTTCATGCGAATCTGTTCAGGCAAGTATGAAAAAGGCTTAAAAATGAAGCATGTGCGTATTGATAAAGATGTACGTATCAGCGATGCCTTGACCTTCTTGGCAGGTGACCGTCAGCACCTCGAAGAAGCTTGGCCGGGCGACATTATTGGTCTACATAACCACGGGACGATTCAAATTGGCGATACCTTCACTTCGGGTGAAAAGTTGCAATTTACAGGGATTCCGCACTTCGCACCTGAAATGTTCCGTCGTGTACGCTTGAAAGACCCATTGAAGTCCAAACAGCTGCAAAAAGGCCTTAAAGAGCTTTCAGAAGAAGGTGCAACGCAAGTCTTTATGCCACAAAACAGCAATGATTTAATCGTAGGTGCTGTTGGTGTGCTACAGTTTGAAGTCGTCGCCTATCGCCTGAAAGAAGAATACAAAGTCGATTGTATTTACGAGCCTGTCAGCATCAACACGGTACGCTGGGTGTCTTGTGCCGATGAGAAAAAGTTTAACGAATTTAAGAAAAAAGCCCACGATCAGTTGTCTGTCGATGGTGGTGGTCACTTAACTTATCTCGCGCCAAGTCGTGTGAATTTACAGTTAATGCAAGAGCGTTACCCTGACATTGAGTTTAGAAATACACGCGAGCACTAAGCCTCAGGTTGATGATGCTTAATCTGGCAGATGCAATCAGCGTAGCGCAGATGAATGTTCGGCATGCCTAAAAGTTTCAAAATTAAAACAGCTTCTTTAGGAAGCTGTTTTATTATGGGGGCGGTAAAAGATTAAAGATTATTTTTGATAAATGAATTGGGGAAATCATGCAGCAAAAATCGGTTTATCTGGGTGCAATTTTGAGCGGGATGGTTTTGCTTAGCGCCTGTGACTCATCTAAACAAGATCAAAACTCAGATGAGCAAACGTCTATTTTTCAGAAAGATCAAGCGGATGTTTTACCGTATTTGAATATCAAGCAACAGGCGGCAGAAATTGCCTTGCCATTTTGTGAAAATAAAAACTGCATTGAATTAGAAGTACAAACTTTAAATACCCAAGATACATGGCTCAACAGTTGGATTGCAAAAAATCAGGCCATGGTGATTCAAGACCAAATTGGCTTAAAACAAAACATGAATTTGCAGCAAGCCGTAGATGCCTATGTGAAAAAATCCGATGCTTGGCAGGCACAATTAGATCAAAATAAAGCTTATGAATTGGCGATGTACACCCGTATGGCATATCAACGCAATCAATATGTTTTGTTGCAAGTCGGGGTAGATAGCAAACAGGAAGGCACGCAAGTCAAGGAACGCTATTATTTCTTTGTGGCAGATCGGAAGCAGCAAAAAGCCTTGTCTGTTTTAGATGTGATTGATGCCAAACAACAAACCCGTATGAATACTTTTGTACAGCAGGCCTATCAGGATTGGCTCAAAACACAAAGCAGTGACGTGCAAAAAGCAGCACCTGCCAAATTATACTGGGGGCAGGCAGATTGGTTTTTTGATGATCAGGGCTTAGGATTGCATTATCGCACCCATGAAATTGTCAAAGATGGCACGCAGTTAGATATTTACCTAAGCAAAGCACAAACACAACAAGTTTTAAAAGCAGACATCTATCCATCTATGTTTTAGTAGGTGAGTACGGTGACAAGCAAAAATAGATGAAATCAAGGTTGGATCCATGTTGAAAAATAAAAGTATTTTGGCGATCAGTATTTTAATTACAACGCTAGGGATTACTGCATGTCAGCCAAAGAAAACCGAACCAGAAACAGTCGAGCCAGAGCAGACGCAGGCGGAACAACAAAGCTTAAAACTGGTCGGGGATACTGAAAAACTGAATTTGTCGTTGCCTAAATGTGAAGGGAATAACTGCCCTGAAATTTCAATTGAGCGTTTGAATAGTAATCAGGCCTTTATCGACCATTTTATTGATCAGAAAATTATTCAAGAATTGGCACAAATTTTAGAAATTGCACCACAGCAGGCGGCTTCTGAGGCTATAGCAGTTGAGAATGCAGCCAGTGAAAATACAGCAGCCAGTGCTGCAGATGCACCTGCCAGCAACCCCACTGCAGCAGCCATTGCACAAGTGGAAACTTTGGCGCAAAAATTAGAAAAACAAACTGTGCCTTATGTGCAAAGCTTTTTGGTACTTGATCAGGAACTGAAAGCTTTAAGCTCAAATCATAAAATCAGTTTGATGATTAAGCCTAAAATTTTGAATGCAGATCAGCCTTTGGCAACCGTGGTACTGAATAGCAGTAGTTATTTGGGAGGAGCGCATGGTGCATCGGCACAGCAATACTATAATTTTGATTTAGAACAGAAAAAATTAGTATTGTTAAATGACATTCTGTTAGAGAAGCAGCGTCCACAATTGGAGCGCAAAGCCTACGAAGCGTTTAAACAATGGGTCATCGCATCTGAACTTTCCACCAATGTGCAAGAATATGAACAAGCGTGGAAATTTAAGCTGTCGGAAAATTACTATTTAGGTCAACAGGGTTTAATTCTGCAATACGCAGAATATGAAATAGGCCCTTATGTCGTTGGTTTACCGCGTTTAACCATTCCGTATGCAGAACTGCAGGGGATTTTAAAAGCTGCGTATTTGCCTGTAACAGAAGCAGCCTCTGAAGCAACCGCAAAATCTGCCGAAGCCAGTGCAGTAAACACAACCAAAGCGAAATCTTAATATGAGCATTGCGCTGTTTGATACGCATACCCATTTTGATGTACCTGATTTTGACTCAGATCGGGAACAATTGGCGTATGCGGCAAAGGTGGCGGGCGTAGAACATTTGGTACTGATTGGCTTTGTACAATCACGTTTTCAAGATTTAATCTCTACACAACAGTTTTTAAACCAACTTGAGCATGTGCCACAAAGTCATCTTGCACCAGGCTTGCATCCTTTTTATATCGAACAACATCAAGACCAACATTTACAAGATTTAGAACATTTTTTGCAACAACAGCATTGTGTCGCGGTGGGTGAAATTGGCTTAGACACTTTTTTGGTTGAACATAAACAGCCTGAAGCGTTTCAAAAGCAGCAAGATTTTTTTGCCGCGCAATTGGAAATCGCACGCCATCGACAAAAACCTGTACTGCTACATATTCGTAAGGCCCATGCCGAAACCTTAAAAATACTCAAACAACAACAATTTCAGTTTGGTGGCATTGCACATGCTTTTAGCAGTGGGGTAGAAGAAGCCAAAGCACTGATCAAATTGGGCTTTAAAATTGGTGTGACAGGGCAGATTACCAATCCCAATGCAAAAAAACTGCGCCGTGTTGTGCAGGAAATTGGTGCTGAACATTTGGTTTTGGAAACCGACTGCCCCGATATGACGCCTTTATGTTGTCAGACAGATACTCAATCACGAACCCGAAATACCCCTGCGAACCTGATTTATGTGCTTGAAGGTTTAGCGGATTGTTTAGATATTGCACCGCAAACTTTAGCCGCACAGATTTGGCAGAATAGCATTCAAATATTAGACTTGCCTAAACTTTAGATGAAACAACACGAAGTCTGCGAAACGCAGTAAAATGCCCACACTTTGAAATTAGATTTGATTGCAGCATGACAGACCTTCTTCAAGATGATGAATATGAACGCCGTTTTGCGGGTGTGGCCAAGATTTATGGCGACAGTGCTTTTCAGCATTATGCCCAAAGTCATGTCATGGTGATTGGAATTGGCGGTGTCGGCTCTTGGGCAGTTGAGGCGTTGGCACGTACAGGTATCGGCGAGCTGACATTGGTGGATATGGATGTGGTCGCAGCATCTAACATTAACCGTCAATTGCCTGCCATGAGCTCAACCTTGGGGCATGAAAAAATTAATGTCATGGCAGAGCGTTGTCGCGCCATTAATCCACGTATCAAAATTAATTTGGTCGATGATTACCTCAGTCCAGATAACGTCAAAGCGTTATTGGCGACTGCACCTGATTTGATTTTAGATTGCATTGATGACGTAAAAGCTAAACTAGCGTTGATGCTGCATTGTCGTTTTAACAAGATTCCACTGATTGTTTCGGGTGGTGCAGGTGGCAAACTTGATCCGTTGAAAATTCGAGTGGCAGATTTATCTAAAACCGAACAAGACCCAATGTTGGCCAAATTGCGCGCCCAATTACGCAGCAAAGGTATTTGTAAAAAGCCAAAAGAAAAGTTTGGGATTACCTGTGTGTATTCCATCGACAATCCATTTTCTAGTGCCGATGTATGCCCAAGCGCAGGCTTGCGCTGTGGCGGCTATGGTTCGGCGGTGGTGGTCACGTCCAGTTTTGCGATGGTAGCTGTGGCAGAAGTGTTGAAAAAGTTAGATGCCTTACAGGCTAAAAATACATAAATCAAAGCCATGCGAGGCATGGCTTATAAAAAAGTTCTTTGATTTTGCACATCGCCAATGACTTTATTCAGTAGGTCGTTGTAGCTGCTGCTCTTTTAAATAGTCTTCCGTACGCTGCATTGCTGCTTGAATATTGACCAATGCTTGCTCTACATCTGCAAATGTTTTGGCATTGCCGCCACTTAGTGCCTGACGCCATTTACGTGCACCTGGCAGGTTTTGGAATAAACCTAAAATATGGCGGGTAATGACAGAAAGTGGTGCACCTTGTTGTAGACGTTGTTCAATATACGGCAACATGCGCTGCATAATTTCAAAACGGTCAGGTAATTCTAGCCCCCATAATTGCCCAAGCTCTGCCAGTAAATAAGGGTTGTGATAGGCTTCACGACCAATCATCACCCCATCGACATGCTTGAGGTGTTGTTGGGTTTCGGCAAACGTTTTAATTCCACCATTAATTTCAATTAACAATTCGGGGCGGTCTTGTTTTAGGCGATACACATCCTCATAACGCAGAGGCGGAACTTCGCGGTTTTCTTTAGGCGATAAACCTTGTAATAAGGCAATTCGGGCATGCACGATAAAGTTATTGCAACCTGTTTGAGCCACAGTATCCACAAAATGCAGCATCTCTGCATAAGAGTGCATGTCATCAATCCCGATGCGATGTTTTACGGTCACAGGAATATCAACCGATTGACGCATGGCGGCAATACACTCTGCAACCAAGTCTGGTTTTGCCATTAAACACGCACCAATTTTATTGTTTTGTACTCGATCACTTGGGCAGCCAACATTCAGGTTGATTTCATCATAACCCCAGTCTTGTGCCATTTTACTGCAGGTCGCAAGGTCTTTCGGATTTGAACCACCCAACTGCAAGACAATAGGATGTTCTTCCTTACTGTAATCTAAATGGCGCTTGGCATCACCAAATAAAATCGCGCCTGTGGTCACCATTTCAGTATACAGAATGATATTGGGGTTAAATAAACGTGCAAAAAAACGGTAATCGCGGGTAGTCCAATCCATCATCGGGGCAACCGAAATGCGAGGTTGTAAAGTTTGGATGGCACGTGTCATAACCCACCTGAATTGAAAAATAAAAGCACAAGACCGCGCATTATACGGGGTTTAAGTGAAAATCGACAATGTCCCCACTCCACATCCATTGGCATCAACCTTGCTTTGTTCGCTATGAACAAAGCAGCGCAACCGTAGACGCCAAAGCGGAACTGCTCAGTATTTGTATGCGTAGCCGTTTTTTAGTATGTTGAAAAGATAACGATAACGCAGCATAAGAGGGAGAATAAAATGTTGGTATTAGAAGAAATTTATCGAACTAAGAAAAATGAATTTTCAACGGCATTTAATTTACGCATGCAGCGCAGTTTAAGTTGGTGGAAAAAAGCCATTGAGTTTCATGATGATGTCGATATGCAATTTATGACAGCATGGGTGGCGTTGAGTGCCTTGTATGCGCAAGGTCAAACGGCAGAGCATACACAACAGACCTTGCAGCAATTTGTGCAGCGTATGTATCAAAAAGATGTCGATCAGCGCATGGCGAGAATTATTTGGGAAAAATATCCACAAAGTTTAGAGGTGTTGCTGACCAACCCTTATTTGTATCAAAGTTTTTGGGATTGGCGTAATCAAAAAATGACTGAAGCTGAATGGCGTGCAGATTATGAAGCAGAGAAACAGCAGATTATGCAGGCATTGCACATCCATGATTCAGCTACAATTTTGGCATGTTTGTTTAAGCGCTTATTGACGTTACAGCAGCAACTTTTACAAGGTGGTGCAACTTATAACAGTGCAATCAACCGCAAACAACTCAGCCATGCCAATACTTTACTGTGTGCGTTGATGCCGTGTTTTATCCAAATCTTATTGGAAAATTTAGAAAATGTGGAATTGAGTCAGCCATTTTACCCTGTGATGCAAATGTCTTAAGCGACTTGCTTGATTGTAATCGCAGCGTTTAAGGCATGGCGGTGTGTTGACGTTGATGCTGCCAGTCGAGTAGGGCAAAGCTCATTGCGGCGGTAACAAAACACAAACCAACTAGGCAACTCCATAACCATCCACCGTGTTGCCATGCATAGATTCCCAAGGCAGAACCACAAGCACCGCCAGTAAAATAACTGGTCATATAAATTGAGTTAATCCGCGATTTGGCATCGGGGCGTAAGCGAAAAATTACATTTTGGTTGCTGCTGTGTACGGTGGCAAGCCCAAGGTTAATTAAGCCAAAACCAAGAATATAGCTCCATAAGCTAAATTGTCCGTTGTATAGAAAGACCCAACTGATTGCCAATAGCGCCAAACCACCCCACGTCAGCGCTGTAACATAGCCACGATCTGCAATTTTCCCCACGTGTTTGGTCGAAAGAGCACCGAATACACCCACCATTGCCACAATGCCCACCATAAAGTCAGCTAAGCCAAAACTGGATTTGAGTAATACTGCAATGGTGGAAAACAACACGCTCATCGCTGCAAAAGCAAACGCACCGAGCAAGGCACGATAGACCAAACGACGTTCTTCTAAAATGAGTTTGCCCATAGACTGAAACACGGCCAAATAGCTGAGTTTGCTGGTTGAGATAAAGGGTAAGCGTGCTTTGAGTACCGCGGCAATGCAAAGCATCAGCACACCGCTAATCAGGTAAATCACTTTCCAATGGAATAAGTTGGACAGCAAACCTGCCAAACTGGTCGAAAGTAAAATACCGACCAATAAACCACTCATCAATAAACCGACCACTTCACCCATTTTTTCAGGTTTTACGGTCATGGTGGCAAAGGGAATTAAGACTTGTGCTGCAACTGAAAACAGCCCTGTGATAATCGTGCCAATCCATAGCATGCTTAAATTGCTGGAAAAGGCACATAAAAATAAGCCAATCGAGGCCAAAAACATCAATAAGGGAATGAATTTGGTTTTATTGACAATATCGCCCATGGGCACAATGAATAATAAACCCAGAGCATAAGACACTTGTGCAAAAGTCACTGTCAATGCCACTTGGGATTGCGGAATTTGGAAAGATTGATGAATCGAGTAAATCAGCGGTTGGCAATAATAATTCGCCCCCGCGCATAGACCACAGGCGATCGCCATCAACCAGAGCAGGGTTTTATCTTGGCTGATGTCGGGTGCAGTGTTCATAATTATCCTAAGGTCAATGGTAAAACGGGGTTGCAGTAGCTCAAAGATTGAATCCAATATTCAACTTCATTAGTGGCAGGATGTCGCCTTTAACTTAATGAGAGAACTTGTTTTTGGACAAGGTGATCATCATCACGCCTACAATATTGAGCATGCAGCCGAACCATTGTATGCCATTTAGATGTTCACCTAAAAATGCTGTGGCCAATAGAATCGTCAAGATGGGGCCAATTGAAGCAATCATGGCCGATTGTGCCGCACCTAAACGGGCGATACTGTGCGCCATGAGTAAGGTGGGCAAGACTGTGACAAATATCCCTAAAGCTATGCCATAGCCCAGCACTTCTACAGGCAGTTGTTGCACCAGTCCCAGTGGATTCGGTGTGACCAAACTGTAATGCGTAAGCGTACCGATGCAGGCAGTACTTAAAGCCAGACCTGTAAAATTCCATGAACCAAAATGCTGAATCAGGCTTTTGGTCAGCAATAAATAGCCTGCAAAACACACTGCACTGGCGAACACCAAACTACTGCCTAACCAAAAATACGTGTCATGTGGGGTATTGCTCTGTTCCTGTAACATCACAATCACTGTTCCGCCATAACTCAGAGCAATTGCAAACAGACTCAGCCAGCTCAGTTTCTGCCGATACATTACGCTCGAAGCCAGAACGGTGAGCGTTGGATATAAAAACAGAATAATGCGTTCTAATGAAGCGCTAATGAACATCAGCCCTAAAAAATCCAGCCAGCTAGAAAAATAATAGCCCATCAGACCTGCAAATATTATTAGCAGCCAATTGCGTGTAGAGATGTTGCGACTGTGATGGCGATTGAGCCAACAAATCAGCAAGAAGAAAGGCAGGGCACTTGCCATGCGCAAAGCCATGAGTACGGTTGCATCGACCAACGGTGAAAGTGCATAAGCCTGTTTAATAAAAATGGCTTTGGTACTAAACAAAAAGGCTGCAAATAAGGCAAAGATGGAGCCCCATTGTGTGGCGTTAAGTCTGATCATGAAAAATGCTGTCGAGCAAGGTGGATGCAAGAAAAGTGACACATGCCGCGCACACAAATACAAGTTGTATGATGGATAAAGACAGATGCGACTGCATGAATAAAGCTGTGTGCTGTATTTGAGTAAGCATAGCCGATTTTATGCAGATGGTCTGCTTGAGATGGCATAAATTTTGTGAAAAGTAGAGTAAATGAGCTTTGCACGATAATGGTGCAAATTAGCTAAAAATATTGCAAAACAGAGAAAATCCATCATCAGACTAAATGACGCACAAAAAAAATGAAAAAAATAGCAGCACTTAACTTAGACCTGAGTTGAATAAATTCAAGCTTCTTTTAAAAGTTTTACTGTTTCAAATATTCGATTTTACTCATAAGGCAAAGGTAGGTTTTTCTAAGGTTTTCAGATGCGCAAAACACTTCTAAATTGAACCTTGTTGTGCGGTGTAAAAATTGTCAAAAAAGTCAATTTGGTGTTTAAGTTTTTGCTTTTAGCGCTTAAATGTATAGATATGCAATCTTTTAGCGCTAAGTCGGATTTTCCCAATTAAGTGAAATGCGTGTCAGAATGATCAATGCTTAATTCATTTAAATGTGGTCAACTGCAAGCTCAAAGCATCGCTTTTTTTCTTTTAGACACTTCAAATCGAAGTTTTGCTGAATAATTAGACTTATATTCAAGAAGCAAAACTTATCAATTATATCTCGCAACAATATTTTTATGAATCATCAGTTCAAAATATGGGTATTTATTAAATAAATATTGGGTGGTAATTTAAAAATGTTGCATTAGAATCCAAAAATTCAACAAAACTTATCCTGAGGGGAAAGCATCGTTATCCACGATGTTGACTTAAGAAAAACTAGCTTGAGGAACGCTCATGCAGATCGGAATTCCAACCGAAACTGTTGTCGGTGAAAATCGTGTCGCTGCGACGCCAGAAACAGTAAAGAAGTTGATTAGCGCGGGTCATAGCGTAGTCATTGAACGTGGTGCAGGCGTAAAAGCCGCTTATATCGACAGCGCTTATGAACAAGTAGGCGCGACCATGACAGATGATGCTTATCGCGGTAGCCAAATGATTTTGAAAGTTCGTGCCCCAAAGGGTGAAGAAATTCAAAAACTTGCACCGAACAGCACTGTGGTGGCGATGTTTGATCCTTACCGCAATACTGAATTAGACCAATTTGCTGCGGCTCAGGTGTCTGCATTTGCTTTAGAGCTTTTGCCACGTACCTTGTCGCGTGCGCAAAATATGGACGTGTTGTCATCACAAGCCAACTTGGCAGGTTATAAATCTGTGTTGTTGGCTGCAGCAGAATATCAACGCATGTTCCCAATGTTAATGACGGCAGCGGGTACTGTAAAACCTGCGCGTGTTGTGATCATGGGTGTGGGTGTTGCTGGTTTGCAAGCCATTGCAACAGCGAAGCGTTTAGGTGCTGTAGTCGAAGCAACTGACTTGCGTCCAACGGCAAAAGATCAGGTGGAATCTTTGGGTGGTAAGTGGTTAGACGTACCAATGTCTGAAGAAGAACAACAAAAAGCTGCCGATGCTGCCAAAAATGGTTATGGCTGGATGCCTGGTGAACAATACATTAAAGACCAAGCAGTGATTGTCGATAAAGCCGTTTCTAATGCGGATATTGTGATTACCACTGCGTTATTGCCGGGTCGTGATGCACCGCGTTTAATCAAAGCGGAAACTGTGGCAAAAATGAAGCCGGGTTCTGTGATTTTAGATATGGCAGTCGAAACGGGCGGTAACGTCGAAGGTTCACAATGCGGTGAAACTGTAGTGACTGCCAATGGTGTGAAAATTTTGGGTATTCCAAACATTCCATCGACTGTATCGACAGAAGCATCTGCACTATATGCGCGTAATGTGTTGAATTTTGTTGAAACATTATTTGATAACGACAAGAACTTCGCATTGAATCCTGAAGAAGAAATTCAGAAAGCGTTGCTGGTCACTCATAACGGTCAAGTGCTGTTAAAGCGTGGTTAAGGAGAATTCTCATGGTTGAAACAATTACGATTTTTGTCCTTGCCATCTTCGTAGGTTACTACGTGGTGTGGGGGGTAACACCTGCGTTACATACGCCATTAATGGCAGTAACCAATGCACTTTCTTCAATCATTATTGTCGGTGCGATGATTCAAACTGTTGGTCTACCAATCATGGGTGTAGAAGGCAGTGTCGATTTCCAAACCATTAATGTGGTGAGTGTACTGGGTGCGATTGCTGTGTTCTTGGCAAGCATCAATATTTTCGGTGGTTTTGCAGTGACTGCACGTATGCTGGAAATGTTCAAACCAAAAGCAAAGAAAAAAGAGGGCTAATGCATGGAATTTATTCGTGAATATGCAGACTGGTTCTATTTAATCGGGGCTGTGCTCTTTATCTTAACTTTACGTGGTTTGTCTGGGCCTAAAACTGCGATTGCGGGCAACCGTTACGGCATGATCGCAATGGCGATTGCAGTCTTGACTACATTCTTTGTGGCAGACAATCCAGTTGTGTGGATGATTCTGGCAGCTATGGCAGCGGGTGCTGTGGTGGGTATTGCCCGCGCACGTACGGTGCCAATGACTCAAATGCCTGAAACTGTAGCGTTAATGCACTCTTTAGTCGGTTTGGCTGCGGTTTTAATTGCGATTGCTGCGATTATTCATAACAACAAGTTGATCGAACTTGGTCCAGACTTGTTGGCTGCAAATGGTATTACTTTCCATGAAATGAGCAAAGTTCATTTATTTGAATTGTTTGTAGGCTGTTTCGTGGGGGCGATTACCTTTACCGCATCTGTTTTTGCATACGGTAAATTGGCGGCAAAGAAATGGGCAAAAACCATTTCGGGTGCATGGGTAAAACCTGTTCAAGCGTTAATTTTCCTTGCTATGCTCGGTTTCGGGATTCACTTCTTCCTGAGCGGTAACATGACTTCATTCTGGGCAATGACAGGTTTAGCCTTGGCATTCGGTTGGGTATGGATTGCACCAGTGGGTGGCGGTGACATGCCAGTTGTGGTGTCATTGTTGAACTCGTTCTCAGGTTGGGCGGCAGCAGGTATTGGTTTCACACTTGAAAACAACATGCTGATTGTTGCAGGCTCATTGGTCGGTTCTTCAGGTGCGATTCTGTCTTACATCATGTGTAAAGCCATGAACCGTTCAATCATCAACGTATTGTTTGGTGGTGCGATGGGCGGTGCAGCAGCACCAACGGCAGCAGCGGGTGCGCAAGTGCAACGTAACTACCGTTCAGGTTCTGCTGATGATGCTGGCTTCTTGATGTCAAATGCAGACAGCGTAGTAATTGTACCGGGCTATGGTATGGCGCAAGGTCGTGCACAGAATGCGGTCAAAGAATTGGCCAACTTGTTAAAAGAGCAAGGTGTAACTGTTCGTTTTGCGATTCACCCAGTGGCAGGTCGTATGCCGGGTCACATGAACGTATTACTTGCAGAAGCAGACGTACCGTATGAAGACATCTTAGAAATGGACGAAATCAACTCAGATTTCCCTGCAACAGATGTGGTGTTGGTGATTGGTGCAAATGACGTAGTTAACCCTGCGGCAAAAGACGATCCAAACTCGCCAATTTACGGCATGCCAATTCTTGAAGCGCATAAAGCACGTACCATTATGGTCATCAAGCGCTCAATGGCAACAGGTTATGCGGGTCTAGACAACGACTTGTTCTATAACGACAAGACCATGATGATCTTTGGTGATGCCAAGAAAGTTGTGGAAGATATGACTAAATCAATCAACGGTACAGGTCACTAAGACACTGTTTCCAGATATGAAACCGCCTTCGGGCGGTTTTTTTTATGGCTGATGTAAAGTGGTTAATTGAGATCAGGCAGATTGAGTTCGGGCGAGTTTTATAGGATTGGTTTGAAGCAATGTATTGGGTAGGGGATGATATAAACCAATATTTGGTGGGTAGATTAATGCGATATAAAAATGATTAGGGATATGAGCTTCAAAAGATCTGCATTAAAAAAGCGACTTATTTGAAAGTCGCTTATTGTGTATCTTTAAGGCTGCTCAAGTGAGCTGTTGTATTAAGCAACAGACTCAGGCGTAGTGCGCCATAAGCTTTCTAGGTCGTAGAATTTACGCGCTGTTGGTAGCATGATGTGAACCACTACCATACCAAGATCGACCAAGATCCATTCTGCATCACGTTCACCTTCAATACCAATTGGGCGGAAGCCTGCTTTGCGCGCTTCTTCGGCAACATTGTCGGCAAGAGATTTTACGTGGCGAGTTGATGTACCGCTAGCAATCACAATGGCATCTGAAACATTGCTGATGCTGCTGACATCAAGTTCAACAATTTCTTTGGCTTTTACATCAAGGAGAGCTTCATGTACAACTTTAAGACAAGTTTGTACGTCATGCTTTTGGGTATTCATTGCAAGATCGTGAGAATTAGAAGCGCCGGGCGATGGTTCTAAATTCATGGGGTGTATAATTTCCTAAAATTATTCATCGTCTAATATAGCTGTTTTAGCCTGAAATTTCAAATCGGTTTAATTTTAACCACTTTGATTTGAGGGAAAGTATTTGTCTTTCCATGCAAATGATTGATTTGACGCCAGACTTGGGCGGTATTCTGCAGCGATATAGCCTGAATAAGCACTGTGCTGTAACCATTTGAAAATAGTAGTATAGTCTAGCTCGCCTGAATCGGGTTCATGGCGTCCTGGATTGTCGGCAAACTGGATATGACCAATATCCTGAATGTTTTCTTGCAATGCGCTCAGCACATCTTCACCCATCATCGCCATGTGATAACAGTCGTATTGCATTTTAAGAGCAGGATGTTTGACTGCTTCTAGCATCTCTTGAGCTTGCGCAATATTTTGTACTAAAAAGCGTGGCATGTCGGTGCCATTAATCATTTCAAAGACAGGCTGAATATGATGTTGAGTGAGCATCGAGCAGGCCAGTTTTAGGTTTTCTGCCAGTGTGTTTAAGCAAGGCAGTAAATCGGCATCGACAGGTTGTTTGCCTGCCAAAATATTGACGCTAGGGACATTTAATGCCGTGGCATAGCGGATGGCTAACTCTAAGGCATGATGAAATTCAATCTCTTTTCCAGGTACGCCCGCCAAACCATTGCCGCCTTGCATGAGGTCACCCGCAGGGACATTGATTAAACACAGGCTGAGTTGGTGGAGTGTGAGTTGGGTTTGAATCTGCTCAATACTCAGCTCATAGGGAAATTGAATTTCAACATGCTGAAAACCATGTTCGCGTGCAAGGGCAAAGCGTTCAATTAAAGGCACTTCGGTAAAAATCATCGACAGATTAACCGCCAGTTTAGACATGCAGGTGCTCCTTGCAGGCAAAGGGTGGATCAGGAATCAAGCCGATTAAGCTTCGACCTGATGAATAATGGTGGCCAAATCTGCTTCTGCAAAACCCTTGGCTTGATGGGCTTGCAGTTGTGAAAGGGCTTTTTCTGCCACAGGAATCTGTAACTGAAATTGCGCTGCCAGTTGTAAGGCATTGTTTAAATCTTTAGACAGGGTTTGGACTTTCCATTGCACAGGCTCAAAACTGTGAGTTGCCATACGTGGAGTTAAAATCTGAAACGGTTTCGAGTCGGCAAAACCACCCGCCAAAGCAGGTGCAAGTAAACGGGTGTCTACGCCTGCCTGTCCTGCTAAGGCAACAGCTTCGGCAATTAGGGTGCTGTTGGCAGCAACAATCAGTTGGTTGCAGATTTTAGTGGCTTGTCCTGTGCCTGTTTCGCCCATACGGGTCACACGTTGTGACAGCACATCATAAATCGGGCTTAATTTTTCGATGGTGTTTGCATCACCCCCTGCAAAAATCACCAAACTACCTTGTTCGGCTCCCGCAGTGCCTCCCGATACAGGTGAGTCAATCCATGTGACCTGTTTGAGGTTGGCTTGCTGCGCTAGCTTTTGGGTTTGATCTACAGACAAACTGGAAAAATCGACAATGACTTGTTGAACAGTCAAAAAAGGCTCAATTTGATCTAATACAGCTTGGACGGCATGATCATCGGCAAGGCAACTCAAGATCACTGGATATTGTCCGATCTCGCTCAATTGCAGCGGTTTTGCCCCCAGACTGAGCACAGATTCGCAAGCCGCAGGGCTACGATTCCACACCGCGACCTCAAAACCTGCCTGAACTAAGCGGGTTGCCATGCGCGTCCCCATAAGTCCCATACCTAAAAAAGCGATTTTTGTGTCACGATCAAAATGCATAGCGCTGATTCTCCATTTTTGCCTACAGTACAAGTCTGGCTTGAAATGTCAATTTAGCCTTTGGTCAAAGTCTGTTGTGTTTGAACTGAATCAAAACTGACGCGGTGCAAAGGTCACTTCAGGGTTCTTGTCCTTTTTACGTGCCAGTTGGCTATTTTTACCCAGCAATAATTTTAATTGCCAAATTTTTTCTAAACGTAAAGATTTATTTGGCGCATGTTCCATAGCATCCAGCACTTGTTTGGCTGCAGCCAATGCATCTGGGGAGCGTTGTGCAATTTCTTCAGCAAGGGCTTGTGCTTTTTGTAAGGGGGTTGCATCTAAATGCGTGACCAAACCAATTTCTTTGGCATAGTTGGCATCAAAAATACGCGCAGTTAAAGTCAGCTCTTTGGCAAGGTCTAGACCGATTAAACCTTTTAAAGAACGGCTTAGCCCCATATCAGGCACTAAGCCCCAACGGCTTTCCATAATCGACATTTGTGTGTCAGGATGCGCGATACGAATATCTGCGGCCAAGGCCAATTGCATCCCTGCACCAAAACAATAGCCTTCAATTGCAGCAATTACAGGTACAGGCAATTGTTGCCAAACGAGAAATGCTTTTTGAAACAGGCTTTGCCCCGGCTTAATTAACTCCCAAGCCGCAAATGCACGGTTTTGTGGATTGTTGAGGTCGGCCAAGTCAATGCCTGCACTAAATACCTTTGCTTCGCCTGTTAAAATCACACAACGTAAGCTGCGGTCTTTTTTAAGTTTTTCGGCAGTCCGCACCAATTCTTTAAGTAGGGCAAAACTCATGGCATTGCGTTTGTCTGGGCGGTTCAGGGAAACTGTGGCGATGCCATTATTTTTTTCGATACGAAGTAAGGTCATGATGTGAGCTCTTGTTTTTACTGGGCAAAGCATAACATGGGCAGCAGTGCGATAAATGACAGCAGAGTCACGGCAAAGCCTTGCGACCTTGCCTTTGATTACGTGACTTTTTTTTGTGAATAGTGCTGGGTGAGTCGTGCTTACAAACTGTATCTTCTCGTTGAGGCGTTCGCGGTGAATGTCACTTTGATGTTGGCTAACTCACCGCATTGTGTTTGGTAAAAATGTGTTCTGCCGCATGTTCAACTTGCTGTATACAGGTTTGTAATTCCTGATAACGGTTTAAGACCTCTTGCACAAACAGATCATCGGCTTTACGACGTTCTTTACGTAAGGTCGAAACAAACTGTTCAAATGAGCCTGTTACTTCTTGCAGGTTCGGTGTGCCAACATAGCGGGTCGCACCATACAGACGATGCAACACATGCTCGAGTTGTGGGAAATCTTCCAGTTCAATCAGCTGTTCAATTTCATGTAATTCTGTGGCAAAGCTATCCACTAGCATTTTCAGTAAATCCACTGCAAGGTCTTCTTTGTTGGCTGCCAGCATTAGGCTTTGTTGCCAATCCAACACCTGTGGATCTAGCGCTTCAATCACAATGGCTTTATCGACTGCAGGTGGCTTATTAAAACTTTGCGTGGTCCAATGGGTTAAAATTTGGATGATTTGTTCAATCTGAATCGGTTTGGTGACATAGTCATCCATACCGACTTTGAGTAATTTTTGCTTTTCATCGGCAAGTGCATGCGCGGTGAGGGCAATAATAGGTAAGCGTTTGTGATTTTCCAAAGTCGATTCTAAAGAACGAATCGCACGGGTGGTATCTACCCCCGACATCACAGGCATTTGAATATCCATAAAGATCAGGTCAAAGGGTTGCTGCTCCTGTTCAATACGTTGCTGCAAAATCCCCAACGCTTCCTGACCACTTTGCGCTTTGGTAGTGGTCACATTCAGTTCGCCCAACAAGGCTTCGAGTACAATCAGGTTGGGTAGATGGTCATCCACCGCTAAAACGTGCAGGCCTTTACCATCAAATGATGCAGAATCCTGTTCATCAAAACTGTTTTCATTGTTGAGTAAGTCAATTAAGGCGGAACGACTGAGTGGTTGATACAAAGCCCGCGCACGATATTCATTTAACAGACTTGGGTCTAGCGCCATTTGATAGCCATACACCGCCAAGTTACCTTGATAACGGGTACGGATTTCTTTTAATAAAGCTTCGGTGTCGCCGCTATGATCGACAATTAACCAAGTGTTGTCTTGCAGGTCAGATACATCTTTTAAGCGGCTAAATAAATCTAAAATTGAAGCGGCTTCAATATGTCGCACCGCATAGTTTTCAAGATAATGACGCAAGACATTCGCTGTGGCAGGGTGCGCCAAATACGACACCACCTGAATTTCTTTAAAGTTTGGATGCTGCTGTGAATGCGCTTCATCTACTGCAAACATGGCAGTAAACCAGAAGGTCGAGCCTTTTTCGGTTGGGGCACGTTCCTGATTGTCTTCAAAGCCAATTTGACCTTGCATCAAATGCACCAACTGTTTGGAAATGGCCAAACCTAAACCTGTACCACCAAATTGACGCGTGACCGAAGTATCACCTTGAGAGAAAGACTCAAACAATTTTTTACGGTCTGTGCCGCTTAAACCAATGCCGCTGTCTTGGACGCTAAAGTGAATCAGGCATTGTCCAATATCGTCATGTTCTACCCGTGCCCGTACAATAATTTCACCATCGGGGGTGAATTTAATCGCATTGGAAATTAAATTGGTCAAAATTTGCTTGAAACGTAAAGCATCGCCCAGCACATATTGCGGCACGTTATCGGCAAAATAAAAGGCCATGTTGATGTGCTTTTGCGCAGCCAAAGGCGAGAGCATATCCATTACATCAAAAATGGCTTCTTCTAAATCAAAGGGTGCGGTATCCAGCTCCAGTTTGCCTGCATCAATTTTAGAAAAATCCAATACGTCATTAATGAGTGCTAAAAGATGCGCCGATGATTTACGAATAGTCTGTAAATACAAATTCTGCTCATTGCTTAGATTTTCTTGACGCAATAACAGGTGAATAAAGCCATCAATACTGTTTAACGGTGTTCTGAGTTCGTGACTGATGTTGGCTAAAAATACCGATTTAGACTGGTTGGCAGAAATCGCTTGGTCACGTGCCTGACGATAAGTGATGTTTTGCACTTCCAAAGTATCGAGGGTGCGGCGCAAGTCATCTTCAGTTTGTTCGGTATGTTCTTTGAGTTCTAAAAAGCTGAAATGCAGGCGTTTTACCACATTGGCAATATCCCGCTGCAATAAGCGTAATTCGCCAGTGCTGTTAATGACCATGTGTTGATCGAGCGTATCGGCATTCAGGCGTTGTAGCTGCATGCGGATTTCATACATGGGTGCAATCCAGCGTCGTGAATAGAAATTCAGACACAGCAATAACAACAACAGGGTCAGCAAGCCTGTGGCAATTAATACAATCATGACCCGATAACGGGCAATTTGTAATGGCTGATTGTCCAGTTCAATCAGCAACCATGCAGGACGGTTGATGTCTTGCTGAATTTGCATGCCATACACATGATTATTTTTATACAGAATTGGGCCAAAAAAATCGGCATTTTTAGGGAATTTGGGCCATTCGGCTTGGTCTTGAAAGCCCATGCTTAAACGGCGTGTACCAGAAGCATCAATCAGTGCAGTACGAATCAAGTGCTTTTCGTTCATCATGTTTTGCATAAAAGTACGTGCTTCTTCGTACTTCCACGGAAAGCTAGCCAGTTGATGCAAAGCTGCTTCAGATGGCAACTCAAAACGGGTCAAAATCGCAATTGCCATTTGTCGCTGCTGTGCTTTTGCGGCATTCGAGGTTTCAGATAAAACTAGCATCGTGCCGACGCATGCCAAAACCATAATTGGCACAAAAATAAGTGCAATCAGCTGTCCATAAGCATGATTTAAATGTAAGCGCTTAAATAACTTTTTATTGATATTTGACATGGTTAACGCAGTTTAATCCCTATGTTTGGCAGTTTAGCATGCTTTATCAAATGGAGCGTAAAACTCTGTCCTTCAGGTCAGAGATATAAGCGACACGACATGAAGTGTCGTTTTATTTAACTAAGGACTATTTTTCTTGAGTTTTGATTGTTAATATAAGTACATGAAAACCCTTAAATTACGTATAAAAGACAAACATTGCAAGGTGTTAGACCAACTAGCATCAGAAGTGAACTTCGTCTGGAATTATGTCAATGATTTA
>NZ_VPBI01000009.1:0-113368 GCF_013418795.1 Acinetobacter sp. YH12120 | reverse complement strand
GAGATTCATGCACGTGTAGCAGTCCTCAACAGATTTACGGAATTAGGTCGACCAGTTACCCAAGTTACGCCTTAAATTTGGCTCAATTAGGGGCGCTTTGCATTTCAAATCTTTGTGCAACAAAGCCGCATAGCACTGAAACATGAAACTCGAGCATGAAATAAAAAATAAATGTGAAGTACTATTTTATTTTAGAAATCGCTTCACATTTTAATGAGCAGCGCAGCATAAATATGCTTTGATGCCGAGAACAGCATCAAAGCAAATGTAGAGCCGTATTTAAAAGATGGTTGATAAATTAATAATAAGTCTTAGAGCTATGTGCATGTAAAAATGCAGGAATCAGCCCTGTTAAAGCCGCACGAATATCCGCACGTTCATTGATTAATTGATGCGAGCCTTCTTCTAACATGAGTAAGGTTTGCAGGCGGAATTTACGCCGAATAAACTCAATGTTGTAGCGCCAATCTACGGTTTGATCTTGCGCCCCTTGTGCCAACCAAACAGGAATACGGCAAGCTGGACGTTCTTCCATCTCCAACATCCATTTAGACATGGCTAAAATCCAATCCATGCCCATCATTCTAGGTTGCAGCGGGTCTTTTAAACGCACAAAGCGTAAAAATTCAGGATTATGATTATTGCGTCGGAAATGTCGCGGCACTTCACGCTTAATCCGACGGATAATGCCCAAACCAACAGAGTTATGCCACCATGCCGATTTTGCAGGACGAATCAAAGGCGATAACAACAACACACGCTCTACAAATGGATTTTCACGGCGCTGAGCAAATTCCAACAAGTGATGCATCCAAATTGCACCACCTGTACTTTGCCCAATGCCCAACCACGGTTTTGGCAATTGATCGGCATTTTTTACATATTGATAAACCGCATGTAATACTTGCTGATAATGATCAAAATTTTTGATGTTGGCAGGATAACCATCACTCAATCCATGTCCGGGCAAATCATAAGTCAAAACACTAAAGCCCTGCTCTAATAATTCTTTGACGATAGGTTGATAAATCCCGCTATGTTCCAAATAGCCATGCAGTAGAAATACCGTGCCCTGCACCTGATCAAATTTGGTTTTGCTTAAATCGGGTTGAAAAATTTGCACATGCAATTTAAACAACGGCATTTGCACATAGCCTTGCCAATGTTCACAGTCCAACAAATGAAAACCATATAGCTGTCGATAGGCTTGTAACTCAACACTCGGTTCAAAACCACGATTCAAATTTAAAGGTTGTAGAATTTGTGGTGTGGTTTCCCTACTCGGCACTGGCAAATCTAATTGCTTCAACACGCTTGGGTTTAAAAATGGAATATCAGGCATTATGGCACCTCGCGACATGCGCTAGAACCAATCAAGACATCCCGAATGGCGGCAAGCATTTCATAATTGGCACGGCGGCTGTGATCATAGTTTTGTTCACTTGGACGCCATGCGGTCAGTTGAGTCGGCATTGGAGCTTCGACAGGAATCGTTTCAATTCCATTTAAAGCAAATAAACGGCGGGTGCGTGGCATGTGATAACGGTCTGTAATCAAAATCACTGTCGGCGCCCCCCCTTTTTTTTGTAATAATAAAGAACTAAAACGTGAATTTTCACAAGTATTCATGCTGCGATCTTCTAATAATTTTGCTTCGACATCATATTTTTTTAACCAACGCTGCATATAAGGTGCTTCTACACCACTCAGTACAATCGGCAATTGATATTGTTTTACCACCGCTAGGGTCGTTTCTAAACGTAAACGTGTGTAGTCATTGACCACAATATCTTTGCCATTATCATCTAAAGTTAAGCCACCACCTAAAACCACAATCGCATAAGGTTTAGAGTTTGCAGGTATTTTTGGAATATTTTGTTGCTGAATTAAAGCAATATCTTTAAAGATTTCTTCATCTACAGGCTCACTTTCGGTTTCGGCAATTTTATGAGTGCTTAAAAACTCCAAGTATTGTTCCATGAGTACCTGATTTTCATGACTATCCAAATTGAGCAAGGCTTTTACATTTTCGGATGGGTCTTCTACAACTGCTTCAGAAGCTGCATTAGACACCAACAATGGGACTTGCGGCAACTCTTGCTCAGATGCTAATTTTTTTTGCGTTTGTTCTTCTAAAATAAGCGCTTGTAAGGCTTTATAACGAGCCTGAATTAAAGTTAAATTTTTCGAATTTTCAGATTGAATCTCTTGCTCCATCAGCTTCAAATAAGCTTGTCGGGCAATCCATAAATCTGAACCGGGTTCCAAGCTGTCTTGATCACTAAAAGCCGCCATTTGCTGACTTTTTGCTGCCACTTGATTCACTTCTACAGGTACCAAAGTGTTCAGCGTTTTGACCACCAAAGTAGAATAAAAAGGTGAATAGATAAAAATCATGAACGCTGCAAACAATACAAATAGCACGGCAGCAATTTGTACCAATCTGAGCATCCAATGATTCTGTTTCATCTTCACTTAACCTACCGGTTGATGTGCACGAATCAAACCTGTTTCATCAAATAACACAGGTTCAGGTTCTAGTGAAATACCAAAACGACTCAAAACATCTTGCTGCACAGCACGATAGGTGTGTTGCACATCTGCCAAAGTGGCATCGGCATAATTGACTAAAACCAACGCTTGTTTATGAAACATACCCACCACACCCAGTTGTTTTCCCTTCCAGCCAGCTTGATCAATCAACCAGCCTGCTGCAATTTTAACTTGCGCATTCGGCTGTGGGTAATGGGGTAAATTTGGAAATTGTGCTGCAATTTGGTCAAATTGCTGAGTCGAAATCACAGGATTTTTAAAGAAACTACCTACATTTGGATATTCTGCAGGATTAGGCAGCTTACTTTGGCGAATTTGAATGACTTGTTGCTGCAGATTTTCAGCAGTTTGCTCATCGCCTACAGCAGCTTTTAAGTCGCCATAATTTAATTTTAACGCAGCCTGTTTTAACAGTTTAAAAGTCACATGGGTAATGATGTAACGGTTGGGATGATCTTTAAAAATACTGTGTCGATAGGCAAACTGACAATCTGCAGCAACAATTGAGCTGAATTGTTGGCATTCACGATCATAGACCTGCACAGATTCAATAAACTCACCGACTTCAACGCCATAAGCACCAATATTTTGCACAGGTGAAGCGCCGACCAAACCTGGAATTAAAGCCAGATTTTGCAGACCATATAACTTTTGTTCCGTACTCCACAACACAAACTCATGCCAGACTTGTCCTGCCCCAACTTTTAGGGTGACACTTGCATCATCTTCAGCGCATTTTTCGATGCCCTGAATATCCATGTGCATGACCAAGGCATGAATATGTTCAGGCAATAACATATTGCTACCACCCGATAAAATCAGCACATTTAATTGTTTTTTCTGGGCAAATGCCAAAGCATCCTGTACATCTTGAATATTTTCAATTTTGACATAATGCGACGCAGTTGCATCTAAATTGAGCGTATTGAAAGGTTTGAGTTGCATGTTGTAGTGAATGTGCATGACTTAAACCTTCAATTCAAATTGTTGTTGTAAAACTTTCACCCATGCGCGACTACTCGACTCGCATTGATCGAGCACCCGCTCAAAACCATCGGCTTCGCCATAATATGGATCGGGTAATTCTTGCTGCGTATAATGCGGATCGTGTTCGCTCATTAAGGCTATTTCAGCGCGCAAACTGCCCAGTTCAGCTTCAGCACGGCGCATTAAAGATTGAATATTGCTTAAGTTTTCAAAATCCATCGCCAAAATCAAATCAAACTCGACAAAGTCTTGTATACGTAACTGACGCGCGCGCAATGTAGATAAGTCATAACCACGTTTGAACGCATGTTTTTGGCTGCGTAAATCTGGGGCTTTGCCTGGATGATAATTACTGGTTCCAGCAGAATCTACCAACACATTGAGTTGTTGTTCATCACAAAAATGTCGAAGTACAATTTCTGCCGTTGGAGAGCGGCAAATATTTCCCAAACAAACACATAACACCTTATATGGCGTTTTGGATGACATAAACAACCTCAAAGCTACTTTATTTTTAAGAGTCTTATGTTAAGTTATTTATGATATGAATCCTATATCGCGACCCTACAATAATGTTGAATTAAGTATAAAAATTAGGAATAAAGACGATGCAGCATTTTCAATTTCAAACAGTTGGCAACATTATTTCTGGATTGGGTTCAATTTCTGAACTAAAAACGGTTTTAACCGAAAAAAATTATAAGCGTTTGTTATTGGTCACCGATGCTGGCATTTTACAACAACAATTACATCAACCTATTTTAGAAATTTTAAAGCAACTGCAACTGGACTATGCCATTTACTCGAATGTGCAAGCCGACCCCGCAGAACAGATTGTGTTAGAAGCAGTTGATTTTGCCAAACAGCAAAATATTGATGTTGTATTAGGTTTTGGTGGGGGTAGTGCGATGGATGTCGCCAAAATTATTGCCGTGCTGAGTCATCCTGCACAAACTCAACAACTGTCGGACTTGTACGGTGTTGGCAATGCGAAAGCACCACGTTTACCACTCATTTTAGTTCCCACAACGGCAGGTACAGGTTCAGAAGTCACACCTATTTCCATTGTCACCACAGGTGCAACCAGTAAAACAGGCATTGTTTCTCCTATTTTATATGCCGATGTTGCCATTTTAGATGCCAATTTTACCCGTCATCTACCTGCACAGATTACCGCAGCCACAGGTATAGATGCGATGGTACATGCCATTGAAGCCTATACTTCTAAAATCAAAAAAAATGCGTATTCAGATTTTCTGGCAAAACATGCGCTGCGTTTACTTGATCAAAACTTAAAATTAGTGCTTGAAGATGGCAGCAATATGCAAGCAAGGCAAAACATGCTGTTTGGTTCAATGCTGGCAGGACAAGCCTTTGCCAATGCTCCTGTGGCTGCGGTACATGCGCTTGCCTATCCTTTAGGCGGACATTTCCATATTTCACATGGGCATAGCAATGCATTGGTACTAACCGAAGTTTTAAAATTTAATGTGCCTGCAGCCAAACAGTATTATGCAGAACTGATGTGTTGGTTAGACCCACGCAGTAAAGGCTGCACAGATGGATTATGTGATTTGTTTATTGATCATTTACAAAATCATTTAGATCAAAGTGGCTTGGTGTTAAAACTCAATGCCCTAGGCATAGCAGAAAACATGCTGCCACAACTGGCAGAAGATGCGATGCTGCAAAGCCGTTTATTGCAAAACAACCCGAGAGCAATGCAAATGCAGGATGCGTTACAGATTTACCAAGCCATTTATGCCTAACATTTACGCTTAACGTTCTGTATTTAACTTTCTACATTTATTTGGGATGATTTCCACCCATTAAAGCATGACACCACGTCGATAAAAATATAGGTAAACTTGTGAAACCTGACACCAAAACCCGTGAGCAATACGCTTTTTTCTTTCCCATCCAAACTCGCTGGGCAGACAACGATATGTATGGACATGTCAATAATGTCACTTATTACAGCTATTTTGACAGCGCAGCCAATGCCCTACTGATGCAAAAAGCAGGCTTTGAACCCAAACGATCACCCTGTATTGGTTTAGTGGTCAATTCCACCTGTCATTTTTTGCAGGAATTGTCCTATCCTGAAATGATTGAAGTAGGTGTTGCTATTCAAAAAATTGGAAACTCATCCTTAATTTATGATTTGGCAATTTTTAAAAACAATCAAAATCTTGCCGCTGCACAAGGACAAGTGGTGCATGTATTTGTAGATCGAATTACACGCCAAAACTGCCCGATTCCTGACTCCATCCGCGAAGCATTACAGCCATATAAAAGCACAGATTCAGCTTGCGCTTAGCAAAAAATAAGGCTGGTTTGACCCAGCCTTAAAATTCTGCAAACAAAAGCTAACAACAGGTTATTTCAACTGAATGTTATGTAATTCGCCATCAAAGTTTTGCAAAATATCTTTCACAATCGGTTCTTGATGCAATAAATTTTCAGCCCGTTGATAAGCGCGTTGTTTGCGCTGTTGCTGCAAAATGTACGGTGTCGTGTCATCCACATTTTCATATTGCACTTTAAACAGAGTTTTACTCCACTGTTCTTTTAAAGCACTTTCTAAAGCATGTTGCAGTTGAGTCAATAACTGCTGATATTGCTCAGGAATATGAAAAACCGATTCAGCATTAATCTGCCCCGTCATTACGCCATGCTGCGCCAATTCTTGCACGGCAGGTGACAACTCGCTGTGTCTAAACCAATATTCCCACTTGTCTAAAGTCCACTCACCTTCTAAAACTTGCGGCTGTAAACGCAGAATATCCTGCGGCATTAATTGATCATCGGCATTAGATGCTATGGTTTGCTGCGGTTGTGCTGTCGCACTGGCAACATTCGGTTCGACTTCAGTCGCTGCTAAATCAAATAAAGCGGTTTCTGCATTACTTACATTTTGTGTAATTGACGGTGAAGCATTATTCGATTGTAGTGTAGATGAAACTAGCGATGTTTCGGCTGATGCAGCAAGATCACCTAACGGTGCAACGGCATCAAAACTTTCCAGTAAAAAATCATCATGACTTTGCACATCAGATGTAGTGCTTACCGATGAGGCATCTTCATCTAAACCAAACAATTGTGCATCTGCATTTGGATCAAACACGATAGATTCAGATTGCTTATCCTCAGCCTGTATTGCAGTTTCTTCATTCACTGCAGGTTCTGACATAGATTCTGGTGAAATCGCAGCTGTTGAGTGTAGCGCTTGCGGAGTCGGTTGTTGCGCTTGAATCGACTGTTGATCTTGATGTGTTAAAGCTTCAGGCTCATCCTCATCTAAAAAATCATCTGAAGAAGGTTCTGCAACACTGGTTTGTGTCGTGGTGTGATCTGAATAATCGTCATCCTCATAGTCAAATCCATCAAGATCAGGTGTTGCAACCGCATCTAATTCAGTTACATGCTGTTCCGCTTGTGCTGTATTTTGAGTTGCCACAGCTTGTGGAGTTTGCTCCATTTGAGCAACTGGCTGGGAAGCCGCTGTTTGTGCAGTATTTTGTGGCGCAGCAACCAACACTTCATTGGCTTGCAAAGGTCGAAATGCCAGTAAACGCAGTACACACATTTCAAAGCCTTGTTCTTGGGTTACGGCAATTTGTAAATCGGCGCGTCCTTTACAAGCAATTTGATAATACAACTGTAAATCTTGTGCAGAGATCAGACCCGCAAGCTGCTGAATTTTTTGATTAATTTCAGCACTGTATTTTAGGTTTAAATCTGGCAGATATTGCATGATTGCCAATTCATGCAGTGTCGAAATTAACTGATCCAACACCAAAGACACATCTAAAGCTTGCTGTCTAAATTGTAATAACAACTGACTCACACGCTGCTGTTGGTTTTGATGAATCGCTAAAATCAAATCATAGATAATGGTGCGATCAATCAAGCCCAGCATGTCTTTGACATCTTGATGATGAATTTCACCCTGACCATAAGCAATGGCTTGGTCTGTCAAAGACATCGCATCACGCAAAGAACCTTGCGCAGATTCAGCAATCTGCCAAATTGCATCTTGCTCTGCAACAATCTGTTCTTTGGCTAAAATATCCGTTAAATGACTGGTAATTTCATCGACCTGCAATGGACGCAAAGTAAATTGCAAACAGCGCGAAATCACAGTAATAGGGAGTTTTTGTGGGTCTGTGGTCGCAAACAGAAACTTCACATGCTCAGGCGGTTCTTCCAAAGTTTTTAGCAAAGCATTGAACGAATGCGTAGACAGCATGTGCACTTCGTCAATCAGATAAACCTTAAAACGTCCCTGAGTCGGTGCATAAGGTACGTTATCGAGCAACTCACGTGTGTCTTCAACCTTAGTACGTGACGCCGCATCAATTTCGATTAAATCAATAAAACGACCTTCATTGACCGCAGTACAGGTCGGACACACTTCACATGGGGTAGATGTCACGCCTGTTTCACAGTTCAGGCATTTGGCCAAAATACGCGCAATGGTAGTTTTACCTACACCACGTGTTCCCGTAAAAAGATAAGCATGGTGCAAACGCCCACGTTCCAAAGCACTGGTCAATGCCCGTGATACATGGTTTTGTCCCACCAATTCATTAAAATTACGAGGACGATATTTACGCGCAAGTACCTGATACATGAATGCTCCTTTTTACAGGTCTAAGCATACTGTTTTTTTGGCAAAGAGTGAACGTACAATCACGCCTAAAACCAGCCTTTACGCCCTTGCAATTGCCGATCTGCACAGCGAATGGCTTCCTGACTCAGTCCCCAAAGTCGATAATCACCAATTAAAGAACCTGCAGCAAAATTATGGGTATAGGCAAAACTGAGTTGACGGTCAGGATCACACCACGCGCCTGAACCATTAAAACCCATGTGTCCAAAACCGTGAGAGCGCTTACCCAAACTTAATACGCGGTGATAGCCCAATCGCCAATGCATCGGGATAGGCATAACCCGATCACGCTGCACATATTGCACTTGGCTCAATTTCTGAAAAACTTCAGGCTGAATCAATTGCTGACCTTGCCATGATCCACCCTGCGCCAACATGGCATAAATACGTGCCAAACTTTGTGCAGTAAATACACCATTGGCAGCAGGAATCACGGCTTGTAAGCCTGTATCACTAAAAAAACTAAAATTTTTCATGCCTTTGGGAATCATGCCATCCTGAAAGTCTTGCGGATTTTGCCCACTCCATGCAATGACTTTATCGAATATTGATACAGGACGTTTGCTCGATTTAGTTTGGCTTTGAACTTTAGCTGTCTGTTTATTTGTGGGTGATGTATCTGTTTGCGCTGATGTCACAGCAGTTTTAAATGGTCGCGCCACACGGGAAAGCTCAGACGCAGGCACACCAAAATAAGCCCCATCCAAAGCCAAAGATTCAACCAAGTATTGCTGCATCAATTCAGCCAATGTTTGACCTGTAGCTTTTTCTAAAATCCCACCGACCAGCCAGCCAAAAGTTAAAGGTTGATACGCTGCCTCACTTGCTACATCAAAACGTGGCTTGGCTTGAGCCAACACATCCAGCATGTGCGACCAATCTGCCATTTCAGTCGCATCGGCAATGATATTACGGATGTCATATAAACCACTTTGATGACTCAGCACATGCCTTAAGGTCATCAATGCTTTGCCATTTTGGGCGAATTCAGGCCAGTATATATAAATGGGAGTATCGTAATCGACCAGTCCTTGACTGACCAAAATATGTGCCAGTGTCGCTAATACACCTTTGCCTGTGGAATAACATACCGATAACGTATCGGCTTGCCAGTCTTCATCTGGCGACTTTTTACCTGTGTAAATATCGACGACTTTCTGACCTTGAAAGTACACCGCTAAAGCAGCCCCGCCCTGTTGGCTACGTGCATTTTGCAAACGGCTAAATTGCATCGCTAAATCATGAAATTCAGGCGCAACCCATCCACGATAATTTTCAGTTTCAGCAAAAATATAATCCTTTAAATGTTGCATCGTCCTGTTTATCTCGTTTTTCTTGTTAATAAAAGTTTAGCGCAAATAAAAAGCCCAAATTTAAATAATCTGGGCTTTCGATCATTGAATTAAAGCGCGGTGACAACACCTGTCACATGCGGTTTTTGGTTTTTACTGTTACGAATTAAAAAATCTGTATTTTTAGCGTCCGTTGCAGTTAAAAACTCAACTTTAGATGGCAAATACATAGGTAACTTAAACCACACATCGACTTCATAAGCATCTGGCAAAGTTAAACTAGATAAGGCTTTGGCTTTGCTCCACATGCCGTGCGCAATCGCTTGTTTAAAGCCAAATGCTTTTGCAGTAATCGCGTGGATATGAATTAAGTTAAAATCGCCAGACGTTAAAGCATAACGGCGACCTGTATTTTCAGAAATATCCCATTCAGCTTGAACGGCATAGTTTAGCGCTTTGCTTTCTGCAGGCTTTGCAGCAGCTTTAGTGGTGGTTTTTTGACGTGCTAAATACGTGGTCAAACCTTCCATCACCACCTCATTGCCTACTTTAACGGTGGTAATAAAATCAAACTGTACGCCTTTATCATGTGGTTGCAATTCACCAAATTTACATGACAAGGTCAGTTGTTCATTCAATCCAACTTTACGGCTTTGTTTAACTTGATTACGAATATGTACCAAGCCCAAAATTGCAAATGGAAATGCTTCTTGGGTCATCATGTGCATTTGCAGACTTTGTGACAATACAGCCAAATAAATTGCAGGAATATAGCCGTTATTTTTAAACCCTGTCACTGCGTTATAGGCTTTTAAATGCTTTTGATCGACCTTGAATGAATCCACCACATATTCAACTTGCGGCAGAACTTTTTCACCTTTTGGCTTTTTAAAAATTAAGCCCTGAATCACTTTTGGATAGGCTAAATAGGGTTTTGGAAGTTGACTAAAATGGCGAGTATTCATACTAAACCTTTGAGAAGTTTTTCTAATTTATTTAATGGAGTGCTCTCTCCCTCAGGGAGAGAGCTAGAGAGAGGGTTAATAATATACCCTTTCCCCCCTCCTAAATCCTCTCTAATAGGTAGAGGATTTAGTGTTAAGCCCCTAACAAGCTTTGACCACAAACACGTACCACGTTACCATTAATACCTGTCGATGCCGATGAAGCAAAGTAAGCAATGGTTTCTGCAACGTCTACAGGTAAACCACCCTGACTCATAGAGTTCATACGACGACCTGCTTCACGAATGGCAAAAGGAATTGCAGCAGTCATTTGCGTTTCAATAAAGCCCGGTGCAACCGCATTAATGGTGATACCGTTGTTTAAAACAGGTGCGGTAAATTTCACGACACCAATCACGCCAGCTTTAGATGCTGCATAGTTGGTTTGACCCAAGTTGCCTGCAATACCTGAAATTGAAGATACGCAAACGATACGACCATTGGCATTTAAACCATCATTTGCCAATAAGTAATCGTTCACACGCTCAATTGCAGACAAGTTGATGTTAATGACTAAATCCCAAAGCTCTGGTTTCATATTTGCCAAAGTTTTGTCACGGGTAATCCCCGCATTATGCACAATAATATCCAAACCACCTTGTGCAGCGGCAGCTGTTTTAATTTGCTCGCCTGCATCTGCAGCAGTAATGTCAATTGCTAGCGTTGAACCACCAATTTCAGCAGCAACACGGTCTAAATCTGCTTGTTGTTGTGGAACGTCTAGGCAAATAACGTGTGCACCATCACGTGCCAACACATGCGCAATCGCTTCACCAATACCACGGCTTGCACCTGTCACCACTGCAGTTTTACCTGCCAATGGTTTTGCCCAATCTACATCTACAGTTGCAGCACTCGACACACGAATCACCTGACCTGACACATAAGCAGAACGTGGTGAAATTGCAAAACGTAACGTAGATTCTAAGTTTGCTGCAGCACCTTGATCGACATAAATTAAGTTAGCCGCAATGCCTTTTTTAAATTCTTTGCCTACCGATTTTACAAAACCTTCCAAAGCGCGTTGTGCAATGGCTTTTTTCACACTGCCTGCAGTTTCTGGTGTAGTACCAATCACCACCACGCGACCAGAAGCCTGAATTTGACGTGCGATTGGGTTAAAGAACTCATAAAGCGCTTTTAATTGTTCAGAGTTTTCAATACCTGAAGCATCAAACACCACCACTTTAAATTTAGATTCTTTATCGCCTGGATTGAATGCACCTAAATTTAAGCCCACTTTTGCCGCAGCTTGTTGCAATTCTGCATTGTTACCTGCATAACTGTTGGCATGTACATTAGCTAAAACTTGTGCAATTGATGCAGACAAATCACTTGCAGGGGCTGCACCTAAAAGTACTGCACCTTTTACCACTGGTGTTGCAGACTCAAAACGATCTAAAAAAGTTGGGGATGGTAAACCCAAATTTTTAATGACAAATTTACCAATAGGAGATTTTGCAAATGTTTGGTATTGATCAGTCATGATTATTATCTCTCATAAATTCATTTTTTGATGGATTACACGATATCTTTTAACATCAATATGATGCCAAATGCCCACATTTCAATAGCGTTACCCGTTTGTGCTAAATCATACTTGAGTTAATTATCAGATGTCTTGACCTGAATGCATTCTGCAATGTCATTGTAGTCAATTCAGCTGTCATACTATTGTGCTAATGTACGCATCAAGTAGACCCTTAACATGCTTGGAAAAGCCTTATGAGCAAAACAACTCAAGAAAATCCAGCAGTGGAAAATTCTGCAACGGATTCTGTGTCAAATACATCAACTGCTAAACGTACAAGCAAAAGTAGCAACACTGCAACCCGTTCCAACACGAGTACGACAAAAACTACACGTACCCGCACGACTAGCCGTGCTAAAACAACTGCTTCAACGCAAACAAAAGCACCATCTAATACCAATACCTCTGTTCAACAGGATAAAATTATGAGCCAAAACACTGTTCGCCGCGTTGCTATTATCGGTGGTAACCGTATTCCATTCGCACGTTCTAATGGCGCTTACTTTACTGCATCTAATACAGATATGTTTACAGCAGCATTAAATGGTCTTGTTGAACGATTCAACTTACAAGGTCAGCGTTTGGGTGAAGTTGTTGCAGGTGCAGTGCTCAAACACAGCCGTGACTTTAACATGACTCGTGAGTGCGTACTCAATACTGCCCTTGCTCCTGAAACACCTGCTTACGATATACAACAAGCATGTGGTACTGGCTTGCAGGCTGCTTTTTTAGTTGCGAATAAAATTGCACTGGGTCAAATCGAGGTTGGTGTTGCAGGCGGTGTAGATACGACTTCTGACGCGCCAATCGCATTTGGCGATGGTTTGCGTAAAGCATTGCTTGAATTGAACATTGCAAAAACAGGTAAAGACCGCTTAAAAGCATTAACCAAAATCAACATTAAAGATTTAATGGATGCGCCACGTAACGGTGAACCACGCACAGGTTTATCAATGGGCGACCACCAAGCCATTACTACGTTGGAATGGGGCATCTCTCGTGAAGCGCAGGATGAGTTAGCAGCTTCATCTCACCAAAAAATGGCAGCCGCCTATGACGAAGGTTTCTTTGATGATCTCATCACGCCATTTTTAGGTTTAGAACGTGACAATAACTTACGTGCAGATTCTACTGTAGAAAAACTAGCGAAGTTAAAACCTGCTTTTGGTAAAGGTGATGCGCGTACCATGACTGCGGGTAACTCTACCCCACTTACCGATGGTGCATCATGTGTATTGCTTGCATCTGAAGAATGGGCAAAAGCCAACGGTCATGAAGTCTTAGCTTATTTGACTTTCCAAGAAACTGCAGCAGTTGATTTTGTAGGTAAAAAAGAAGGCTTATTGATGGCACCTGCGTACGCTGTTCCACGTATGCTTGAACGTGCTGGTTTAACATTACAAGACTTCGATTATTACGAAATTCACGAAGCGTTTGCATCTCAAGTCTTGTCGACCTTAAAAGCATGGGAAGATCCAAACTTCTGTAAAGAGCGTTTAGGTTTAGATGCACCTTTAGGATCAATTGATCGTAGCAAATTAAACGTTAAAGGTTCATCTTTGGCAGCAGGTCACCCATTTGCAGCAACAGGCGGACGTATTATTGCCACTGCGGCGAAACTTCTGAATCAAAAAGGTTCAGGTCGCGTATTGGTGTCAATCTGTGCAGCAGGCGGTCAAGGTGTAACAGCCATTATTGAAAAATAATTCTGCCTAGTTCCAATTTAGATAGCAATAAAAGCCACTTGATTCGCTCAGGTGGCTTTTTTATAGCGCTTAATTTATAGCAGCTCACTTTTAATTAGCTACTAGCGTTTTATCTGACTGAATGTTGCGGAGCATAACCCAATTTCGCTTCGATATGGTCATAACAATATTGAAAAATAAAGGTATAGAGCAAAATACTGAGCGTCATCAATAAATCAATCAAAATTGCCTGCAGCATGGATATTTCTAGTGCATACGCCACCATGGGAATAGTGGCGAGCATTAAGCCACCTTCAAAACCAATTGCGTGTAAAACGCGTATTTTAAAAGTTCTGTGTAGCTGGTGTTGCGCTTCAAACTTTTCAAAATAGTGATTAAACAACATATTCCACAGCACCGATGTCACCGCCATCGCAATGCCTAGACCACCTGTCACTTGCATTGGCATTTCAAACACATAACTTAATGCCAAAGCAATGATGACCAATAAAATCACTTCATAACTCAGGGCATGTACCCATCTTCTTTTGGAAATCAACATCTGCTTACTCAAATACTTACCCTTCCCCACTTATTTTATTTTCATTTAATTGACCAATCGAGTTAGAATCCATCAATAATATTGAAAGATAAAAGCCAACCTCTGTCATGAATATCAATCAAGATCAGCTGATTATTTTTATCACCGTCATGGAAACGGGTTCTTTTTCTGCAGCTGCACGCCAATTGGGCAAGGTGCCTTCGGCAATTAGTATGTCCATTGCTAATTTAGAAATTGATTTAGACCTAAAACTGTTTGAACGGATTGGGCGTGAACCTTTGCCTACCCCACAAGCGCAGAGTCTTTACGAAAAAAGCAAACAACTGCTCATAGAAATGAAGCAATGGAAACAACATGCTTTTGCGCTCAGTTCTGGGCTGGAAGCACACTTAAATATTGTGGTGGTGTCTGAATTACTACACACTCGCTGGACAGATTATATTGTGTTACTAGAACAGCAATTTCCTGAATTGCAGATCAATATTTTCTCTGCGCCACAAGAAGATGCACTGCATTTACTCATGACTCAAGCAGCGGACTTGGCCTTTATGTTTGAACGCGAACAATTACAAAGCAGTGAACAATTTGTGGAATTAAAACGTGAAATTTTAGTGCCTGTCGCTGCCCGACATTCACCGCTGGCTGAATCTGATCAAGTCAGTTTTGAACAGATTTTACAAAATCGGCAAATTGTAGTGGCGAGCCGTGATCGGCAGATTAAACCCGAGTTGTTATTTTCTAAGCACTATTGGCGTACCGATAATCATCATTCTGCCTGCAGTATGATTAAGCAGGGTTTAGGCTGGGGTGTCTTGCCCTTGGAAATGCTGAATGAACATCCTGAACTACAACACGAATTAAAAATTTTACAGCTGCTAGATTTCACCCCAAAATTTGAATATTTTGTCGATTTGGTCTGGAGCCGAGAACATCAATTGGGCGCTGCTGCTCATTTTTTGATTAATCACGTCCGAAATCTGAGAAAAACTGGTAAATAATCCACAAACCCGCTTGCTTGGTACTTGGGTTAAAAGCTGTTTGTGATATAACTGAATGTATAAGCAATAACCTAAGAACTAGATCTCGAATGACACAGACAGCCTTAAATCAACTAAAAAACTTAACCACCATTGTTGCAGATAGTAGTGACTTGGCTGCGATTGAAAAGTTTCGTCCTTTGGATGCGACCACCAACCCATCACTCATTACGGCGGCTGCAAATCAACCTGAAAATAAAGCGTTGATTGAAGCTGCATTTGAGCAAGCCAAAGCTGAAGGTTATATAAATGATCTATTGGTTGAGCGCAGCATTGATATTTTAACGGTCAAATTTGGTGTAGAAATTTTAAAGCTGATTGAAGGTCGTGTTTCGACTGAGGTAGATGCTTCTTTGTCTTATGACACTGATGCAACCATTGCCAAAGCCAAAGAACTTTTAGCACTGTACCAAGCTTATGGTGTTCATTCAGACCGCATTTTGATTAAGATTGCATCGACATGGGAAGGCATTCAAGCGGCGAAAGTGTTGGAAGCCGAAGGCATTCACACCAATTTAACCTTATTGTTTGGTTTACATCAGGCACATGCTTGTGCAGATGCCAAAGTGACGTTGATTTCACCATTTGTGGGTCGTATTTTAGATTGGTATAAAAAAGCTGAAAATGTCATGTACTACCCTATTGAAAAAGATCCGGGTGTACTTTCGGTGAAGAAAATTTATCAATTCTATAAACAGCATCAAGTACAAACTGAAATTATGGGCGCGAGTTTCCGTAGTATAGATCAGGTTTTGGCTTTAGCTGGTTGTGATTTATTGACCGTTGCACCAAATTTATTGGCAGAACTTGAAGCTGATGAACGAGAAGTCGCTGCAGCGTTATCGACCAATGGCATTCAAGTTCAAGCTGAACCACTGGCAGCAATTGAAAAGGAACAATTCAAAGCGCAACTTGAGGCAGATTTGATGGCGTTCCAATTGTTACAAGGCGGCATTGATGGCTTTATTAAAGCGCGTGAGCAACTTGCCACCCTATTACGCCAGTCTTTCGGCTTAGATGCAGAGATTAAAGCTTAAGCTTTAACCTATCCCAGTAAAATTCCAAAATTTTTACTAAGCCACAAAACCGATGTTGTTATACTGCAACATCGGTTTTTATTTAGGTGAGTTTGCGTGTTTGGTATTAGTGACCTCAGCACTTTTATAATTGGCACAACCTTAATTGTGCTCTTGCCTGGCCCAAACTCACTCTATGTCATGTCAGTGGCTTCACGCTTTGGGATACGCACAGGCTATGCAGCTGCTTTCGGTGTATTTACGGGTGATCTGATTTTAATTGTGTGCACCATTTTAGGGGCAGCCTCATTATTGCATGCTTTTCCATGGCTATTCACCTTATTAAAAGTAGTTGGTGCGCTCTACTTAGGCTATTTAGGTATTAAACTACTGATTGCAGCCTATAAAACATGGTTTCCACAAACCAGAACTTCGCACGCCAATCTTTCTACAACAGCAACGAGCAATACAACTGAACGGGTTCATCCCTACCGAACTGCTTTAATGATTAGCGTTATTAACCCAAAAGCAATTTTGTTTTATTTGTCTTTTTTTGTGCAATTCGTCAATCCTGATTACACCTACCCGATGCTGAGCTTTGCTGTTTTAGCCATCGTCCTACAAATCATTAGCATGGGTTATTTATCTATCTTGATTTTTTCAGGAGTCAAATTAGCCAGTTATTTCAATCAACGCTATAAAATTGCAGCCATTTGCGTTGCAAGCATTGGTATTTTGTTCTGCGGTTTTGGCTTTAGACTGGCAAGCTCAACGCTATAAAAAAAGTATAAAAAACACTTTTGACTATTTGTTCAAATGTGTATGATCTGTTCATAAATTATAGAAAATATGTCTAAGAAAGCATGCAAAAACTTTTAAATGACTTCTCTGTGCCTGCAGTATTTGCAGGTTTTATTACCTTCTTGGTCGGTATTAGTGTTTCCGCGGTTTTAGTCATTCAGGCAGCACAAATTTTAGGCGCAAGTGCTGAGCAAATCAGCTCTTGGTTTTGGGCGTTGGGTTTAGGTATTGGTCTAAGCGGGCTGATTTTATCTTGGAAATTTAAATATCCTGTGGCGACCTCATGGTCTACCGCAGGCTTGGCACTGATTATCGCCACGGGCAGCGGTTATAGCTTACACGAAGCAATTGGCGCATTTTTGTTTTGTGGCGTACTCACAGCAGTGCTTGGCTTTTTGGGTATTTTTGAAAAGGTACTGACTTATATTCCACAAAGCTTAACCAGCGCCATGTTGGCAGGTGTGCTGCTTAAATTTGGGATTGCCCTATTTACCAGTCTGCAAGAAGCATGGGCATTTATTTTGTCTTTATTGGCAGCCTATGTATTGGCAAAACGATTTAGCCCGCGTTATAGCATTGTTTTAACTGTATTGATTGGGGTCGCACTATGCCCAATCTTCTTGCAATTTCAAATGCCGAGTGTGCAATGGAGTATTGCACAACCAGTTTGGATGCAACCTGAATTAAGTTGGTCTGCTATTTTAGGTTTAGCCCTGCCTTTGTTTGTCATTAATATGGCATCGCAATATTTACCCGGTCTTGCCATGATCAAAAGCTATGGTTTTAACCCAAATGTACGTCACTTAATTGGTTGGACAGGCACAGCACAAGCTATTTTTGCACCATTTGGATGTTTTAGTGTCAATATCGCATCCATCAGTGCTGCGATTAGCTTAGATGATCAATCGCATCCCGATGCCAGTAAGCGCTATATTGCGGGAATTAGCTGCGGTTTGTTTTATATCTTGATGGGGATCTTTGCTGCAACGCTCACCAGTTTGTTGATGTCATTCCCAGCTGTTTTTATTACTGCTTTGGCAGGAATTGCACTGCTTGGCACTATTGGACACAACATCGCCCTCGCCTTTCAGCACGTTGCAGAGCGTGAAGCCGCTTTATTGACCTTTTTATTTAGTGCTTCTGGGGTGCAGTTTTTTGGTATTGGTTCTGCATTTTGGGGACTGATTTTTGGTTGTGTGGTTTTGGCAGTTTTAAAGTTTAAACAAAGCAAAAGCTAAATAACTTAAGCAGTTAAAAAACACTTTTTCTGAAGCATCGTATTGATTTATTGTATGCGCGATACATTAGGGTCTGCTGTGCTTCGGATAAATTCTACTGTTTTAGCAAAAGTTTGCTGGCTTTCTTTTTGGTGCATAAAAAATTGATATTCGTGAATTAACCATGCTTTTGTATCTGGATAAAATGCTGTCGTCACAGGAATCTGCTGTTGCTGTAAAGCATGCAGCATCGGCATAGATTGAGTTTCTGTTAAAAAGTCTTTGTTACCACCACTGATAAATACCGCAGGATAGTTTGCCGTTAAATGTTGAATAGGCGAAATATTCTTCAGAAATTCACTGTCCTGTTTCCGATCTCCCGTGTAAGCCTGCACCAAATTATAAACACCCCACTCTACGATATTCATTTCATCTGGCGCAGTTTCAACAAACGCTTTTAGATCATAAATCCCGCAGTGCAAAATCAGCCCTTTAAGTTGTTTGTGCTGAATAGTCGGTTGTAAATTAGACTGCTGTGCAAATGCAGGATTACTCAATAATTCGGCATAATGGCTAGCTAAATTCGCCCCTGCAGAATCACCTGCCAAATATAATTGTTGTGGATTAAGCTGATACTTTTCTGCATGTTGCGTGATGTAATTTAAAGCCTGATCAATTTGTTGCAACTGAGTAGGATAAGTTGCATGCGGGGCGAATTGATATTGTACTGCAATTACATTAAAGCCCTGCGCGGCTAATAATTTAAAATAGCCACGTGCATGTGCTTTTGAGCCCGCAATCCAGCCACCACCATGAATCCAGACAATTGTCGGGCGTGCGGCTAAATCTTGCAATTGACTGTTTTGATACAAGTCAAAACTCAAATTAGGCTGCGTTGCATACACAATATCATGTTGCACTTGTATATTTTTGGGTGCATAGCGATCCATGATTTTCTGCTGCAAGCCTGTGGTGAGATTAAATGCACTAGCAATGATTCGACTGTTCTGCTGCGTGGTTTGACAAGCACTTAACAACATAAAACACAGCAACATCCAAATTATTTTCAAACCACATTTCCCTCAAGATTCATACGCCCAATTCAAACCCAAGTAATTTAAAATTAAATTATGAAGGTCTATTTATTTTTGCAAATTTAGCATCTTATTTTATCGTATAGCTTTGCCGTTGAGTTGAGTAAATTCATCATCTTCAGCTTATCTTTTCTTTCAGCAAATTTGGCGGGTAATTAAATGAATTATCAATCTTTTTTCAGATTTTAAATTGAACCTATATAGACTATATGCTATCAATAAAGTGTAAGGCGAATAATCATAATTTCTGGAGTTACCCGCATGTCGTACCAAAATATTTTAGTCCCTGTAGATGGTTCACAAATTTCTTTTTCAGCGGTCAAACATGCAGCTGAAATTGCCAAAGTATTTAACAGTAAACTCACCTTAATTAGCCTTGTTGCGGAAGACCCATTTACTGATTCTGACTTTTACTATAATTATTCATCTGCCATTATGAAAGAATACTTTGTGCAAGCGACAGCCAATGCACAAAAGGCATTAAAAGAAGCAGATGAAATTGCGAAAGCAGTGGGTGTAAATGCAGAAACTCGCGTGGTTGAGGGTTTGGTATCTGCTGAAGGTGTAATCAAAACTGCGAAAGACTTAAATGCCGATGTGATTGTGATGGGTTCACATGGTCGTAAAGGTTTCCAAAAATTATTATTGGGTAGCTTTGCCACAGACGTATTACGTCATACAGAATTACCTGTGCTTGTAGTTAAAGCTTAATCACTATTTTAAGCCATATTTTCATCATAAATTTTTAATAAGGATTTGCCATGACAACTTATAAACACTTACTTGTTCCAGTAGATGAGTCACCTATGTCTTATGCTGCAGCCGAACAAGCACTTTCATTGGCAAAAGATCTAAATTGCCCTGTTACTATTATGAGTGTAATTGCAGTTGATCCTTTTGTAGGCGTGGACTTCTACAAAGTTGCACCAGCAATTACCGATTATTTCATGCAGGCTGAACAAAATGCACAAAATCGTTTGGCTGAAATTCAGCAATCCTTTAGCCGTGAAGGTATTTCGGTAGATACCAAAATTATCCGCGGTGTTGCAGCCTCTGAAGGGATTGTACAAATTGCCAATGAAATTGGTGCTGACCTGATTATTATGGGTTCGCATGGCCGTACTGGAGTGAAAAAGATGATGCTCGGTAGCGTTGCCCAAAACGTACTGACTCAGTCTCCTGTTCCTGTTTTGATTGTTAAGGTTTAATTCATTACCAACTGTGCTCTGCCACAGTAAAAGATAAAATAAAAAAATCCCGTTCGCCAATGAACGGGATTTTTCTGGATAAAACTTTTAAAAGCTTTTCTAAATTACATATTATGCAATCCAGTTTAGCTAGGTTGAATATTCATTTCAGACCAAAACTTAATTAACCCGATGCGGTAAACGGAACATTTCATGCGTATCGGTATAAAAACTGCGACCATCTAAATTCAGTTCAATTTCCTGACCACATTCCAACAACACATGTTTTCCGACTTCGACCCATTTAAAACCATCACGGGTATTTTGCTTTTTCTTTGATGCCACCAAAGACACCATAATTTCGCGACCATTCACTGCTTTCGCAAGCATTGTTTGCATTTTTTTCAATATTTACACCAATTCATTTATAACTTACAAATCAAGCTCAAATTAAAATTTTGAGCATAGTTTTTAATACAACAACATTCATCACACTTAATTTGCAGTGCATAGAAAATAAATGCAGCACAGCATGATGATGAATAACTACGAGAGAATAGAGATATTTTTATTGTACAAGTTATATTATAACATAGATTTAAAGTCTTTGCAGCATGGACTACAAAGTTGTAAAGATAAACTTAATAAAACAAAAATTTCTTAATCAAACCTTAATCATTTTCGTGAGATAATCTACCCCAGACACAATGGATGGTGTTTGATCGCACAAGCCCACTTCGGTGGGTTTCTTATTAGGCTAACTAAATAACGATAACAAACTTTATCTTTCTGACGTTTATCTTCTGATTTTTTATCTACAAATTTCAAAAATAAAAAAGAGTATGGATTTTTTTAACCCATACTCTTTGTGTGCGACTACGCTACTCCATTAGCGCATAGTCACAAATTCTTCTGCAGCAGTTGGATGAATTGCGACAGTATTGTCAAAATCTTGCTTGGTCGCGCCCATTTTGACCGCGACTGCAAAACCTTGCAAAATTTCATCCATGCCATAGCCAATACCATGCACGCCCACGACTTTCTGTTCATCACCAACGCAGACCAATTTCATTTTAGACACTTGACGATGCTGAGTTACAGCCGTGTACATTGAGGTAAAAGAAGATTGATAGACTTTGACCTGATCTTGCCCAAACTGTTCAATGGCTTGCGCTTCACTTAAACCCACCGTACCAATAGGCGGATGACTAAAGACCACCGTGGCAACATTTTGATAATCTAAATATTCATTTGGTTTGTGATTGAATAAACGTTCAGACAATTTACGTCCTGCGGCAACAGCAACGGGTGTCAGCTCAATTTTTCCAATAATATCGCCCACCGCATAAATACCTGCTTGGCTGGTATTTTGGAATTGATCTACTGCGATATATCCTTTTTCATCAATCTGCACATTTGCAGCAGCCAAGTTCAATGCTTGTGTATTTGGTTTACGTCCAACTGCCCAAATCAGACAATCGACCTCATGCTGTGAACCATCTTCAAGATGTAATAACAAAGACTGATCCGCTTGGCGAGTGACTTTCTTTGGAATGGCTTGCGTATGCACTTGGATATGTTCATCACGCATACATTCAAGTAATGTTTCACCTAAAAATTGATCTAAACTACGCAGCGGCAATTGTTTACGAATAAACAATCCAACTTCTGAACCCAACCCATTTAAAACACCTGCTAACTCTACGGCAATATAACCCGAACCGACAATTGCCGTGCGTTTTGGTAATTGTTGCAATTCAAAGAAACCGTTTGAATCAATTCCTAGCTCTGCCCCTTCAATATCTGGACGTGTTGGCTCAGTTCCTGTGGCTATTAAAATGTGATCTGCAGTGTATTGCTGCTGATTTACTTCAACTGTTTTTTCATTTACAAAACGAGCAAAGCCCTGAATCACATCAACATTGTTTTTAGCTAAACCTGATTGATACGATGCATGGATACGCTGAATATAAGCTTGACGATTTTGAATTAACGTATTCCAATCATGCGATTTTAATTCAGTATTAAAACCATAATCTGGGCCGTATTTTTGAATAGCATCGGCGATTTGCGCAGAATACCACATCACTTTTTTAGGCACACACCCCACATTGACACAAGTCCCGCCCAAATCTGCAACTTCAATTAATGCACATTTTTTACCATATTGCGCCGCGCGATTGGCCGAAGCAATACCACCACTTCCTGCCCCAATTACCAAATAGTCATAATGTTTAGCCATTTCATGCCTCAATTTTTCGTGATTTTTTTAGATACTCATCTGCAGAAATTCAGCGCAGAAAAACATTCATTTTCATCAAAACTAACACATAAAACTGCATTTCCCAAGTCAGCCATATTGTCTAAATACACAAAATCGACACACTGTCATTCAATTGATTTCACTGCCAATAAAACTGACTATTCACTTAAATTTTACGCTTTTAAGGCTATAATATAAATTTGATTTTTTATCATTGGGGTCAATGTGAAGCAGTGGGTTTACGTTCTGATATGTAGCTTTATCACTTTCGGCTGTTCCCCATCCCAACCGTCAGATCAAGCCCCAAGCATGTTTGATGAACTCGATCTCATCAATACCAAAATGAATGAAATCTTGCTTCGCGATTTAGATAACTATTCTGCAGATGAGCGCAAACATATTATTTGTGAAGAATATACGCAGATTTACAAACATGAATATATGCCAATTGTACTTAAAAATTCTAAACCTGAAGATCGGCAATATAACGAGAAAAATTACATGCTGAATTAAATGAAACTTACACCAACTATAAAAATGAATATCAAATTCGCTGTGACTAAGCTAGATTATTTTTAATGTATTCCAGCCACAAAAAAGCCATTTCAACGAATTGATGAAATGGCTTTTAGTTTTTTAACTTAAACCTCTAACATACTATTTAGGGTTTCAACCACGTTTTTAGATTTCACCACAGACTGCAAATTTAGCAACGCTGCTTGCACTTGGTTACGTTGTGGCTCTGCCAAAGTGTACCAACGCGACAACACCTGCAATAAACGCGAACCTACAATTGGGTTTTTCTCATCTAAATACTTGGCTAAGTCAATAAAATGCTGAACACCAAAACTCCATGTATTCACAGGGTTGCTATTTAAACCACCACTGACTGAACGAATACGGTTAGGTGTACCCAAATCATAATCAGGATGTGCAGTTAAAGCCTGAATGGTTTCAGCTGTCGCTTTTGGATGTGAAGCTTGAACCATAAACCATTGATCAAGTGCTAAAGCTTCATCTTTAAAACGTGTATAAAAATCTTCCAAAGCAGCTTTGGCTTGCGGTGCATCATTCCACACCAAGACACGCAATGCCCCTAAACGCTCAGACATATTTCGAGTTGTTTGGTATTGCTGCTTTGCCAGCTCAAACGCTTCGGCATCGCCCTGACGTGCCATTAACGCCAACATGATATTCTTTAAAGCACGTACACCCATTGCCTGAGAGAAATCTTGCTGCATGTCTGGATCAAGGCTTAAATAGGTTTCTTTGCAGAATGCACCAAGTTCGCGCGCCAATGTATCTAACAGCGCATTGCGTTGTTGCTGAATTTTTTCAGGTTGATAATTTTGATCAATACGGCTGCCCAAATAGCCTTCAGAAGGTACATCAAAAATACGTGATGCCAACAAAGGATCTTTTTCAATTAAAGCAGGTACTGTATTTTTCATGGCTTGCAAATAAGTATCTGCTGCATGTTCTTCCAATAAAATACGTTCCAATAGAGTCTGAGTCGCCTGCCACTGGTTAAAGCCATTGGTTTCGTGCTGCATTAAAAATGCCAATTCATCATTAGAATAGTTAAATTCTAAATTCACAGGTGCAGAAAAATTACGCAATAAAGAAACAACGGGATGCGCAGTTATACCGCTAAATTCAATACTTGCTTGTGCCTGATCAAACAAATACACACCATCTTTTACTGAGTTTTCAACCAAAGCTTCAGACTGCAAAATATATTGCTCGCCTGTTTCTGCATTGAACAATGCCAATGCAACAGGAATAGGCAATGCTTTTAAGTTTGGATATTTGGCATTGCTTTTCAGACTTTGTTTTAAATTTAAACGATAAACCTGCGCAGCCGCATCGTATTCGCCCTGCACTTCAAGCTTTGGTGTGCCTGGTTGATTGTACCAAGTCAGGAAATTAGATAAATCGACACCTGAACCTGCGCTTAAAGCATTGACCCAATCTTCAACCGTGACTGCTTGTCCATCATGACGACGGAAATATTCATCACTACCTTTACGGAATTTTTCTTTACCGAGTAAAGTCGACATCATGCGGTTAATTTCCGCACCTTTTTCATAGACTGTTGCGGTATAGAAGTTATTAATTTCTACAAAATGATCTGGACGTGGCGGGTGCGATAACGGGCCAGAATCTTCGGGGAATTGATGTGCTTTGAGCACCGCCACATCATCAATACGCTGTACTGCGGCAGACTGTAAATCTTCAGAGAAAGATTGGTCACGGAACACCGTTAAACCTTCTTTTAAACACAACTGGAACCAATCGCGGCAAGTAATACGGTTACCTGTCCAGTTATGAAAATATTCATGCGCAATCACGGACTGTACGCGCATAATTGCGGCATCTGTGGTGTATTCTTCATCGGCCAATACACATGACGTATTGAAAATATTCAGACCTTTATTTTCCATTGCGCCCATATTGAAGGCACTGGTCGCCACAATCATATAATTATCTAAATCATACGGCAGACCATAGTGTTCTTCATCCCAACGCATCGAATGTTTTAACGCTTGCATAGCAATTTTGCATTTTGGAATGTCTTTTTCTTCTGCATAAATTTCCAGTGCAACATTACGCCCTTCAGATGTCACATAATGGTCTTTCATGACTGCCAAATCGCCAATCACACAAGCAAATAAATAGCTTGGCTTTTTGGTCGGGTCTTGCCAAATCGCATAATGACGACCTTCGCCTGCTTCACCTGTTTCTAACAAGTTGCCGTTTGCCAATAACACAGGATATTTTTTATCGGCTTCAACACGTGTGGTAAATACCGACAATACGTCTGGGCGGTCAGGATAGAAGGTAATTTTACGGAAACCTTCAGGCTCGTTTTGGGTAACAAATAAATCAGAACTTGCCTGATATAAGCCTTCAAGTTGCGTATTGCTTTCAGGATGAATGATCACGATGGTTTCTAACGTGACTTGATCAGGTGCATTTGCAATGCGAAGCTGCTCACTATCTAATTGATAGTCACTTTCCGATAATTCCGTGCCATTCAAAATAATAGATTTCAATTCTAAATCACGGCCCAATAACACCAAATCGCCTGCAGTCTGACGCTGCATTTTCAATGTTGCACCCACTTGGGTGTAATCTGCATAGACTTGAATATCTAGCTCTACAGCATCTACCAAGAATGAAGGTTTTTGATAGTCTTTTAAATAGATAGTTTGGCTGGCTTCAACCATAGGATTTGCTGCAATATTCATCTTGTCCTCATTCTTTGTGGCGATGCGCTTGTTTTTGTAAAGTTGCAATGATCATACGACAACTTTCAACATCTGTCTGCACACAATCTATTTCAGTCTTATTCAACAATGCTGATTTATATGGGCGCTCAACCCAAGCTTTTCAATCCTATCTGGATTAATCCTGTACAAGTAACATAAAAGCAGACTGTTTAAATCAATACCTGTATTGCTATTACGCGTAAATTTAATATTTTGATATGCAACTTCACTTCAAATACGACCAACACAGGCTAATTTTGATGATGATCAAAAGCACAGAAGCTTCCACTTTTCAGTACACAAGCCATGTATAATGACATATCACGATTTACTTGAGCTTCTATTTCACAATGCTACAAATTCTGCAAAAACAATTAGATGAAAGCACATTATGCCCTTTGTGTCAGGCATCTATGTATTGGGTAGAAGCAGAACAATATGAGCAGGAATTAAATTTTCACCAATGTAGTCATTGTGAACATCGCATCTTTCAAAATAGCCAACAACAAAACTGTCATTGCGCAAGCTGTACCCAACAACGCAAAAAAATCATGGCGGAAACCCGCTTGCAAGAACAACAAAAATTCAAAAAACAGGATGCACCTGAACGCGAATTAAATCAGCTGCGTTTTATAGATAAATTATTTTTATTGAGTATTTTAGATCAGCATGCACAGGAACATATTCCACATGAAGAATTTATAGATTGGGAAAAAATCAAGTATTTAAATATTACCCCCAACTATTTTTTCCAGCACGGCATGATCAAACATTTGCTAAAAGAGCAAATATTAATTGCCAAAGATTTTGCGGAAAATGCGCAGCAATATTATATCAATGTCCGTTTAGATGGTTATTCTGAACCAAGCTTATTCAGCATTGCACAACAATTACGTTATTGGTTTTATGAAAATCTGAGTATGGGCACACCGTTCAAAACAGCAGATGAAGTCAAAGATGCGCTGTATTTATTGCTGTATCAAGAGATTGTGCAGTTTATGCAATTTTATTGTCGGACTTGGGGAATACAAATTGCGGGCAACCATAGTTTTCAGAGCTTTTGCTACCGACTTTTAGATGTCTTGGCGGTTGGACAAATTTATTACTTGGTGCAAACTGCTTTGGAATTTTTATACCAACAAAAAGCACTCAAACCGCGTAATGAAAACTTTATTAATACCAATTTACTGAAAAAGACTGTGCAGCAATACCGAGAACGGTCAGTGGCTGAAAAATGGGAGACCTCTACCCTGCCACGCCCGCCTAATTTGCCTTTCAGCTATATGAGCGAAATTTTATTCTTCCGCTTTTTGGGTTATGACGAAAGGATTTTCTTTCAACCTGTGTGGCGTTCTTGGCGAAAAATTGAAGCACGACTTAAATTTTATTCACTTAAACGCTGTATGCACTGCGGATCGGATGAACTGACTGTCGATTATGACGCAGAAAATTATGTGTCCTTATTTTGTCGCAACTGCAAACATCAAGATCATTATTTCACTCAATAAAACTTTGGTGAAGATGATGGTTACACCCCATCACTGCCCAAATTCATCATCTACTGCAGTATAGAGTCAACAGGATACGTACAGAGGATTACAGTTTTTCGATGTGATAAGCACCTAATCCACTTTTCTGTTTAGTGCTAAATTGAGTGCCGTTTCAGATAAAGTTTTACCGTCTAATTTACAAATACACATAATGCCCCAACCATCAAAATAATCAGGCGCGTGCTGCAAAAAGAAATTGGAATGTACATCTTGCGGAATTCTCAAATGCATCAGTTGCTCAAAACTTCGTGCTGGAGAATGAGTTTCATGCACATATACGCCTTCACCGCGCTTTTGAATTTCAGGATACCGTGCCGCCATAAGCTGCAAAACTTCATGATATTCCTTAGGCATAGTTTTCCCGACTCTTGGGAAAAAACTTTTAGAACGCGAAGCAAACAAAGAATAAATCTTCGGTTGATTAATGCTAATCACAAACCACAATGGAATAAATGGATTTTTTAAGCGTCGATTCAACATGGCTTTGACTGCACTTGGAATCGTCAAATTTTGTTTTTGATATTCAGACAAAAAACCCGCTCGTGAATTGACCACATGCATAGGCTGTTCATTATAATGAATCAAAATAAAAGGAATAACATTTTGCCCAACCACTTGATCTCGATCATGATATTGAATAACCGTGACTGCGATTGCATCGGGGTCATAAACAAAGGCTTTAAATTCTTCTAAACTCGAATTTGGAAAGATTTTTTGATCGAATTGATAAATTTTTTCAAAAAAATACGATTGCTGCTGCATTGAAAGCGCTTTAAAGTCAAAAACTGTTTCTATTAAATTCATAAAAACAACCCAGTTTCATATTTAAAGAGAGACGCAAAATTTTTTTAATTGGTCAATGCATTAATAATATGACACATTTTAATTACATAATTTTACAATCATTATAGTAAGTTATTAAAAAATATCCAATTTCATTAAAATTAAAACTAAGTAGTTCATTTCAATAAAGTTTTTACCAAAAATTATAATTAAAATTGAATACCAGCATTAATCCATTATATTTTGTGACGCAGTTTACATTATTTTATGACGAACGGTATTGATAGGCAAATTTATATTGTTTTAATAAGTTAAATCCTAATTTATTTCATAGCTTACGCCCCTATTTTTAAAATCAGCTAGGCAAGCTGAAATATCACAATCTATGCTGTTTTAAATGTCATTCATTATTAGATTGAAATTTTACACATAAAAATAAGGGCTGAATAATCAGCCCTTATTTGATCTTGCTTATCGCTCAACACTCGAACAAATCATAGATTTGCTCTTGCGTTTGCTTTTCCTAACTTAGGTCAACTGAGCAGCAGCAATTTTCTTGGTGTCTACATTCGCAGCAGCGTCTGTGTAGCTTTCCATCTGGTCAAAGTTCAAGTACTTGTAGATGTCAGCAGACATGCTGTCGATTTGAGAAGCGTACTGTTGGTATTCTTCTGGTGTTGGTAACTTACCAAGTACCGCTGCAACAGATGCAAGCTCAGCAGAAGCTAAGTAAACGTTTGCACCTTGACCTAAACGGTTCGGGAAGTTACGTGTAGAAGTAGATACTACAGTTGTGTTCGGTGCTACACGTGCTTGGTTACCCATACATAATGAACAACCTGGCATTTCTGTACGCGCACCCGCTTTACCATAAGTGTTGTAGAAGCCTTCTTCCATAAGTTGACGCTCGTCCATACGAGTTGGAGGCGCTAACCATAGACGAGTAGATAAAGAACCACCAGGAACTTTGTCTAATAACTTACCAGCAGCACGGAAGTGGCCGATGTTTGTCATACAAGAACCGATGAACACTTCATCAATTTTGTCACCTTGAACGTCAGAAAGAAGTTTTGCATCATCTGGGTCGTTCGGGCAGCAAAGGATTGGTTCTTTGATGTCTGCAAGGTCAATTTCATACACTTTAGTGTATTCAGCGTCAGCATCAGCTTTAAGAAGTGATGGGTTCGCTAACCATTTTTCCATGTTCTCAACACGACGAGCCATAGTACGCGCATCGCCATAACCTTCAGAAATCATCCACTTAAGCATGGTGATGTTTGAACGAAGGTATTCAGCAACTTTCTCTTCAGAAAGTGTGATAGAACAACCTGCAGCTGAACGCTCAGCAGAAGCATCAGACAATTCAAATGCTTGTTCAACTGTTAAGTCAGTTTCCATTTCTGTTAAGTCGATTTCTAAGATACGACCAGAGAAGATGTTTTTCTTACCTTTCTTCTCTACAGTTAAGTCACCTTCTTTAATTGCGTAGTAAGGAATCGCATGTACAAGGTCACGTAAAGTGATACCAGGCTGCATTTTACCTTTGAACTTCACAAGTACAGACTCAGGCATGTCAAGTGGCATAACACCAGTTGCTGCAGCGAACGCTACAAGACCAGAACCCGCTGGGAAAGAAATACCAATTGGGAAACGAGTATGCGAGTCACCACCAGTACCTACTGTATCTGGAAGAAGCATACGGTTTAACCAAGAGTGGATAATACCGTCACCTGGACGTAAAGAAACACCACCACGGTTCATGATGAAGTCAGGAAGCGTGTGTTGCATTTGAACGTCAACTGGTTTTGGATACGCAGCTGTGTGACAGAAAGATTGCATTACTAAGTCTGCAGAGAAACCTAAACAAGCTAAATCTTTTAATTCGTCACGTGTCATTGGACCTGTTGTATCTTGAGAACCAACAGTAGTCATCTTAGGTTCGCAGTAAGTACCTGGACGAACACCTTGACCTTCTGGAAGACCACAAGCGCGACCTACCATTTTTTGAGCTTGAGTGAAGCCTTTGCCTGTGTTTTCAGGTTGTACTGGAGTACGGAACAATGTAGATGGTGCAAGACCTAAAGCTTCACGCGCTTTAGCAGTCAAACCACGACCAACGATCAAGTTAATACGACCACCAGCACGTACTTCGTCTAGAAGCACTGGAGTTTTAAGTTCAGATTCAGCGATTTGCGCGCCGTCTTTGAACGCTGTTACTTTAGCAGCAGCATGGTCGATCTTAAGAGTGATTTCATCACCCATGTTCATGTTAGAAACGTCGATTTCTACAGGTAAAGCACCCGCATCTTCCATTGTGTTAAAGAAGATTGGCGCGATTTTACCGCCTAAGCAGTAGCCGCCATCTTTTTTGTTTGGAATGTGCGCAATTTCGTCACCGAAGAACCAAAGTACAGAGTTAGTTGCAGACTTACGAGAAGAACCTGTACCTACAACGTCACCCACGTAAGCAACTTGGTTGCCTTTCGCGATTAAGTCTTTGATTTGGTTTAATGGACCAACTTCACCAGGAACTTCTGGGTTGATACCATCACGTACGTTTTTCAACATTGCATTTGCGTGCAATGGAATGTCTGGACGGCTCCATGCGTCTTGTGCAGGTGACAAGTCGTCAGTGTTAGTTTCGCCAGTTACTTTGAAAACTGTAAGTTTGATTTCTTCAGGTACATCTTTACGGCTAGTGAACCATTCAGCATCAGCCCAAGATTGTAAAACTGCTTTCGCGTTTTCGTTACCTGCTTTTGCTTTGTCTGCTACGTCATGGAACGCATCAAATACAAGCAAAGTGTTTTTCAATGCATCAGCAGCTAAGCCAGATAATTCTGCATTGTCTAAAAGCTCAACTAAAGGTGCTACGTTGTAACCACCAAGCATAGTACCTAGTAAGTAAACAGCACGCTCTTTAGAAACGAGTGGAGAGGTTGCTTCACCTTTTGCTACAGCAGCTAAGAAAGCAGCTTTAACGTATGCCGCTTGGTCAACACCTGCAGGTACACGGTTTTCAATCAAATCAACCAAATAAGCTTCTTCGCCTGCTGGTGGATTTTTTAATAATTCAACTAATGCAGCTGTTTGCACATCATCAAGTGGCTTCGGTGGGACTCCGAGTGCGGCACGTTCTTCAACGTGTTGGCGGTAAGCTTCTAGCACGGTGTTATTCCTCTTTTTTAAAAAATTATTTGTGAATTCCTGCTTTTAAAGCATCACAAACAATATGGACTGCAAAATTTTACTAAACTTCCGGTTAAAAGTTAATGCAACTAGAGTGTTTCTTTGTGATGCCCATTATTTTATAACTAAATGATGCGCATATTGTTCAATTTACAGACAAAACACGACTTAATTTTAACTTTGTCTGTATGTACACTAACTTTTCGCCTAAAGTTTAACTCGTAAAAAAGGCAACACTCATGTTGCCTGTTCTAATGAATGAATGATATTCCACCTTAGTGTACTGTTGTGGCTTGAAGATAGTGCTGTAATTGTTCGCGACTACCTTCAAACTTGAGTTGAATTTCATCTTCATGCAGCATACAGTGTTCTGCACTGGTAAATGAAATTTGAACTTGATATATCTTTGCAGGTGCATCAATTTGCTGACGTAAATACACCCGATCACCTAAACTTAAAACATAATGACTGCCGCCAATTACCGCGACACCTTGTTCATCTTCTAAGAGCAAATCTGCATTATGCAGGTAAGCAACCACTTCCATTATGCGCTCCTACTGTTTTTGTTATGTTTTTAATTATTCATGAAAAAGATAAGCTTTGCCAGTTTTAAGATTTAGAACTTGTCACAATTTATTTGTTGATTATTTTAGTTTTAGACGTTTGATTTACTTAGGCTATTTTTGATAAAAGATATAGAGGTACAAAACATATTTCAATTTTAATTCATAAAAAAACCGTTCTTTTAGAACGGTTTGTAATCAGGCATTTTATCATGCGGGGTCGCGATACATTTTTCAGTAAATTGCGTACGGACTTTTTCACGTGCCGCATCAACATCACCATTAATTTCTTCAAGTGGCAATGCATATACTTGCTCAATAATCTCTGAGATAAAATTACGGGTAATGTCATCTTCAATTTTATTGGCATGCTCAATCGCACGTTCTTTTTCAATCGCATTTTGACGATCTAGCATGATGGTACGCGCAGCATTGCCAACACTTCGGCAATAGCCTTGCCATTGTTCTTCAGGGGTTAAGGGTTTCTTTTCTGCACAACCCATTAATGCAAGCACTGCAGTCACCACCAAAATCTTTTTCATTGAAGCTCTCCTGTTGTGCTTATGATAATCAAAAGTTGACATAAATACGAAACTATCCATGCACAAGCTTAAAAAATGCGCTCTGATAGAACGCATTTTTAAGTGAGGTTGCCGTTAGAAGCGCCAGTTATAGAAAATATCCACTGCGCGTTCTAAAGCTTGGCTGGCTTCTAAGTACAGTCGCTTATTCATTTGATAACGCAAAGTCAATTTATTGACAGGTGTGAAAACCCCCACACCATAACGAATAAACAAGTCTGGGGTGATATAACCCGTCAAACTGACTTGGGTATCATCGCCTGTACCTTGGGCATCAAGTGCCAAACCACTTAAACCGAAGGTACGTCCAATTTGATTGGTCAAGGCACGTGTACCACCCAATCCCATACTAATACCTGCCGCTGCAATAGTATTGTTGACGTCTGACTTAAAGCTTTCGGTCTGACTTAAACCACTGGTACCTTCATTGATACGACCTGTGATCAAAGCATTTAATGCTTCTTGTTCAGATAAGCCTGCATCGTTATAGACCTGAATGTTCGGACTGCTGGCTGTGCCTGTAACTCTAAAGCCGACCATGCTGCCCTGTACATTTTTATTGGCATCCATATCTAAAGTTGGGTTAGAAATTGGGCCATTAAAACGCGCAATGGCACGGTTCAAATCCAGACTTTGTCCATAGGCTTCAATTTTCACACGCTGGCTGACCCCAATCGCACCATTGGCACGCATCGCAGTTTCTAAACCACGTTGAGATAAATACAAACGTCCAATCAGTGGAATACGGCTATTAAAACCTTGGAAAATGACCCGATCACCCAAATTCAATTCAAGATCGGCACGAATATCCCATGGACGAGCTGAACGTAATAATGCCAGTTGATCTTGTCCTTCATGTACCACACGCACATCCGAAGACACGTTAACCACAGGTGCAGACACTTCAGGCATAGAAATTAAAGCCCGAGGTACATCTACACGTCCTTTTAAACTCAGTTTTTTCTGGAAAGGTAAAACATCTAAGGATACATCTGGCGTAATCATTGCAGTAATTAGCGGTGCTTGACGAATTAATAAGTCTTTACCGTTTAAATTTAACTGAATACGCGGATCATTTTTCCAATCCACACTGCCCGTTAAACGCCCTACACCACCACCGCTGTTAAATGCGCCATTAATGCTGGCTTGATCTTGGCGGATAGAGGAATAGACCTGCACATTGGTCAGATTTACAGGTAACGAAATCATGCTGATCGCACCATCTTTCAGGCGCATTTCACCTGTGAGCAATGGTGAAGTTAAAGTCCCATTGATCTTGCCAGCAAAGGACAAAATGCCTGCCATTGAGCGCACATCGGCAATAAACGGTTTAAAAACTTTAAGTTGTACCTGATCAAAGGCAATTTCACCGCGCATTGGCATGTTTTTAGTGTAAGGATCAATCAGCACATTGGCATAACCTGTACCAATTTCAGGTGTTTTCACATCTATGCGTAATTTCAAGCCTTCGGCAATGCTTTTTGCGACCACAGCCACTTGTTCATAGCGCAAGGTTGAGCCTATATCTTGTGGATCGTCCGCAGCAAGTCCAATGACGCCATCACGCGTGACCAAATGTGCATCAATTTTTGGCTTCTGTCCTTTTGCCCACGCCGCTTTGGCATACCCATTAACCTTGCCTGTAATCGCCAAACCTTCAGGCATAAATGCAGAAAAGTCATTTAAGTCTAAGTTTTGAGTCACAAATGATGCATTGGCTTTGGTTTTACTCACACGAATAGGTTGATCAAAACACAATTGGCTTTGCTGACTCATCCAACAATGCGCACCAACATACAACTCACTGGTTCTATGTTGATAAATCACGGCTGCGTTTTGGCGCTGTGCCAAGTGGGTTCTTAAGGAGTCAAAATCTCCTTTCTGAATTTGTCCCATCCAATCATTTTGTGCATTTAAACCACCCGCCAATTGTACATAAAACTTACTCAGCTTATTTTCGGCTTCTAGTTTTAAAATATGTGCCTGACGTGTACCTGCTAAAGAAATCTGCCCTTGCTCGATGCCACGGTTGCCACTGCGTAAATTTTCCATGGATGCCGTCATCAGCGTTGGCGTATTTTCAGAGGTTGGCAATTCACCTTGTAGGCGCAATTTACGCACGCTGAAAATATTATTTACACTGAACTGATCAACAGCGAAATTGGCAGTGGCTTGTAAGCGTGGCTGCGACTGCACATTGATATAGCCATACGCACGTCCACGTAAACCTGAATAGATTTCGTATAAAGCAGGCGCATTGACTTTAATACGCAGATTTTGTGCATTCCCCGTTGCTTGTAACTGATTTTTGGCATAAGACAAAAATAGATTATTGGCTTCAAACTGTTTTGGTAAAAAGCCTTTTTGATTAGCATCAATCAACATGGCTAAATTCCCCGTACCACGTACAGGTTTATTATTGAGCATGCCTGCCAAATTCAGACGTTCAATGTTGATCCGTTTTTGAGTGTCTGACCAAATACCTTGAGTGCGAATATTGCCCGATAATTCACCACGTACACTGGACACAAAATAGTGCGGCTTAAAGCGAATTAAAGAAGTGTTTAAATTCCAGCTCACCCCCTGATTCAAATGCAGCAAACCATCCGCCACAATTTGCCCTGCAACACCATTATGGCGTAAGTCGCTAATTTTAATTAGTTCCTGCGTACCCGATAATTTTAGTTTTAAATGTCCTTCACTGCCTTGAATGGCACTGGCATTTAACCCACCATCATAATTCACGGCAAAACTTTTAAAGCCACCACCAGCTTTCACATCATGGAACAATAAAGCGATGGTGCTTTGCCCAGTTAAATGTACGTTTTCATTTTGATTGACCAAACGCCCTGTCAAATTAATATCTTTCAAATGAATAATTTGCTGATTCGGCAATGCAAAACCATTGGCTTTAAACTGCCCATTTAACACATTAACAGGTGCTGCGGTGCTGATACTTTGCGGATTAAAGTTTTTCGCAGCCAATACCGCATTCCATTTCAACTGACGTTTATCAGTTGGTAAATCAATGACGGCGCTGCCTGCCAAATGACTATCTGCAGTATCAAATTTAAAATTAGGAATATTTAAACGATTATTCTTTAAATTCAATTTGGCTTGGTACATGCCCGCAGGTAACATGGTTTTTTCATGTGTGCTGACTTTACTCGCCACAAAAATATCTTGCTGACCTTCTACCAAGGCCAATTGCACATCACCCGATTCACTTTTCAACCAACCCACATACGGCACAGCACGGTCTATGTTGTTCCAGCGCACATCAAGCAACATCGGATTTGCCGCTTTGCCCTGCGCAGGTTTTTGATCGAGTTTTAAATTCCAAGTTTCATATTGGTCAAAATCGACTTGTGCAGTTAAGTGTGTGCCTTTTTCCAAATGACCTTTAGATGCTAAATTGGCATCTAAACTTGGCGGTAAAAAGTCTTTGACCACTTGAGGAATTAGTGGATCTTTAGGATTAATTTTATCCAGACGTCCTGTTAAATCCCAATTGACTTTTTTATCCCAACTGACAATGCCCGCTACATTGGCAGCACCTTGCATAAGTTGTGCATTTAAATTACTGATATTCAGTTGATGAACTAAATCGGTATACATCAGACCTGTATATTGACCTTTAGGGATGTGTTTACCGCTCAAATCCGTATTGACATCAATATCTAAACGCTTGATATCGCCTTTAAATTTAGCTGCACCTGCTTGGGTAAAAAGTTCCTGCTCGGTCAAAATAGGCCAACGGTAGTTTTTAAATTGTAACTCACCAAACATTGGCACTTGCTTACGCATTGGATGCAGCACCACCCATCCCGTGAGCAAATCAGGCGTATTTGTTGCAACACCCGCCTGAATCGTGTCGAGTGTGCCTTTGCCTACTACTTTAATATCGTGAATATTTAAGCTGTCATGTAAAGAGGGAATATTTAAATCACCCACCACATTAAGCGGATATTTACCTTCAAATTTCATATCGCCTGTGGCATTGCGTACATTCAAATATCCCATATCCATATTGGAATCTTCAAATTTCAGTTCTGTACCCGACCACAAGGCATTATTTAAATCAATATCGTAAAAATCGACCTGCGTACCAGAGGCGGTTTGAATCAATAAATGATCGACATCGGCAGTATCTAAACGCAAAACAAAAGGTAAGCGAATTTCATTGAATTTGAATGGATCATCACTTGGTGGGCCTTTCGGATAAATCCGCAGATTACGCACATCGGCACGATTGAGATGGATTTCTTTATCTAAAATAGCACGCCAACCAAGAATGACATCGGCACGGTCAATTTTGACATCAACAGGTTTTAAACTGACGATGATATTGCGCAGAATAATCCCGCGCCATAAATTACCGCCTTCATATTCATAATGAATAATTTCTTGGCGCTGCAATACGCTGTCTAATAAGAACTTTGAGCCACGGTCTGTTGAGAACATCACCACCAAAGCGGACACCAATAAAACCAGCATCAACAGCAGTGACAGTAAAACACTCCTGAGTATTCGACGCTTTTTAGGTGGCGTTACTGGAGTTTCTGGTTGCTGTTCAACTTCAGCCATAATGTTCTCTAAGTCTTAAATTTATAGTTGAGAGCCAATAAAGAAATGTAAACGGATTGGATGGTTATCATCTGAAATACCAGAAGCCACATCAATCCGAATTGGGCCAATTGGTGATGCCCAACGTACCCCCAAACCTACGCTATATTCGGTGTCGTTGCTAAAGTCTTTATCGTAAGCATTACCAAAATCACTAAATACTGCTGCGCGCCACCCCTCTTTAAATTGATAGTTATATTCTAATGAACCAACCGCCAAAGCCTGACCTCCAATTTTAAAGCCTTCAATTTGTGGTGTTAAAGACTTGTAGTCAAAGCCACGTAAAGACTGGTCACCACCAGTAAAATAACGCAAATTATAAGGCACTTTATTAAAATCTTCGGTGTAGATATAACCTAAGTCACTGCGTCCGACAAACTGATGATCGTCATTTTCACCCAATGAATAAATAAAACGCCAACCTGCATTTAGAATGGCTAAATCTGCATCGCTGAGCAGTGATTCACTCCCCAGTTCTATTTTATAAATTTGGCGGAAACCTTTGCTTGGGTTAACACGACGGTTACTGTCGGTACGTGAAACTTCATAGCCAAGCAATAACGATTGTTGCTCGACATCACCATTGGCAATAAAGGCATCAGGCACTTTTTCCAAAAATACAGTGCCATCTTCAGTTAAGCGATCCAGTCGATAACGCAAGCCAAAAGTATGTTGCCAACTGCCCATTGGGTTTTTAATCACACGGTCTACACCTGCAACCGCAGATTCAATCATCAAGCCGCCACCTTGTGCAACATCGTCACGTTCTTCACGCTCATAACCGCCAACCAACGCGACATAATCATTCAGTGGATGGTTATAAGGAATGTTATAGCGTCCATCAATGGCTTGACGAATTTGTGAAAGCTCCAAGTTGGCATCGAAAGAGTGACCACGTTTATTGACAATGGCACGGCGATATTGCCCACGCAAACGTACGCCTGTGTCAGTTCCGTAACCCGCACCGACTTCGGCACTATTTAAGCGGTCTGCATTTAAAGTCACAATCACAGGAATTTTTTTGTCGATACGTGCCTGTTGTTTTAAGCGTTCTTCTTCTGATTGTTTGTCTTCTTGCTGTGCTTGTAGCATGCGCAGCTTATCGTTGCTCGCACCTTCTTCTGTGCCTGCAAACTCAGCTTCATTCACCACAGATTGCGTCACTTCCTGAGATGACACCACCCGTTTTTGATCGACGACTGTGGCATCGTAAACAGAGAGTTTTTGTTGATCGACCAAAGCCTGAATATCAGGCGGTAATTCCAAAGGATACTCGACAGGATCAGGGCGAATTGTATCAACCAAGGTGTAGTTGAAATAACGCGAGTTGGTGAGGTTATTGGCCAAACCATTTACACGCCAAAAAGTATAGTCAGCATTGTCCTGCCAAGTGACCATACTTTGCAGAATATCCATATCCAAAGGGAATTCTTGATTTGGATCGCTCATACGAAATTCAACATTTCCGAGTTTATAACGCTCGCCTGTTTCATAACGTAAATTGATATCGGCTGTATTTTGAGGTTGAGCGACTTTAACGTCATGCAAACGCCAGTAACTGTCAAAATAACCGTTATCTGAAGCGGCATCGGTAATTCGTTTTTTGGTTTGCTCATACAAACCATGATTAAACACATCATCTACTTCTTGATCAGGCAAGACACCAATAACCTGAAATTGTGCCTCGTATTGTCCTTCACCTGTAAATTCAATATTTTGCTGTTTAATCGCCACAGGTGGATTTGGCACAACCTGCACACGCACGCGGCTATCACTGAGTTTTTCAAACTTAAACTCGGCATTATAAAAACCCACCGCCTGCGCAGCCTGATTTGACAACGTACGCAGTTGCGGCAATGCCGATGGAAAATCTGCAAAAGATTCCTGGGTAAAACTGGAAAGTTTGGCCTTAATATTGGCACTTAAATGATCCACCGCTGTACGATAAGCATCGGGCGACACTTCTCCAATTGAGTTTTGTGTACCATTGGCGCCATTTGCGGTAATGACTACATCTGCACTAATACGCGGCACTTTGGCTGTGTTTAGCTCACGCGGTGGACGGACTTTATACAGTAAACGTCTGAAAAAACCGGGTTTATCGGCATTTTCGACCTGCGTCATCCAGCCCAATTCAGTCATTAAGGTATCGTTAGGATTGGCTTCCACTACAAAATTACTGTCTGCCTGAATATTGGTTATGAGCTGATCGACATTTACAGGCGCTTGATCAATTTGCAGTAGCTCCTGCTGTGTTGCGTCTTGAACCAACGTTTCTGGCACTTGACCATTGCGGTCTAGCATCGCTTCTTGTTTGGCTTGTTCTGCCACCTGAAAAATTTCATTGGCAAGCCCCTGATCTACAGGTGCAATGGGTAAATCTTCTAAGTCTTCAAATTCGATAGGCTGAAATTCAGCAAAAGATGCCCCTGCCTGTTGTTGCTGTTGCAGCATTTCTAGACTATTAAATTCAGGTGTTTGCGCTTGCTCTAAAGCTTCTTCTATTTTTTGTAGATCTTGGGCACTGTCTTTACCTTGTGCTGCTGCCAGTTGTTTAATTTCTTCAGCTAAATTTTGTGCTTCTTCTGTAGTTGGAGTCTGCAGTGATGTAGGATTTTCAGCGAGTTGGGTGTTGGAGTTAGATACCTTAAGACTTTCTGCAAAACTTGAGGATGCAACTAAACCTAAAAACAGACTTAGTCCGAGCTTTTTCGGCATATTCCAGCATAAAATTGCATGCATACTGGAACACAGTACTGATTTTTTAAAGTTTGTATTTACAAGCATAAAAAACTCTAAACTGATTTAATTTTTTGGATAAACCCCAATCAACCCACGTATAAACACTATTTGTTCGATTTTTTCATTAGTGAAATACTTGAAACATCATACATGATTTTCTGTACAATTATATCAAGTGGTCACATTTCTTAATAAAACTAAACGAAGTTAATCATGCATGAAAAAAAATGAACATTTGTTAAAGAGTCGTCGCTTTTTGCCGATGTTTCTCACTCAATTTTTTGGCGCACTCAATGATAATGTGTATAAACAAGCGCTGCTTTTGGTCTTTACCTATGGCTGGATTAGCCAACAATCTGCAAATGTCAGCACCCTGAACAATTTGGCAGCCCTGCTGTTTATTTTGCCCTATTTCATTTTTTCTGCCACCGCAGGACAATTGGCAGACAAGTATGAACGCGCTCAATTGGTACGTGCCATCAAACTGCTTGAAATTATCATCATGCTGATTGGTACCGTTGGTTTTATTTTAGGAAATTTGTGGCTGTTGCTGATGGCCTTGTTTTTAATGGGTGCACAATCGACCTTTTTTGGCCCAATCAAATATGCCATTTTGCCTGAAGTACTCAAACCGCATGAACTGATGTCGGGCAATGCAATTTTCCAGTCAGGTACATCCATTGCAATTTTATTGGGGATGATTTTAGGCGGTGCAGTGATTTCGGTATCTGCAGGCAATTTAGTCTGGATTAGCTTAACTGTGGTGATTATTGCACTAATTGGTTATGCCTCAAGTCGTTTTGTGCTGACGCAGCGCGTCACGGCACCCGACATTCAAATTGACTGGAATTTTTTCCGTACCAGTTTCCAGACTTTAAAATATGCCAAAAGCCTGCCGATGATTTTTCTAATATTATTGGGCAATTCTTGGTATTGGTTTTATGGGGCAACGTATTTAACCCAAATTCCACAGCTCACTCAACAAAACTTGCATGCTTCTGAAAATGTGGTGAGTTTATTACTGACACTCTTTTCTGTCGGTATTGGCGTAGGTTCTTTGCTCTGCCGTAAAATAGGCGGTACCGAGGTCAATATTAAAATGGTGCCTATTGGCGCAGTCGGTTTAACCGTCTTTGCTTTTTATTTGGCAGGCACATTGGCTTTTGTACCAGAAAAAACAGGCGCACTACTGGGCTTAGCCGAAGTCTTTCAGCAAGGCTGGAGTTATTATCATGTCATGTGTGCAGTCACTTTACTGGGCATTAGTGGCGGTTTTTACATTGTGCCCTTGTATGCCATAATGCAAGCCTATTCCCCTCGCTCGCACCGCGCACGTGTGGTCGCAGCCAACAATATTTTAAATGCGGTATTTATGGTGTCATCTGCCATTTTTTCGATTTTAATTTTAAGCATTTTAAAAATTGATTTAAAAATTTTATTTAGTATTACGGCTGTTTTAAGTGCTGTTTTCACCTTTTGGCTCTTGTTAAAGCTCAAGCCAATGTTAGATACTGCACAGGACTCTTTGGAGGATTAATTTCATGCGTCATTACACAGGCATCGACAAGTTTATTCATTCATTTGACCAAGCCTTACGTAGTTTAGTACCTGGCACAACTTCGGCTCAACGTGAAAACCCGGGCAATACGGTTGAAACCAAATTGGCTGTGAGTGAAGCACGTCATGTTGCAGGCTTAATGCGAGTAAACCATAGTGGTGAAGTCTGTGCACAAGCCTTATATCACGGTCAGGCTTTAACTGCGAAATTGCCCAATGTACGTCGTGAAATGGAACAGGCTGCAATTGAAGAACAAGACCATTTGGCGTGGTGCGAAGACCGCTTAAAAGAGTTAGACAGTCACACCAGTTTGCTTAATCCTGTATGGTATGGCTTGTCTTTTGGGATGGGTGCAATTGCAGGTATTGCGGGCGATAAATACAGTTTGGGTTTTGTGGCAGAAACTGAACGTCAAGTCAGCTTGCATTTAGAACATCATATTAGCCAATTGCCTGAACAAGATGATCGTTCACGTAAAATTCTAGTCCAAATGAATGAAGATGAATTGCATCATCGCGATACGGCGCTCAAAGCAGGTGGTGTAGATTTGCCTGTACCTGTACGTTTGACCATGACTGCGATTTCCAAGCTCATGACCAAGACCAGTTATTATATTTAATGAATTGATAACACTTAAACGCTCACAATTGTGGGCGTTTTTTTATGTCATTGGAATAGAAAACATCTCGATTAAAACGATCAAAAAATAACAGAGAAAGAGCCGATCTTGAGTTATCCCAAGATTTATCCGCAGATTTTGTGGATATTTTTTAAGTGCAAAGCCGTATAAATACAGAAAAATATTGTTTTTGATGGTTTTTCATACAAATATATCAGAAAGATATGACACGGTGATGTTAACCGAAACGAGATCACAGATCACAGCCAAAATTTAAAGATGTGTAGTACGAATCTACCCCTTTTATTGGCTGATTTATTCTTCACAACTCACAATTGGGTAGTCATGCTCTGGATGCACAAAAGCCTCATCTTGCCAAATATCCCACATTGGAATTTTAACATCTAAAGCCAGTGGCAGTTTTTTCGGATTGAATTGCATTTGAGCTAAATTTTCACCCCACGCAATAATATCAATATCCAGCGGAATATCATGCGATGGACGCACACGCCCTGCTGCAACTTCCAATTCCTTAAGGATGACGTTTAGATGCTCAAAGCTTAAACGGCTTTTTAGCAAACAAGCAGAATTCCAATAGTCTGCACCAATTCCATCACGGCATGGAATCAGATAAATGTGCGAAAAATGCACTTCACCCAATGCAGCAATTTGCTGATAGGCATTTTTAAACTGACGCGGTGCTTCGCAGTTACTCGCCAGAGCGAGGGCAAAAATCGTTTCGGTGGCGTTCAAGACGAATTCCTACAGAATTGGCTTCTGGAATAATGGCAGGTTTGCGAATGGTGATGGTAATGGATTCAATGGCGGCAAAAGTCGTAAAAAGTGCATCCAATACCAATTGTGCGGCATGCTCAATCAATTTGGGCGCAGCCTGCTGAATCACTTGCGCTGAAATGCTGCAAATTTCTGCATAATTGAGCGTGTCTTGCAATTCATCTGAAGCTGCAGCTTGGCTTAAATTGGTGGCAATAATCAAATCCAACATAAGCGGTTGTTGAATCTGACGCTCCCATGCAAAACAGCCGACGACTGTTTCTACCTTTAAGCCTTCAATGATAATTGCATCCATGACCACACTCTATATTTCATTTTAAATCCTTCTATCTCTGTCTATTGAAAGGGATATTTGCCGTATTTTAAAGCCACACTGAACTCATAAAACAAAAGATCGGTGGCTTTAAAATATGCAACCAGAAGGCTTGATTCGCCCAATATGGATAATTAATGCTTTAACAACAAATTCGGATCAATACTTTGTACCATCTGCAGTCGTTGATCGGCATAAATATCGGTATAAGGTGCTAAAACGCGCATGAAACGGTCAAAGTACAACATTTGCTTGAACAGTAAAGCAAAGTCACGTGGGAAACGAATCCCATGACGCTCACCCACAGCAACCATATCAAGCATGATGTCATTTAAATCTGCAGGGTTAGAAGTCAGCAATTCTTGAGGATCAGCCAGCAATACGCCACTAAATAAACGCTCTAAATCTGCTGCCAAAACCTGAGTATCAATTTGCGTGTCAGTCATGCCCATTTTGAGCATATTTTCCGCCATAAGCGTGTAGTTGGTATTTTGCAAGGCATCCATAAAGGCCATACAAGCAGTCCACACTTCAGGATTTAGCTGTCCGACAATACCAAAATCAATAAAGCCGACACGCCCATCTTCAAGCAACATCAGGTTGCCTGCGTGTAAATCGGCATGGAAACTGTTACACATCATCAAGCTACCAAACCATGTATTCATGGCAGTAATCAACACTTGCGATGGATCGTTAGATACTTGTTTCACCACGTCAAAATCGGTCAAAGGTACGCCATACAAACGCTGCATGGTCAATACGCGACGGGTGGAATATTGATGATAGACCTTAGGTGCAGTGGCTTTTGTATTTTGGGTTAAATTCAGATAATTAATAAAATCATCTAGGTTACGTGCTTCTTCAATAAAGTCGACTTCACGCACCATACGGGTTTTGATTTCTTCGACAATATCGGCCAATGACGCAAATTTGACTTTAGGTACAGCTTTTTCGAGCAGTTTAGTCGCCCAGTGCAAGACGTTTAAATCGGTATAGAGAATAGTTTCTACCCCCGGTTTTTGCACTTTAATCACCACATCTTCGCCACTCACCAATTTTGCAGCGTGTACTTGTGCAATAGATGCTGAAGCTAGAGGCTTTTCATCTATTGAGGCAAATATTTCATCTAAATTGCGCCCTGCAAATTCAGATGCCAATACTTGCTGCACATAGCTAAACGGTAAAGTTGGAGTTTGGTCTAAACAACCTTGAAACTCTTCGACATATTCACGCGGGAACAATGACGGTGTACTGGCAATAAACTGCCCAAGTTTAATGTAGGTTGAACCTAAAGATTCAAATGTTTCGCGCATGAGTTTGGCATTACTTGGCTTTTCAGTGGCATATTTAATGCCTGCTTTGGCTGCCACTACGGCAGTTTCACCCATGCGAGCAACTGAACGTAAACCATCTAACCAGATATTATTTTTCATCATGTCTGAGTCATATTAAAGTAGTGAGAGTTTAACAAAAAATTGCCAAGTAAAAAGGCTATCTTGCCTGACAAACTGGACAGTTGTGGTCTTGATCAAACGACAATAAGCGTTGTTTCATGCTTAAACCATCCCAAAGTAATAGCTTTTGTTTCAGCGCGGTGTTGCCTAAACCCAAGTACAATAAGGCATGATGCGCTTGTAAACTGGCCATGACGTTGGGAGTGGTTGCCAATACGCCACTGTCAGCGCAGCGCAAACTTTCATTGGCATGTTGTTCTTTCGGGAACAGACATTCATAGCAAGCAGAATCACCTTCGACCATGAACATTTGCCCTTGAAAACCAATGGCAGAGGCACTGAGTAAAGGTACATTCAATTGTCGGCAATATTGATTGACCAAATATCGGGTACTGAAATTATCACAACCATCTAAAACTAGGTCCTGTTGGGCAACTAAAGTGCCTGCATTTTGCGCATCTAACAGCGTGGTTAAACAAACAATCTCGATATAAGGATTAATTTGCATTAATCTTTTTGCGAGAATTTCGGCCTTATAAAAGCCTAAATCTGCGGGGGTATAGGCGATTTGTCGTTGCAAATTACTGGTTTCAATCACATCAGCATCAATCAGAGTGATTTTTCCCACGCCTGCACGTGCAAGTAATTCTGCGCTTAAACAGCCAATCCCGCCACCCCCCACAACAAGTACGTTGGCCAGTTTTAATTTTTCTTGGGCTTCAATATCCCAGCCATCCAATAAAATTTGTCGGCTATATAGATGCATTTCTGCATCGCTCAATTCCAACTGAGTATCGAATATGCTTTCCAAGAAAATGCCCTATTCTGCAAAACCAAAACGCCAAGTATAACGGGTATTCAAAGCAAACCGCCATGACGGCGGTTGAATTGTTGCGTATTTGAACAGATGGAGATGTGCAACGACTTGCTTAAAAGTGCATCCGCATGCCTACGTTATAAGTAACGCCATCGGCATCGCCTATATATTCATTATAATAGGCAATTCCACCATTCCAGTAACATGCCGTATTCCCGACTTTGTCTGAGGTTGTCCCATCTTTACAGGTGGTATTCGAGGTGCTGTCATATAACCATTTATAACCGGCAGTGGCGTAAATCGAGAAATCAGGAACAAAGTTCAAACCGACTTCTACGCCCACAGGTAAAGTGACAAAATTGACATCATTGGCAAGCAGCTTTGAACTTGCGCCGCTATAACCTAGACCTGCGTATGTATTGAAATAAAAACCATGATAGCTGATCAGGTTTAAATTCCCACCCATATTGAATTCATAATAATCCAAATCGTATTCATTGTTTTTTAAGAATTCCAATCTGCCATAAAAACCTGAGCGATGTGGCGTGGTGGAAACACCCAAAGCAAAACCATCTAGTTCTACTGTATCGCCACTGTCAAAATCTGCTTCAAAATTGGCGTATTCGGCAAAGACTGCATAATTTTTTTGTGGCGTTTTTGCTGCTGGATAGCTGGAATAGGCTGTACTTTCAGCAGTTGGCGCTGGGTTCCAGTTTTGTGCATAACTGCCAGAGGCACACAACAGTAAAGCTGCGCCCATCCATATCGACTTCGTAAATATCCGCTTTGACGGCTGCGTGAAATTTAAATGAGCTGTTACCATGATGTTCTCCCCCAATATGTATTGCGCTGCCTACATGCTTTTATCGTAATCGAAGTACATGCAGCCTTGTTCATTGTGTCAGCATAAAGTTGAAAATATCACATCACCAATATGATGCACACATTTTCTATCGATTGAGTTCGTGCTTGCATAATCGGGTGGTTTAAATAAAGAATACAGATTTAAAAAAACGCCAATCTGTATGAATGGCGTTTTTCTTATGGCGCAATAATTAACAGGGCCTATTGGCTGAATTTAGCTCACTTTTTTAAAAGCATTTTGTTTTGCAATTTCTTGTTGCTTCAATAAATTACGCTGAATTTTTCCACTGGATGTTTTAGGCAAACTGCTGACAAATTCAATTTCTTTAGGATAGGCATGTTTCGATAAGCGTGAACGCACATACTGTTGCAGCTTTTCCTGCAATGCAGTGCTTGGTTGATATTGATTTTTTAACACCACAAAGGCTTTTACCACTTCTGTACGCTCTGGGTCTGGCTTACCAATTACTGCGGATTCAAGCACTTCCTCACATTCAAGCAAAGTACTTTCTACATCAAAAGGCCCGACACGATAACCCGAAGTTGTAATGACATCGTCTGCACGACCAATAAAATCAATCCCACCAAATTCATTTAAACGTACCGTATCACCCGTTAAATAATACTGTCCCACAAATGATTTACGGTCATCCCCATCGTAACCTTTGAACCACATTAAAGGCGATTGTGATTCATCCAGTGCAAGTGTGCCAATTTCGCCGTGAGCGACTTCCTGATGCTGTGCATTTAAAACCGCGAAACGATGTCCGGGAATAGCATAACCCGCAGAACCTACTTTTTTCTGATGTTCCAGTGCATGATGATTGGCAATCACCATCCCCAATTCGGTTTGTCCATATTGATCATAAATATTGACTTGTAAATCATGCTTAAACCAATGAATCACTTCTGGTGTGAGCGGCTCGCCTGCACTGCTAACCACACGCAGATGTCGTTGAATATCACCATCAAACTTTTCTTTAAAACCAAAGAACATTCTAAATGCGGTTGGTGAACCTGTTAAATTACTCACCTGATATTTACGGATAATTTCCAGTGCATGATCAACACTAAATGGACGTTCATCCATAATAATGCTATGCCCCAAACTCAGTGGCCCTGTAATACCGTAATACAAGCCATAAGCCCAACCAGGGTCGGCTAAATTCCAAAATGAATCTTCTGCTCTTAAATCGACTGCATGCTGCATATAACCTTTAAATGCCACAATGGCTTTTAAAGGCACAGGTACAGATTTAGCTAAACCCGTAGTGCCTGATGTAAACATCATCAGAAAATCATCTTCAAAACTGCGATACACGGTTTCAAAGTAAGTGTCTTGAGTGCTTAGAACTTGCCAAAAATCTGTATCATGGTTTTGAGCTTGATTTGCTGCGTCCACAGTTAAAATTTTCACATTAGACAAGGCATTTAGTTTTGGACGCTGCTCAGTATTGGTCACAATGAGCTGCGTCTTTGCAGTTTGAATACGGTGCTCAATCGCTTTAGATTCAAAGGCTGTAAATAAAGGCTGATACACTGCCCCAATGCGCCATGTGGCAAAAACCGTAATTAACAATTCAGGCGTACGCGGCAATAATCCTGCAATACAATCACCTGCTTTTAAGCCCAGTTGAGTAAAATAATTTGCCAATTTTCCAGATGCTTCTGCCAGTTGATCAAATGTCCACGATGCAGTTTGACCGTGTTTGCCGTCCCAAATTAAGGCAGTTTGTTGAGTACCCGTATAGCGTCCGCAACATTCTTCATAGGCATTAAGTGCCGTTGGCGTTCCTGCCAATTGGGTTTGAATCAGTTGCTCAATATCAAACTGTTGATATGCCTCTTGCAAAGTTTTCATTCTTTTAAGCTCCGTCTTAAACTGATGACACTGCAATTCATTTGCAGCAATATGCGTTATTGTTTTAACCGTTTTTACAAGTTAGGATTGAATCGCTCTTTAAAATTTAAATTAGGTTTGCTGTGTTGAAGTCGATCATGCAACGCAATCACGACATGATCTTCGCGTATTTTTCAATCAAGTTAGCTAAACATGATTTGAACATTTTCTCAATTTCCACATCCTGCAATAACCTTGCAAGCTTTGGACACCGACTAAAGTTTTAGATACTCAGCTTTAACGCTTAGTCACTTCACGTGCAATCACCAAACGCTGAATATCGGATGCACCTTCATAAATTTGGCTAACGCGCACATCGCGGTAAATACGTTCAACTGGGAAATCAGATACATAGCCATAGCCCCCATGTATTTGAATCGCATCTGAACACACACGCTCTGCCATGGTTGAAGCAAAAAGCTTGGCCATAGATGCTTCTTTTAAACACGGTAAGCCTGCATCTTTGAGGCTTGCGGCATGTAGAATAAGCTGTCGTGCAGCTTCAATCTGTGTTGCCATATCTGCCAAGCGAAACGCGACTGCCTGATGTTGCACAATTTCAACTCCAAAAGCTTTACGCTCATTGGCATAGTCCACGGCTGCATCTAAAGCTGCTCGCGCCATACCCACCGATTGCGCGGCAATACCAATACGCCCCGACTCTAAATTAGAGAGTGCAATTTTGTAGCCTTCACCTTCTTGCCCCAATAGGTTTTCTGCAGGAATACGGCAGTTTTCCAACACGATGGTGGCGGTATCGGAACAGTGCTGTCCCATTTTGTCTTCTAAACGTGCCACGATATAACCTGGTGTGTTCGTCGGGACTAAAAAGCAGGAAATGCCTTTTTTACCCGCAGTTTTGTCCGTTACAGCAAAAACTAAAGCAACATCTGCATATTTGCCTGTGGTGATAAACTGCTTGGTGCCATTTAAAACCCAATCCTCGCCATCTTTTTCAGCTTTACATTCAATCGCGCTGGCATCAGAGCCGACTTGTGGTTCAGTTAAACAAAAGCAACCTAACCATTCGCCTGTTGCCAGTTTAGTTAAATATTTTTGTTTTTGCGCCTCTGTGCCGTAGCGTTGTGTAATTCCGCATGGCAATGAGTTTTGCACACTCACAATCGTTGAAATTGCACCATCACCCGCAGCAATTTCTTCTAAGGCTAAAACGAGAGATACATAATCTAAACCTGCACCGCCCCATTCTTCTGCAACGGTCATGCCCAAAGCACCTAGCTCACCCAGTTCTTTTAACTCCTTTGCAGGGAATTCAGCAGTTTTATCACGTGCCGCTGCAGTTGGTTTAAGCTTTTCCTGTGCATAACTGCGCAGCATATCCTGAATCATTTTTTGTTCATGGCTTAAAATCATGGTGACCCTCTGTTTATATGGTAGATGTTGTTTTTGTCAGGAATGCGCGCAACATCCTTGTTCTGTATTGCAACGGTTTTTTAGTATCCAGTTTTTCAATACTTGAATTTTTGCTTAGGCTATTTTATGGAGATAGCATCGTCATAACTTATTTCGGTTGCATACGAATTGCGCCATCCAAACGAATCACTTCACCGTTTAAATAACCATTTTCAAAAATATGACCCACCAATTGCGCAAATTCTTCAGGCTTTGCCAAACGTGGTGGAAATGGCACCATTTGCCCTAAAGCATCTTGCACATGCTGTGGAAATGCTTTCAGCATCGGGGTTTCCATAATACCGGGGGCAATCGTCATCACCCGAATGGCTTCACGTGCCAATTCACGTGCCAAAGGCAGCGTCATCCCCACAATTGCACCTTTCGATGCAGAATACGCACTTTGTCCAATCTGCCCATCAAATGCTGCAACCGAAGCAGTATTCACAATCACACCACGCTCTTCTTCATCGGCGGCTAAGTCATATTTCGCCATCAGTTGTGCCGCAAAACGGATCATATTAAAACTGCCCGTGACATTAATATTCAGCACTTTTTGGAACATTGCCAAATCATGCAAACCATCACGTCCCAAGACTTTGGCAGACGGTGCAATGCCTGCACAATTCACCAAGCCATTTAACTGTCCGTATTTTTGCTCAATATGGTTAAAAAGCTGCTGTACTTGGTTTTCATCGGTCACGTCTACAGCTACGAAGTCTGCATTTTCGCCCAATTGCTGTTGAAGCTGCTGCCCAAGTTCTTGATTCATATCAACCAAAATAACTTTTGCACCTTGCGCAACTAAATGTTGTGCAGTCGCAGCGCCTAAACCCGATGCACCACCCGTGACCACACAGACTTTTCCTTGAATTTTCATTTTATTTTCCTTATAAATTTTCAGGTTGATACAACTTAAGAAACAGATTAATCACACTCAAGCTAGAGTACAATTTCCAAACCCTGCATCGATTATGATGTATTTGAACACTCAACTTGTAAATGGAATACCACGCCATCCCATGAATGCAACTCAGCTCACTTATAGCAAAGGTACAATTTCAATTGCTTTAGTTCATGAAGCTTTGCATACTGCACAGCAACGCAGTATGGATACGCATGCGATTTTGCAGACGGCGGGTATTCCTGTAGAGCTTTTACATTCCAACAAAGCGCGGGTGTCGGTTCTGCAATATGGTCAATTGTGGATTGCACTGGCAGATACCATGAATGATGAGTTTTTTGGCATGGACAGCCATGCTATGCGTCGTGGCAGTTATCAACTCTTGTCTAAATGGGTGTACCAAGCAGAGCATTTAAAGGCCGCATTACAGGACATTTTAAATTTCTTTAATTTAATACTGGATGATTTTTCAGGTGAATTAAACGTAGATGGTGAATATGCAATCTTAACCATTCACGATAAATATCAAGTGAAACCGATGTTTAGTTATGCCACATATTTAATGCTGATTCATGGCTTGATGTGCTGGCTGACAGGACAACGTATTACTATCTTAAACATGCAACTCAAATGTGCTGCTCCGCAGGATGATGCTGATTATCGTGTCCGTTTCTGTGACCAAATTGAATATGCGTGTACAACGCATAAGATTTATTTTGAGGCAAAACATCTTGATTTAAAAATCAAGCAGGATAAAAAAAGCTGGAAACGCTTTTTAAAACAAACGCCTTTTAACCTTTTGGTGCGTTATAAAAACCCACATGCGCTGAGTCATAAAATCCGTAAACAATTAATGCGATTGCCGCCGAGTGAGTGGTTAGAACTGAACGAATTAACCCAACATTTCAATATGTCTGAAGCGACGTTCCAACGGCGTTTAAAGCAGGAAGGCACCAGCTATCAGCAATTAAAAAATGAAATCCGTCGAGATACGGCAATTGAATTGTTGAGCAAAACCCAACAATCACTTCAGGAAATTAGCGATCAATTAAATTTCCATGATCCTAGCGCTTTTCATCGTGCCTTTAAAAAATGGACTGGGGTCAATCCTGGTGCATATCGACAATATACCGAAAGCTCATAATTGAAAGCTCATAATTGCGTGACTTATCACCTACTACTCAGCCACTATTTTGTGTATTTTACAAACAACTTAATTATAAAAGAAAACTCATCGCTGTGATTTCAAGGTTGAGCAGTGAACTGGACGTTCATCGGCACAGCATTGTCAAAGTATTAAATTTAGTTTACTTTTCAATCAATTTAAAGCATAAATTTTATGCAATTCGGCTGTCATACTCCCCCTGTAATATTAAATGTACGAGCATCTTTGGAGGTTTCCCCATGCTTAAGATGATGGATGTACTTGAACACAATCTAGTTCAAAATTTCTCTCACTCCCTCAACCAAGCTTCTGAACAATTAGATGAATTACTCAATCAAAGTATTCTAAATACCTCAGAAGAGCAGTTACGTAATGTCATGTCTGCGTTTTTCAAACGTGAAGATGCACTTGAAGCAGCGCAAGCCCTAGATATTTGCCAAGAAGATTTACAATCTTTGCAAGCGGGTTTGGCTCTCAAAGATGAACACCTGTGCGATACCGCTAAAATTGTTGCGCTATGTTTGGCTTTAGAAACAGACAGTTTGGCACAAGTTGAAATTCCTGACTGTTTGCAAGATTACCCGATGTAAACTAAAACTTCGGGTATTCATTTGCTGAAAGTATTTAAAAAGTGATGTCTTCATGGCATCACTTTTTTATTGGCTGTTGCAATAATAAATAAGAAAAATTGACTTTAAGCCGCTTGCTGCTTTTTGAATCAAAAGCTAGCTATCATCTTGCCAAGCGTTGTTTGTCTATGAAACACTAAGGACAGCTTCAAGGATGCATCAAGATGATTATTCGCAATAAAAACAACAGTTTTACCCTACTGTTTGCATGGTATGGGACAATTTTACCCACGGTCTTACCTGCACTTGCAATTGTGGTCTTCCTTTCTACGGTCTTAGTGTATTTGTCTTCTCACCACTTTTTTCAAGTCCCTAGCGTACCTGCCATTGGCTTTACCATTTTCGGTATTATTTTGTCTATCTTCCTTAGTTTTAGAAATAATGCCAGTTATGAACGTTGGTGGGAAGGTCGAAAATTGTGGGGGACGTTAATTGCAACAGCACGGCATATTTCACGTGACTCATACGTACTGCCAGATCAGCAGCGTCGGGTCTTGATGTATCGGGTCATGTTGTTTAGTAATTTATTGCGTAACCGTTTACGCAATCAAAACCAACCTATCGATTTTTATCAAAACAAAGTCAACCTCACATCTGCAGATTATGAAGCATTATTTCCGCATATTAATGCCGCACAGTTTATTTTAGAAAGCATTCAAAAAGAGTTAGTCAGCGCACTGAAAACAGGTGAAATTTCCGATATTATTTATCAAGGCTTGAATCAACATATTGTTGAATTGGGTAATGTGCAAGCAGGTTGCGATCGAATTCTCAGCACACCCTTGCCTTTTTCTTATTCAGTCTTGTTGCACCGCACTGTGTATTGCTTCTGCTTTATTCTGCCTTTTAGTTTAGAAGCAAGTTTAGGAATCTGGACACCAATTTTGGTGGGTTTAATTGCCTATTTATTCTTAGGTTTAGATGCTCTCAGCGAACAACTTGAAGAACCTTTTGGCCTGCAAGACAATGATTTACCGCTCAACTCCATGGTGCGATTAATTGAACGGGAAATGCTGAGTTCACTTGGCGAAGAACTGCCACCTGCAATTTTGGCAGTGAAAGGCAACCTAAGCTGACATCAGTTGAGTTGAGGCTCATAAATTGGTCTTGCACTTAAACTTTGCTAATCATTCGTCTATGTTTGCAAGCTGATAAATAGATCTCACAAGATTTTTAACTGATATAACACATCAGCCAGCAAGCCATTGTGCTAAAGTCACCCGATCATTGCCTGCATAATCTTTGACTGTACGAATGTCAGAAAAACCGTGTTCTGCAAAAATCGCTTGCACTGCTAAAGCTTGGTCATAGCCATGCTCTAGTGCAATCCATCCATTTGCTTTCAGCCAGTGCTTACCCTGCGAAATAATCTGCAGAATATCTGCCAAACCCTGATCTGCTGCCACCAATGCACGTTCAGGCTCTGCTGCCAAAGCAGACATGTGTGCATCATTAGCATCTATATACGGCGGATTAGATACAATTAAATCAAAACGTGGCTCGGCTGCTGAACCCAATGCCTCAAACCATGCACCACGGGCAAATTGCACCTGATTTAAAGCATGCTTGCTTGCATTTTCTTGAGCAACTGCAAGCGTTGGCAGGTAAATATCGGTTGCGGTTACCTGCCAATCTGGACGTTCAGATGCTAAAGCCAAAGCAATCGCCCCTGTACCTGTGCCTAAATCGACAATTACAGCATCACGTTGTAATGACAAAGCCAACACAGTTTCGACCAAAACCTCGGTATCAGGACGTGGCACCAAAGTATCGTGCGTGACTTTTAAATCCAGTGTCCAAAATGGCTGTGAACCTGTGATATACGCCAAAGGCTCGCCTGCTGCTATACGTGCCAAAGCCTGCACATACATCTGCTCTTGCGCGGCACTCAATTCCTGATCTGCACGATATTTTAATTCAAGCGCACTGAGTCCTAAAAAATGCTCTAACAACCAAATATTTTCTTGACGCTCATAGCTATCGACTTCACCACGTAGCGCCAAGGCTTGCGCAATATTCATTAACCACCGTTTTGCTGAGCAAGCATCGCCAACTGATCTGCCTGATATTCACGATGCAGACTATCTAGTAGTTCAGTTAAATCACCTTCCATCACCGCATCCAACTTATATAAAGTCAGGTTAATACGATGATCTGTCATACGTCCTTGCGGATAGTTATAGGTACGAATACGCTCAGAACGGTCACCCGAACCCACCAAATCACGACGCATTTCTGAAGTTGCTGCATCTGCTGCAGCACGTTTGGCATTTTCCAAACGTGATGCCAACAACGCCATCGCTTTCGCTTTGTTTTTATGCTGTGAACGCTCTTCCTGACATTCCACCACAGTACCCGTCGGAATGTGGGTTATACGCACTGCAGAGTCGGTTTTGTTAACGTGCTGACCACCCGCACCCGAAGCACGATAGGTATCGATACGCAAATCGGCAGGGTTAATATCTACCGTGGTGTCTACATCTACTTCAGGTAAAATTGCCACAGTACACGCTGATGTATGCACACGACCTTGCGATTCAGTCGCAGGAACACGTTGCACACGATGCGCACCACTTTCAAACTTCAAACGGCCATACACGCCTTCGCCATTCACCAAGCAAATGACTTCTTTATATCCGCCGTGTTCACCTTCATTTTCAGATAAAATTTCGATTCTCCAGCCCTGACTTTCGGCATATTTGCTATACATGCGGAATAAGTCACCCGAGAAAATCGCGGCTTCATCGCCACCTGTCCCTGCGCGAATCTCCAAATAAGCCGAGTTGGCATCATTCGGGTCTTTTGGAATCATTAAAATATTTAAGTCAGCTTCAAGTTGCTGAATCAGCGCTTTATTGTCTTTAATTTCTTCTTGCGCCATTTCCTTAAAGTCAGGATCAGACAACATTGCTTCGGCTGTTTCAATATCGGCTTCGGCTTGTGTGTATTGTGACCACACTGCCGTAATTTCGTCTAAATCACTGTGTTCACGTGATAATTGACGAAAACGCTTGTTATCTGAAATCACTTCAACATCTGCCAACAAAGCAGTCAATTCTTCATGGCGGTCAGAAAGCTGATCTAATCGTAAACGTAACGATTCTTTCATTGTTTAAAAAATCTCAATGCAAAGGCTGTTACATGCAACACGCAGCACAGCGAAATAAAAAATTGCGCATAGTTTACCGATTCTACCACCCAAATAACATCATTATTAAGTCTGTACGATGTTTGAAATGCCTATCTGCAGATGTTCTAGCAGTATTTCTGCTTGATGATGCTGTGCATTGCGGTGAATGTACAACTCACCAAGTACCGCAATTAGCATCCGCATTTGGACATTTTTTTAGCAATTTTAATCAAACTCATACAAAGCCCACACCAAAGAACACCAATCTCGTCTGCACTCTCCACATTTTAAAAGCGGCGCTTTGTTAAATTGAGCCCATCAAAATTGATCATAAATAAGTCCTATAAATGGACATGGAGTTCAACATGAAACTTAATGCAATGTTAATGACAGCAGCTTTAGCCACAGCTTCAATGCTCAGTGCCAACGTTTATGCAGACAATACTACGCGCGTTGCCGCAGCCAGTGCTTTAGGCAGTGTTGCAGGTACAGCTATTGGTAAAAATATGGGTGGTACTACGGGTGCAACACTAGGCGCTGCCTTAGGCGGTGCTGGTGGTGCAGCCGTGGCGAGTGATAAGCGTCATCGTACTGAATCTGCAATTGGTGGTGCTTTGGGTGGTGGTGCGGGTTATACCGTAGGTAAAAATATGGGCGGTACCAATGGTGGTTATATTGGTTCAGCTTTAGGTGCAGCAGGTGGTGCAGCACTCGGCAATAAAATCTCGAAAGATAAAGAATATGACCGCTATCAAGAACGTAAATGGAAGAAAAAACGCAACCGTCGTTAATCTTGAACGATAGGCATAGAGCAGCAAAAAAGCATCAACACAGGTTTGATGCTTTTTTATAGGATTAATTTTTCTTCATATATCAGTTCAAAAAAACGACCATAATCAATATGAAGAAATTTAGCAGTGCAATTACAAAGTCTTTACCAAACTTTGCAGATTTACCTCATTGCCCTTCACGATCTTTGCCATCTGTTTCTATATCTTCATTACAAAACATATTAATCAATATTTGGAGCATCCGCATGAAACTTAATCGTATTTTATTGGGTAGCGTTATCGCAAGTTCTGCCTTGCTTATGAGTACTGCGTATGCAAACGATACACGTGTTGCCGTAAGTTCTGCCTTGGGTGGTGCTGTCGGAGCAGCAATTGGTCAACAAATGGGTGGACAAACAGGCGCGATGATTGGTTCAGCCATTGGTGGTGCGGGCGGTGCTGCAGCTTCTGCCAATAAACGTGACCGTAACGGTGCCATGATTGGTGCTGCCTTGGGCGGTGCAGGTGGATATAGCGTTGGTCGCAATATGGCAGGCAACAATGGTGGCTATGTCGGTGCAGGACTCGGCTCTGCAGGTGGTGCAGTATTAGGTCAAAAAGTTAGTGAAGACCGTCGTGATGATCGTTATGACCGCCGCTATGATAGCCGTGGCTATCGCTACAATGACTACCGTTATAATGACCGTTACCGCAAAGACAATGGCTTACATTTAGGTCACTATAAAAATGGTAAACGTCGTTAATTTCTCACGATACTTCTAACAATCAGCACCTTCGGGTGCTTTTTGTTTGCTGACTACTTGCTTGGATAAATGTTTTTTTATAAAGCGTGCTTTTTGGATGAATGTCGCGCGTTGTTAAATGGCAATATCTCATGACTCGCCCATATATCGAAAATTTTCGATATACAAAATCAGTGCAGCATCGTATGATAAAACTCTCTTTAATCAAGCTGGAATAAATGATGCGTTCCCTGCAAGACACAAAATTTGCCATTCTTGAACTCGCACCTGTACGTGATGATCAATCAGTACAGTTTTCACTGCATCATGCACTTGAATTAGCACGACACGCAGAACAACTCGGCTATGACCGTTTGTGGTTGGCGGAACATCATAATATGGATGGCATTGCCAGCTCAGCAACCGCAGTTCTTTTGGGTTATTTATTAGCAAATACGCAAAAAATTAAACTCGGTTCTGGCGGTATTATGCTCCCCAACCACGCACCGTTAGTGGTCGCTGAACAGTTTGGAACTTTAGCGACTTTATATCCTAACCGTATTGAACTCGGTTTAGGTCGCGCACCAGGCACAGATCAAGTGACCATGCGTGCGCTGCGTCGTGGGCGACAGGAAACTGAAGATCAATTTCCGCAAGATGTTTTAGAAATTTTGCATTACTTTAAAGATGCTGAACCACAACAACGTATTGTTGCTACGCCAGGACAAGGGACACACGTTCCTGTATGGTTGCTTGGTTCAAGTTTATTTAGCGCACAACTTGCTGCAAAATTAGGACTACCCTACTCATTTGCCTCACACTTCGCCCCGCGTATGCTTGCTCAAGCCATTCAGTTATATCGTGACAATTTTGAGCCTTCAGAATATTTAGAGCGGCCTTATGTGTCTATGGGGGTGCCAACAGTGGTTGCAGATACCGACCAAGAAGCTGAATTTTTGGCGACCAGTGCTTATCAGCGTGTTTTAGGTTTAATGCGTGGACAAAGCCTAAAACTCAAAGCTCCAGTTAAAAGCATGGATGGCTTGTGGTCGCCTGCAGAAAAAATGTCAGTCGATAGTTTTTATGCCATGGCGCAAATTGGCTCTAAGGCGACTGTCAAAGCAGGATTGGAAAACTTATTGGCAAAGTATGATGTCGATGAGTTTATTTTTACCTGTGACATCTATGACACAGAAAAACGCTTATACAACTTTGATTTGCTCATGCAAATGAAGTTAGATACTTAATTAGCTCCGACCTTGTAGTTCTATTGAGCTACAAGGTTTCATCAATTAAAAACATTTAAAATAAATAACTTAAATCCGTTTTCTTGTTCTCTTTCGCTTAAATCTCAGTAATCTCAGTTGAATTAATTTTCAATCTTTAGGAATGACTGGCTCGCCTGCACAAAAGACTTTACCAAACAGTACTGTCCCAACAAAATAGAGTAAATGTTCTAATTTATAAAATGAATATATCAAGAGATTCAGCATGGTCAGTCCTAAACACGACGTACATAGACACGCTTTTCAAAACTGCTTGGCAGATTTTCAAGAATTCCAAGGCGAATGCATTCCTGCAACTGAAATCAAACAGCATGACTTCACAGGTTTACGCGTTGCAGTTATTGGTGCAAATCAGGACAGCGTGGCACAACTCGATAGAATTTGTCAGCAAGCGACATCTGTTCAAGTCTTTCAAATTGCACCGCATTTTGTCCTGCCAAGTACAGAACGTGGCATCCATCGCCTAATTAGCCATCCTTTGGTGTTTAAAAATCGACGTTTGTTTAATAACCGCGTCAAAAATATTTTGGCTTTACGCTTTTTAGATGCTCAAGTCAAAGACACGTGGCTTAAACGTCAACTCACACCAAACATTGCAGATACACATCAACGCTATTTTAAATCTGATCATTATTATTCAGCTTTACAACGCGAAAATTGCCATTTGATTACTTGGCCAATTGTCAAAGTCTGTGCACATAGCGTGCATAGTATTGATGGACAAGAACATCCAATTGATACCATTATCACTACATTTTAAGTCACACTAAAAGCATTATCATTTAAATAAATAGTAGCTTGATTTTTATTCTATTTAAATCCAATAAAAAAGAGCCAAAATAAAATTTTGGCTCTTTTAATACATATAGTTTCATTAACCAATACGACGTTTTAAACCTGTCATTTGTAAAACACGTGTTGAAATTTCTTCAATCGACATTTCTGAAACATTTAAATATTTAATCCCTTCTGAAATATAAATACCTTCAATCGCACGCAATTCCATTTGGCATTGATTAAAACTTGCATAACGGCTATTGGCTTTACGTTCAGTACGAATTGCCACAAGGCGTTCAGCATCAATCATCAAGCCAAATAACTTATGTTTATGCGGCTTTAATACGGCTGGCAAACGGTTGTCATCGAGGTCTTCTTCAGTCAATGGATAGTTCGCCACACGAATCCCGAACTGTAAAGAAAGGTAGATGGAAGTTGGCGTTTTACCCGAACGCGACACCCCAATCAGAATCAGATCGGCCTTGTCGTAATGGCGTGTACGTGCGCCATCATCGTTATCTAAGGCAAAATGCACCGCATCAATACGTGCCTTGTAAGATTCAGAATCTGTTACGGCATGCGTCTGCCCGACCAAAGTGGTTGGTGGTGTTCCTAACTCTTCAGAAAGCTTACTAATTAAGCCTTCAAATACATCTAAATTAATTGCTTTGGCAGTGTTGATAATGTCACGCACATATTGGTCAACCAAGGTATCAAACACCAAAGGTAATTGACCATCAATTTGTGCTCGGGCATTAATCTCTGCCACCACATTCATAGCCGCTTCTTCAGACGTAATATAAGGATGAATATGAATATCAAAGTCCACATTTGGAAATTGCGCTAAGAGTGAATGTCCAAGGGTTTCAGCCGTAATTGCAGTTCCATCGGAAATAAAAAAAACACTCCGCTTAATTTGTTTACCATCTGACATTAAAATTCTCCTTAAACATTTGTCTTAGTGCTATATAATCTTTATAGTAAACCGATCTTACATGACTGTCGCTTAGTAAAACCAAATTGCTAAGTAGATTTATTATAATTTCATGACAAGATAGTGATTAATACTGCAAAAGTGGAGTAACAACTTTGGAAGCGCGCGTAATTGGTCTGGAAAAATTAGGGAAACACGATGTTGAGCTCGTGGGTGGGAAAAACTCATCTTTGGGCGAAATGATCAGCCACTTATCTAATGCTGGTGTATCGGTACCAGGTGGCTTTGCAACAACAGCTGCTGCTTATCGTGAATTTCTCGAGCAAAGTGGCCTAAACGCTAAAATTCAAGCAGAGCTAAAAACACTCAATGTAGATGACGTGAATGCGCTTGCTGAAACTGGTGCAAAAATTCGTCAATGGATTGTCGACACTCCGCTTACTGCATCACTAGAACAAGAAATCCGAGTTGCTTTTGAAGCACTCTCTAACGGCAACCCAAACATCGCGGTTGCCGTTCGTTCATCTGCAACTGCAGAAGATCTACCAGACGCATCTTTCGCAGGTCAGCAAGAAACATTCCTAAACATCCGTGGCATTGACAACGTATTAATTGCCATTAAAGAAGTTTTTGCATCTTTGTACAACGACCGCGCGATTTCTTACCGTGTACACCAAAACTTTGACCACGATGTCGTTGCTTTGTCTGCAGGCGTACAACGTATGGTACGTTCAGAAACTGGCGCTGCTGGTGTAATGTTTACCCTAGATACAGAATCTGGTTTCCGTGATGCTGTATTCATTACTGCTTCTTATGGTTTGGGTGAAATGGTGGTTCAGGGTGCAGTTAACCCAGATGAATTCTATATTTCTAAGCCTTTATTAAAAGCAGGCAAACACTCAGTTTTACGTCGTAACCTTGGCTCTAAACACCAAAAAATGATTTATGGTGAAGAAGGCGCGGCTGGTAAATCTGTAGTTGTGGTCGATGTTGAAAAACAAGATCGCCAACAGTTCTCTTTAAATGATCACGAACTACAAGAATTAGCGAAACAAGCGTTAATTATTGAAGAACATTATCAAGCGCCTATGGATATTGAATGGGCAAAAGATGGTGATGACGGTCAAATCTACATCGTTCAAGCACGTCCTGAAACTGTAAAAAGCCGTGAAAACGTCGGTACTATGGAACGCTACCTATTGAAACAAAAAGGTACGGTCATTTGTGAAGGTCGTTCAATTGGTCAGCGTATCGGTTCTGGTAGAGTCCGCGTTGTAACGTCTATTAAAGAAATGGACAAAGTTCAGGAAGGTGACGTTCTTGTTTCAGACATGACTGATCCAGACTGGGAACCAGTGATGAAACGTGCTGCTGCAATTGTCACTAACCGCGGTGGTCGTACTTGTCACGCTGCAATTATTGCCCGTGAATTAGGCGTACCTGCAATTGTAGGTTGTGGTAATGCAACTGAAGTTTTGACTGATGGTCAGGAAGTTACAGTTTCTTGCGCCGAAGGCGACACAGGTTTCATTTATGAAGGTGCTTTAGATTTTGAAGTTCAAAAGAACTCAATCGAATCTATGCCTAAACTTCCGTTCAAAATCATGATGAACGTTGGTAACCCAGACCGCGCATTTGACTTTGCTCAAATTCCAAACGAAGGGATTGGTCTTGCACGTTTAGAATTCATCATCAACCGTATGATTGGTGTGCATCCTAAAGCATTGCTTAATATTGACAGCTTACCACGTGAAACACGTGCAGCAGTTATGGCGCGTACTGCGGGCTATTCATCGCCAATCGAATTCTATGTAGAAAAATTGGTTGAAGGTATTTCTACCCTTGCTGCTGCATTCGCTGACAAACCAGTGATTGTGCGTATGTCTGACTTCAAATCAAACGAATACGCAAACTTAATTGGTGGTAAGTTATATGAGCCAGAAGAAGAAAACCCAATGTTGGGCTTCCGTGGTGCAAGTCGTTATGTGTCTGACAATTTCCGTGACTGCTTCGAGCTTGAATGTCGTGCCTTGAAAAAAGTACGTGACGAAATGGGCTTAACCAACGTACAAATTATGATTCCATTTGTACGTACCGTTGCTGAAGCAAAACGTGTGATCGAATTGCTTGCGCTGAATGGTTTAAAACGTGGTGAAAATGGTCTGAAAGTGATCATGATGTGTGAATTACCAACCAACGCATTGTTGGCTGAACAATTCCTTGAGCACTTCGATGGTTTCTCTATCGGCTCAAATGACTTAACTCAGTTAACACTTGGTTTAGACCGTGACTCAGGCATTGTTTCTCACCTGTTCGATGAACGTGACCCTGCAGTGAAAGCATTACTTTCTATGGCAATTCACGCATGCCGTAAAGCAGGTAAATATGTCGGTATCTGTGGTCAAGGCCCTTCAGATCACCCTGACCTTGCACGTTGGTTAATGGAACAAGGTATTGAATCTGTATCTTTAAACCCAGACTCAGTTTTAGACACTTGGTTCTTCCTTTCTGAAGAAAAAGCTCAACAAGCGTAGTAAAACGTGTTAAAAGAAAACCCATGCACCTGCGTGGGTTTTTTTTCAAATTCATTTTTTGAGATTTTATATTTATGCAAATTTACTTGGCACGAAATAATCAACAAGCTGGGCCATACACCTTAGAGCAGCTCAACCAAATGCTCGCCAGCCAACAAGTGTTGCTGACAGATTTGGCTTGGCACCAAGGCATGAGCGAATGGAAAGCTTTAGGTGAACTCACCCAAGGTAAACTTGTATATGAACCACAAGGCTACGTCAGCACACCACCTGCCCCTGAACATTCACCTTTTCAAAATACAGATTACACGGCTACAAACACATCACGACCAAGCTCAGCATCATCAAATTCAAGAACACAGGCAACAAAAAATGAATTGGCGAGCATTAACCAACGTGCTTTAGCCAAAATTATAGACATGTTGTTATGGTTGCCTGCAGCAGCACTTCCCTCTTTTTTCTTAAATGCGGACCAGTTTGAACAATTGTCTGGTTTACAACAAAAAATGCAGGTAGCGACAACGTCTGATCAAGCCATGCAATTGCAAACTGAACTCTTTCAGCTCATTCCAATGCAAGCTTGGCAAGCGGTGGCAATTTATTTATTGATTATGCTGGGCATACAAGCCTTCCTGCTGGCTAAAACTGGACAAAGTATTGGCAAACGTCTGACTAAAATTAAGATTGTCGATGCTGAAACCGATGAAAAAGTCAGCCTAATGCGTGTGTTTACTATTCGCTCTATCATTTTCATTATTTTGAATATGATGTTTATGCCCTTCATCACAATTTTAGATTATGGCTTTGCATTTGGTGCAAAACGACAGGCTTTGCACGATAAACTCGCCAAAACCAAAGTCGTAAAGCAATAATTTGATTTTATTTATTCAGGGATGATTGATCATCCCTTTTTTCTTATAATATTGATAAATATAAATAAATTAAAATTAACACAAATAATTCCGAGTATAAAAATTGGTTTTCATTCCCTCCACTTAAAGCCGCTTTATGTGTAGCTTAGTTTGTCGATATCAGGCATAATGCCCTACAACGTAGCGGTGTCCGATGATTAAGAAGACTTTTTCATCTTTTTTGATGTCTTTTTAATCATGCGACACTTTAATCGCTATCCCATATTAAATTAGGGAATGGGACTCTTCACCGAGGTTGTAAAATGAGACAAACGATTTTAGCTGTATTGTCTTTATCTACGATGGCTGCACTCTTAACTGGGTGTGGCGGTGATTTAGTACTTCTGAACTCAAAAGGTCCAGTTGCAGCAGGTCAAAGTAACCTGATGATGACTGCGATTTACCTAATGCTATTGGTGGTTATTCCATCTGCAATTATGGCATTGTGGTTCGGTTGGAAATATCGCGCATCGAATAAAGACGCAGACTATCAACCAACATGGTCACACTCTACTGCAATTGAAATTGTAGTATGGGGTATACCTGTTATTATTATTTGTATTTTAGCTTGGTTAACTTGGTGGGGTTCCCACAAGTACGACCCTTACCGTCCGCTAGAATCCGAAAAAGCTCCTTTAACTGTTCAAGTTATTGCTGAACAATTTAAATGGATCTTCATCTACCCAGAACAGAACATTGCTACTGTTAACGAATTACGCTTCCCAGAGCAAACGCCTGTAAGCTTACGTTTAACCTCTAACTTCACAATGAACTCGTTCTTTATCCCTGCATTATCTGGTCAGATTTATGCAATGGCGGGTATGCAAACTCACTTGAACGTTTTAGCAGACAACACGGGCGAATTCCGTGGTTTCTCATCTAACTACTCAGGTTATGGTTTCTCGCAAATGCGCTTTAAAGCTCACTCTGTAACTCAAGCTGATTTTGAGCAATGGGTAACAGCTGTTAAAGCAGGTCAAGGTACGACTATCAATCCTCAAGCTGTTCAAAAAACAGTTTTAGATCAAGCTGAATTTGCTTCTTTACGTGACGGTAACCGTTCACAGAAACAAATTGATGCAATGGTTCGTAACGCCAAAACTGAATTAGAGAAAAAACTTGCTGCAACGGCTTTAAAAGAAGGTCCATATAAGACTCAGCCACATCCTGTGACTTATTACTCTTCTGTTGAGCAAGGCTTGTTTGAATCAGTGATCAATAACTATATGAGTAACTACCATGGTGCTGACCATTCAGCTCCTGTAGTGGCTGGTGAAGCGCCTGCTTCTGAAACTCATGTAGCAGTTGAACATGCGACTGCTTCTCAAGGGGAATAAGACATGAGCTTATTAGGTAAGTTAGGTCCAGATGCAATTCCTTACGATCCAATCGTATTGGTAACTGTTGCAGCGATGATCTTAGGTGGTCTTGCAGCGATTGCTGGTATTACCTACTTCAAAAAATGGGGCTACTTGTGGAACGAATGGTTCACATCTGTAGACCATAAAAAAATTGGTATCATGTATATCTTTGTATCTGTAGTCATGTTACTTCGTGGCTTCGCAGATGCGATCATGATGCGTCTTCAACAGTTCCTTGCGAAAGGTGGTGGTGAAGGCTATTTACACCCAGAACACTATGACCAGATTTTCACCGCACACGGTGTGATCATGATCTTCTTCGTGGCAATGGGTCTTGTTGTTGGCTTAATGAACATCTCTGTACCATTACAGATTGGTGCTCGTGACGTAGCCTTCCCGTTATTAAACTCTTTAAGCTTCTGGTTATTCGCTGGTGCTGCAGGTTTAATGATGGTTTCACTTGCATTAGGTGAATTCGCTGCTACAGGTTGGATGGCTTATCCTCCTCTATCTGGTATCGAATACTCTCCAGGTGTTGGTGTTGACTACTATATTTGGGCACTTCAGGTTTCTGGTCTAGGTACGCTTCTTACTGGTGTTAACTTCTTCGTTACCATCATCAAAATGCGTGCGCCTGGCATGAAACTTATGGACATGCCTGTTTTCACTTGGACAACATTAGTTACTGCGGTACTTATCATTGCAACATTCCCAGTTTTAACTGCGACAATTGCAATGTTAACGCTTGACCGTTACTTCGGTTTCCACTTCTTTACGAACGACATGGGTGGTAGCCCAATGTTGTATGTAAACTTGATTTGGACATGGGGTCACCCAGAAGTTTATATCTTAGTATTACCAGCATTTGGTATTTACTCAGAAGTAACTGCGACTTTTGCTCGCAAAACATTGTTCGGTTACAAATCAATGGTGTACGCAACTGTTGCAATTGGTGTGTTATCACTTGTTGTATGGGTTCACCACTTCTTTACCATGGGTGCAGGTGCCAACGTTAACGCGTTCTTCGGTATCATGACCATGATTATTGCGATTCCTACTGGTGTGAAAATCTTCTCTTGGTTATTCACCATGTACAAGGGTCGTATTACCTACACTACCCCAATGCTTTGGACACTTGGCTTCCTTGTGACTTTTGGTATCGGTGGTTTAACAGGTGTATTAATGGCAGTTCCACCAGCGGACTTCCTTGTACACAACTCTTTATTCCTAATTGCTCACTTCCATAACGTAATTATTGGTGGTGTAGTATTCGCGATGTTCGCAGGTATCATTTACTACTGGCCAAAAATGTTTGGTTGGAGACTCAATGAAACTTGGGGTAAAGCAGCATTCTGGTTCTGGTTCTTCGGTTTCTACTTTGCATTCATGCCACTTTATATCCTTGGTTTCATGGGTATGACTCGTCGTTTGAATACATATGACAACCCAGAATGGGATCCATACTTGGCAATTGCGTTCTTCGGTTCTGTGTTAATTGCTATTGGTCTATTCTGCTTCGTTATGCAGATTGTGGTTGGCTTCCTACAACGCAACCAACGCTTAGACCTTACTGGAGATCCATGGGATGGCCGTACGCTTGAGTGGGCTACTTCTTCTCCAGCACCGTTCTATAACTTTGCTCACCTTCCAAAGATCAATGGTATTGATACTTTCTGGACTGACAAAGAAAATGGTGTTGCATACGCTCGTCCAACTAAGTATGAAGATGTCCATATGCCAACTAACCGTGCAGCTGGCTTCATAATTGCAATGTTTATTACAACTATGGGCTTCGCATTAATCTGGCATATTTGGTGGCTAGCAATCGTTACGTTCATTGCGGCAATCATCAGCTTCATCGTGAGTTCTTTCACGAAGAAAGTGGACTACTATGTTCCTGCTGCTGAAGTTGAGCGTATTGAAAACGAACGCTATGCGATCCTTGAAAAACACTTGAAGAAGGACTAAGACATGGCTGAAGTACTTCATCACGACAACCACGGACATGATGATCATCACCACGATGATACAGACATCACCGTCTTTGGTTTCTGGACCTACTTGATGAGTGACCTTGTAATTTTTGGTACACTTTTCATCGCGTTCGCTGTATTAAGTAGCCACGTTCCAGTAGGCACTCCAACAGCTAAAGATTTGTTTGGCGAGTCATTAGGCTTCGTTTTAACAGAAACTTTTGCCCTGTTGATTTCTTCTGTAACTTTCGGTTTTGCCGTTTTAGCTGCTTACAAGAAAGATGTTGCTAAAGTTCTAACTTGGTTAGGCGTGACTTGGGTTTTCGGTGCGATCTTTATTGGTATGGAACTTTATGAGTTCAACCATTTAGTTCACGCTGAACATGGTCCAAGTGCGAGTGCGTTCTTATCTGCGTTCTTTACTTTGGTTGGTACGCACGGTATTCACGTAACTTCAGGTTTAGTTTGGATGATCGTGTTAATGGTTCAAATCAAGAAATATGGTTTGACTATTCCGAACATGCGTCGTTTAGCTTGCCTAAGCTTGTTCTGGCACTTCCTTGACATCGTTTGGATCTGTGTATTCAGCGTAGTTTACTTGATGGGAGTTCTCTAATGAGTCACGATCACAACTCTGCTGGTGCATCACACGGTAACACTAAGCAATATACGATTGGCTTTATCCTTTCTGTTATCCTTACCATTATTCCTTTTGGTATGGTTATGGCAGGTGGTTTTGGCCGTGGTATTTTGATTACTGTTATTTCGATTACAGCAGTTGCTCAGATTCTTATTCAATTAATTTATTTCTTGCATATGAATTCTTCTTCAGAGCAACGTTGGAACGTGATTGCATTCGTGTATACCATTCTGACCATTGCCATCCTTTTGGTTGGTTCTGTATGGATCATGAACTACCTACACTACAACATGATGATCTAAACTGGTTGTCATGCTGAAAAAGTATTTATTCCTGACAAAGCCAGGAATTCTCTTTGGTAATTTTATTACCACTTTGGGTGGCTACTTTGTAGCTGCCCAAGGTTCTGTAGATTTCCTTCTCCTACTGCTTACTCTGCTTGGTACAACGCTTGTTGTCGCCTCAGGATGTGTGGTCAACAATATTATTGACCAAGACATCGACCAAAAAATGCAACGCACACAAAACCGTGCTTTAGTGAAAAAAACTGTTTCTGTTCCTATTGCGCTGATTTATTCAGTGGTATTGGGCATAATTGGTTTTAGCATTTTATGGTTTGGAGTTAACGCATACGCTTTTCTTTTTGCACTGATTGGTTTCGTGGTTTATGTCGGCTTTTACAGTCTATGGACCAAACGCACAACAATTCATCAAACCATTATTGGCAGTATTTCAGGCGCAAGCCCACCTGTCATTGGTTATACCGCTGTTGCAAATCAATTTGACTTAGCTGCACTACTTATCTTTTTAGGTTATGCACTTTGGCAAATGCCCCACTCTTGGGCGATTGCAATTTACCGTTTTGATGATTACAAAAATGCGGGGATTCCAATTTTGCCAGTTGCTCGTTCAATTTTACGAACGAAAATTGAATCACTAATTTATGTGGTGTTATTTACCGTTGCCATGAATGGACTGTTTGTATTTGGTTATGCAAACTGGCTATATCTGGTTATTTTGAATGCACTTTGTATTTATTGGTTCTATATTGGCGTCATTGGCTTCAAAGCAGAAAATGATCAATTATGGGCAAAACGCTTTTTCCTATTTTCGGTTATTTTAATTACTGTTGTGAGTTTATGTTTTAGCTTTACAGCAACCGCACCAAGCACGCAAATCATACTTTTTTAAAAGATAGAGTTTAGCTCTATCTTTTAATGGAGTGCCTACCCTCTCCACACTTCAATATTTAAATAATAACAATTTATCTGTCTTTGATTTATTCGTCCTTAATAATTTTCGAATTAAACACTCTAAAAGTTAGTGACATACAAATACAAAGTATAAAATTTAAATTCCAATCATAGATGCAAAATATTACATTCCCTTTTTACCCAAGCCGATCTTTTCTTAGACCAAGCCTTGTATTTACTTGGTAAAAGCTCTAAAATTCACGCTTCGCAATTTTGCGACACAACTTCGGTTGTGACTCCTTGCTTCTGGCTCAATTTAGTCAGGGGCTGCATAAACCGTAAGGAGCTGACAATGCGTCACTACGAAATCGTACTTTTGGTACACCCAGACCAAAGCGATCAAGTTGTGGGTATGGTAGAACGTTACCTAACTCACATCAAAGAAGCTGAAGGTCAAATTCACCGTTTAGAAGATTGGGGCCGTCGTCAATTGGCTTACCCAATTAACAAAATTCACAAAGCGCACTACATTCTTATGAACGTTGAATGTGGTCAAACTACGCTTGACGAGTTAGAAGAATTGTTCCGTTATAACGACGCGATCCTTCGTAGCTTGATCATCCGTCGTGAAAACGCTATCACTGAAGAGTCATTATTGGCTAAGAGTGCTGAAGAAAAACGTGCGCGTAAAGCTCAACGTGAAGAAGCACAACACGCTAACCAAGACTCTGCTGAAGCTTAAGGAGAACATCAATGGCACGTTTTTACCGTCGTCGCAAGTTCTGCCGCTTTACAGCTGAGAACGTTACGTACATCGACTACAAAGATATCGATACACTAAAACAGTACATCACTGAAAATGGCAAGATTGTTCCTAGCCGTATTACAGGTACTAAAGCTCGTTACCAACGTCAATTAGCGCTTGCTATTAAACAAGCTCGCTACTTAGCGTTGATCCCTTACACTGACAATCATAAGTGAGGTTGAGCTGTGGATATTATCTTATTACAACGCATTAAGAACCTTGGTAAATTAGGCGATAAAGTTTCAGTTAAAGCTGGTTACGGCCGTAACTACTTGATCCCTCAAGGTAAAGCAGTTGCTGCAACTGAAGCAAACACTGCTGCATTTGAAGCTCGTCGTGCTGAACTTGAGAAGCAAGAAGCTGAAATTTTAGCTGCTGCTCAAGCACGTGCTGACCAATTGAACGAAGTTAACATCGTAATCACTGCTAAAGCTGGTGATGAAGGTAAACTTTTCGGTTCTATCGGTACTCGTGACATCGCTGACGCGTTAACGAATGCTGGTCTTGAAGTTGACCGTGCAGAAGTTCGTTTACCAAACGGTGCGCTTCGTCACACTGGTGAATTCAACATCGCAATCCAATTGCACCATGATGTTGTTGCTGAAGTTCTCGTTACTATCGTATCTGAGTAATTTGCTGCAAAAGAAAAGAGCATGCCTAATCGCATGCTCTTTTTTTGTCTTTAGAATATACGATTAGTACAATTTTCCTAAATCGTCCTGCACGCTTTGACTTATCCTTCGCCAAAATCTACTCGCTTTTTTTTCTAGAGGGCGTATCATCGGGAAGTGGAAAGAATATGAGTTTCAAATTCTATCCCCGTGCATTATTCAGCATTTACTGTTTTAAAAATCAGGGATTTATATGTCACAGGCGACTGCTAGCGCAAAGCAACATACTGCAAAGTCTGATCTAAAACCAAATGAGAACAGCCCGCTTAAAGAGTTTCGTACCCCACCGCATAACTTAGCCATCGAACAAGCTGTTTTGGCTGCGTTAATGACTGTGGCCGAATCTTTTGAACAAGTGGGTGATGTGCTACAAGAATCTGATTTTTACGCGACACGCCACAAATATATTTTCCGCGCCATTGATTCTTTGTCTAAAGAAAACTCACCTTATGATGCCGTATTGGTGAATGACTGGCTGATTAAACAAAATTTACTTGAAGCTGCAGGCGGGGAAGAATACTTAATGCAGCTCATGGCAGACTCGCCTTCTAGTTTTTATAACCTAGAAACCTATGCCACGAAAATTAAAGAATTCTCGACCCTCAGAAACATGATTAAAGTCAGTTCTGAAATTTTACAAAATGCCTATGACACCAAAGGTCGTAGCGTAAGTGAAATTTTAGACTTGGCCGAAACCAATATTTTCCAAATTGCCGAACAACATAATAACAATGCCAAAGCACAAGGCCCAAAAGCCATTTCGAGCGTGGTTGCCGATGTATTCGACAAACTTGATGAACTTTCTAAAATGGAAGGTAACATCACAGGCTTAACCACAGGCTTTGTGGAGTTAGATAATAAAACTTCGGGCATGCAAGCGGGTGACTTGATTATTGTCGCTGCGCGTCCATCTATGGGTAAAACCACCTTTGCCATGAACTTGGTCGAAAGTGTTTTGTTTAACAATGATTTGCCTGCCCTTGTCTACTCTATGGAAATGCCTGCAGACTCAATCGCAATGCGTTTGATTTCTGCATACGGCAAAGTGCATCAAGGGAACTTACGTTCAGGTAAACTCAGTGGCGATGAATGGTCAAAAGTCACAGGCACGATTTTACAACTGCAAGAAAAGCATTTGTATATTGATGACTCATCTGCCCTACCACCTACGGAAGTACGTGCACGTGCACGACGCATTGCCAAACAACATGGCGGTAAAATTGGCTGCATCATGGTCGATTACTTGCAGTTAATGAAAGTTCCAGGCATGGGCGATAACCGTGTCGGCGAAATCTCAGAAATTTCACGTAGCTTAAAAGCCTTGGCCAAAGAGATGAACTGCCCTGTGATTGCTTTGTCACAGCTCAACCGCTCATTAGAGAACCGACCTAATAAACGCCCTGTGATGTCTGACTTGCGTGAATCTGGTGCAATTGAGCAGGATGCGGATTTAATCATGTTTATTTACCGCGACGAAGTTTACAATAAAGAATCTAAAGAAGCAGGTACTGCCGAAATTATTATTGGTAAACAGCGTAACGGCCCAATTGGTACGGTACGTCTTGCTTTTGAAGGGCAATATACGCGTTTTAGTAATTTATCTCCTGAGTATTATGCTCAGTATGATGATGAAGAGTAATGCTTGCATTGCTCTTTTTATTAAAACCATGATTTAATCTGACTTATTAACTTTGCCCACCATAGTTTCCAGCTTGAGAGTAAATTCCAATCTTGGCTATTTTCTTCCATTTCAAATGATGGAAATGCTTTATTTAGTTGCTCGCATGTCGGATACTTTTGTTGCAGTTGCGCCAAATAATGTGTCTGATCATAGTCTATAAAACCATCTAAAATCCCAACCTCTGCTCTATCGCCTGTAGAACAATTTGAGGTCTGCTTATTCCAAGCTAAAAATGGGGCAATCGGTTTAGATAAAACAAACTGGTCATTCTTACAGTTTAATGCTGCAAATGAAATTACTCGATATTGCTGGGGTTTAGCACCATCTGGTGCATAAGCTAAACCAATAATTAATTGGTTTTTAGCTGTACTTTTACCTGAAAATCCACTGTACCATTGGGTGGGCTTTTTATATTTAACTTCATCTAGTATTGAGCGAAAAATAAATTGACCTGAACTAAGTTGAAAGATGAAGTCTGAACTCCCCTGTACTGCCAGTGAACCTTGGTAACGGGCAATAAATACGTCATTGGGTGAATGTGGCATACAAGCCATAACTGACTGACAAAAAAATAAAGTACTCCATCCCAGATAACAAAATATTTTCATTATTTATTCAACATATCCAAGTTTAAAATGCATTGTTTAATCTCTCTTTGAGTTCATTTAAATTACGAACCCACTCTCCACAATCATCTGAATCTTGCCATAACTCGTACAGTTTAGAATTTCCTGAGTGAGAGCATCTAACACCATAATAGCTTTTAGAACGTATAGTTTTATATGAAAAATAAAGTCTGAAACTTTTACAAATTATTTGCAATCAATAACCTAATAGATTTTTCGATCTTAAATTAATTTATGATCAAAAACTTAAATGTTCATGTCTATTTGAGGTTGATAGGTCTACAATAGTGAATATTTTTAAATAGAACTATTTTTAGTATTTATTTATCACTCCACAGTGTATCTAACACAAATTACCAATTGTCATTCCCAAGGAGTATTTAGGGTGCGCCAAGCAACAGTTTATATTGACAGTCAGGCACTGCAATATAATTTAAACCGTGTCAAACAACTTGCCCCAACAGCAAAAATTGTTAGCATGGTCAAGGCCAATGCTTACGGACATGGTGTAAAAGACTGCTTAGCAGCTTTAAAATACAGCGATGCCTTTGGTGTCGCTTGCGTTGAAGAAGCCTTAGAAATTCGTGAATTGGGATATACGCAGCCCATCACCCTGATTGAAGGTGTTTTTTCTGCCGATGAAATGCAAAGTGTGTTGGCACACAAATTGGAATGTGTAGTGCATCATCAAGCACAGCTCGATTGGCTACTACAACATAAAGCTGATTATATCGCACAAGGCTTAAAAGTCTGGGTCAAACTCAACAGCGGCATGAATCGTTTAGGTTTTAAAATTCCTGAAATTATTGATGTGATTCACATGCTCAAAGCCGAAGGTTTTACCTGTGTGTTGACCATGCATTTTGCCAATGCCGATGGTGATCATGCTTTAAATGATCAACAAGTCGCGCAATTTTTGCATGTCAAAGACAATTGCAGCCCTATTCTTGCTTCTTGCTGTAACTCTGCTGCAATCTATCGTTATCCCGAATTGCATTTTGATTATGTACGCCCAGGCATTATGCTTTACGGTGCAACGCCTTTTGCCGCACATAATGTGCATACACTCGACTTAAAGCCTGTGATGACTTTAAGCGCAGAAGTGATCGCACTAAATGAAATTGATGCAGGCGAACACGTCGGCTACGGTTCAACCTTTACTGCAGAACAAGCCATGCAAATTGCGATTGTTTCAATTGGCTATGGCGATGGTTATCCACGTACATTTGTGCAGCCAAATTTTGTTGCGATTGGTACAAAATTAACGCCTGTACTTGGTCGTGTGTCTATGGATATGATTGCCATTGATGTCACAGGTTTAGACGTTGAATTAGGCACACAAGTTGAACTATGGGGCAAACACCGTTTGGTGGATGATGTTGCCACAGCCAATGGTACGATTGGCTATGAGTTGTTGTGTCGTTTAAGCCCTCGCCCACAGCGCAAGGCAACCAGCATTTAACTTTCTTTTTTCGATCTGTTGCATGTAGCAGTTTTGCTGCATGCAATCGTCTAAGCCATTCTCTTTTTCTTTCTTATATTTTTCTTTTCGCTTTTTATTTTCTTAAATTCACTGTATTTCCATTCATATTGATAAAAATTTGTGGTCACCCACATTTGCATTTAGCGCTTTACAGTCATCCAAATATTTAGCTGAAAATCACACTCAAAATCTCAAGAAAAAACAATATGCTCGCGCACTGTCTTTAAACTGCCACATCGCTTCAAATTCATGGATTAATCACATTTCACCAGTTCTCAGAAGTTTGTGCTGCGCGCTACGATGAATCAATGACTTCACGACTATTTAAGCCATTTATAAAAGCATCCACATGATAAGAAAATAATCTATTACCAATATTTGTTTACTTTTGACTTCAAAGCATCATCAAACTGCAGCCTCTTTGAAATATAAAACGCTTAATTTCTAAACAAGAATAAAGAGGAAAAACTCCTTAATTTTTATAACCTTATTCTGCTTAGGAAAAGAATATGTCTGAACAAAAAGTAGCTTTAGTGACGGGTGCATTAGGTGGTATTGGCAGTGAGATTTGCCGTCAACTGGTTACAGCAGGCTATAAAATTATTGCAACGGTTGTACCAAGAGAAGAAGATCGCGAAAAGCAATGGCTTAAAGACGAAGGCTTTACAGAAAGTGATGTGCGCTTTGTTTTAACCAACTTAAATGAGCATGAAGCGGCTACAGCAGCCATTCAAGAAGCAATTGATGCTGAAGGTCGTGTAGATGTGTTGGTCAACAATGCTGGTATTACCCGCGATGCAACTTTCAAAAAAATGAGCTATACGCAGTGGGCTGAAGTGATTGAAACCAACTTAAAAACACTTTTTACCGTGACTCAGCCTGTATTTAACAAAATGTTAGAACAAAAGTCTGGTCGCATTGTGAACATTAGTTCGGTGAACGGTTTAAAAGGTCAATTTGGTCAAGCCAACTACTCTGCAACTAAGGCAGGCATCATCGGCTTTAGCAAAGCTTTGGCGCAAGAAGGCGCACGTTCAAATATCTGCGTGAACGTCGTTGCACCAGGTTATACCGCAACCCCGATGGTCACAGCCATGCGCGAAGAAGTAATTAAAAGCATTGAAGCACAAATTCCTCTGCAACGTCTTGCCGCCCCTACCGAAATTGCGGCAGCAGTTATGTATTTAGTGAGTGATCATGCTGCATACGTAACAGGCGAAACCTTATCAATCAACGGCGGCTTATACATGCACTAAGCGTGTAACACCTCATTTTAATCTACAAGTTTATTTACTGGAGTGACACCCATGCTATACGGCGACTTATTTTCAAACATGAATGCTCAATACAAAAACGTGTTTGAACCGTACACCAAATTCAACAGTATAGTTGCAAAAAATTTTGCTAACTTAACCAACCTACAATTAGAAGCAGCACGCAACTATGCCAACATTGGTTTAGCACAAATGTTTGCCAATAGCGAAGTGAAAGACATGCAAAGCATGGTGAACTGCACCACCAAGCAATTAGAAACTATGAACAAACTCAGTCAGCAAATGATTGAAGATGGCAAAAAATTAGCAACACTGACTTCAGAAGTCAAAGCAGAATTTGAAAAGTTAGTCAGCGATTCAATGCCAAATAATAAATAAACACTGCTCTGAAAACCATGCGTTATCAGGACGAATGTTACGGGGAAGTGTGAAAATTTCCCCGTTTTAGTTTCAGCCTTGCACTCAATTTGATTGCTAAAAGCCATGTGCTATTGAGCGATGAAATGAAACAGAACTCATTTCAATTCAAAGAAAATATATTACAATTTTTCTCTAGCCACGATGATATCTGGAAAAAACTACAAGAATTTTATTATGGGCAAAGCCCTATTAATGACGCCTTAACACAGCTCAACAAAGAAGATATGTCTATGTTCTTTGAAGCTTTGTCTAAAAATCCAGCACGCTTGATGGAAATGCAATGGAGCTGGTGGCAAGGTCAAATGCAAATCTACCAAAATGTGATGATGCGCAGTGTGGCAAAAGACATCGAACCATTCATTCAACCTGAAAGTGGTGATCGTCGTTTTAACAGCCCATTATGGCAAGAACAACCCAATTTTGACCTGTTATCGCAGTCTTATTTGCTGTTTAGCCAACTGGTACAAAATATGGTGGATGTCGTAGAAGGCATTCCAGACAAAGTGCGTTACCGCATTCACTTTTTTACCCGTCAAATGATTAATGCTTTATCACCAAGCAATTTTCTTTGGACTAACCCTGAAGTGATTCAGCAAACCATTACCGAACAAGGCGAAAACCTTGTCCGTGGTATGCAAATTTTCCATGATGATGTGGTCAATAGCGGAAAATATTTATCTATTCGCATAGTCAATAGTGACTCTTTTAGCTTGGGTAAAGATTTAGCCTATACACCAGGCGCAGTGGTCTTTGAAAATGAAATTTTCCAGTTGTTGCAATATGAAGCAACGACAGAAAATGTATATCAAACCCCGATTCTAATCGTGCCGCCATTTATTAATAAATATTATGTGCTGGATTTACGCGAACAAAACTCATTGGTGAACTGGTTACGTCAGCAAGGTCATACGGTCTTTTTAATGTCTTGGCGTAACCCAAATGCTGAACAAAAATAACTCACTTTCGCTGATCTGATCACCGCAGGTGCGGTTGAAGCTTTGCGTGTTATTGAAGAAATTACAGGAGAAAAAGAAGCCAACTGTATCGGCTATTGTATTGGTGGTACTTTACTTGCTGCAACGCAGGCTTATTACGTGGCAAAACGCCAGAAAAGTCATGTGAAATCTGCCACGTATATGGCAACCATTATCGACTTTGAAAACCCAGGCAGCTTAGGCGTATTTATTAATGAACCTGTGATTAATGGTTTAGAAACCTTAAATAATCAATTCGGTTATTTTGATGGTCGCCAATTGGCAGTTACGTTCAGTTTGTTACGTGAAAATACCCTGTACTGGAACTACTACATCGAGAACTATTTAAAAGGCAAAGAGCCTTCAGATTTCGATATTTTGTATTGGAACAGCGACGGCACCAATATTCCTGCCAAAATTCATAATTTCTTATTGCGTAATTTGTATTTGAATAATGAATTGATTTCACCAAATGCAGTAAAAGTGAACGGTGTTGGACTCAACCTTTCTCGTGTCAAAACTCCAAGCTTCTTTATTGCTACGCAGGAAGATCATATCGCACTTTGGGATACAAGCTTCCGTGGTGCAGATTACTTAGGCGGTGAATCTACACTGGTACTTGGTGAATCTGGACACGTGGCAGGCATTGTGAATCCGCCAAGTCGTAATAAATACGGTTGCTATACCAATACTGCCAAGTTTGAAAATACCAAGCAATGGCTTGATGGTACAGAGTATCATCCTGAATCTTGGTGGCTACGCTGGCAGGCTTGGGTCACACCGTATGCAGGCGAACAAGTCCCTGCCCGCGCCTTAGGTAATGCGCAATATCCAATGATAGAAGCAGCACCAGGTCGCTATGTTTTGGTAAATTTATTTTAATCAGTCATATAACAACAGCAATGCACATGCTATATATCATGTGCATCCACAGAAACGTAAACATAAAATTTAAGGATATAAAATGAAAGATGTTGTCATTGTTGCTGCAAAACGTACTGCAATTGGTAGCTTTTTAGGTAGTCTCGCTTCTTTATCTGCACCACAATTGGGGCAAACAGCAATTCGTGCAGTCTTAGACAGTGCTAAAGTACAGCCTGAACAAGTCGATCAGGTGATTATGGGTAACGTACTCACTACAGGTGTAGGACAAAACCCTGCACGTCAAGCCGCAATTGCTGCAGGTATTCCTGTACAAGTGCCTGCATCAACGCTAAACGTGGTGTGTGGTTCGGGATTACGTGCCGTACATTTGGCTGCACAAACGATTCAGTGTGATGAAGCAGAAATTGTAGTTGCTGGTGGTCAAGAATCAATGTCACAAAGCGCACACTATATGCAGTTGCGTAACGGTCAAAAAATGGGGAATGCCCAGTTGATCGACAGTATGGTGGCTGATGGTTTAACCGATGCTTATAACCAATATCACATGGGTATTACTGCAGAAAATATTGTAGAAAAGCTTGGTTTAAACCGTGAAGAACAAGACCAATTGGCACTGACTTCACAACAACGCGCGGCTGCAGCACAAGCGGCTGGTAAATTTAAAGATGAAATTGCAGCTGTAAGCATTCCACAGCGTAAAGGCGACCCAATTGTATTTGCTGAAGATGAATACATCAAAGCCAATACCACCCTTGAAAGCTTGAATAAATTGCGCCCTGCGTTCAAAAAAGATGGCAGCGTAACCGCAGGTAATGCTTCTGGTATCAACGATGGTGCAGCAGCAGTGTTAATGATGAGCGCAGACAAAGCTGCAGCATTAGGCCTACAACCTTTAGCACGTATTAAAGCCTATGCAATGTCGGGTATTGAGCCTGAAATTATGGGTCTTGGCCCTGTTGAAGCGGTAAAGAAAACCCTGAATAAAGCAGGCTGGAGCTTAGATCAGGTCGATTTAATTGAAGCCAACGAAGCCTTTGCCGCTCAGGCTTTAGGCGTTGCCAAAGAACTAGGCTTAGACTTAGATAAAGTAAACGTGAATGGCGGTGCAATTGCCCTCGGTCACCCGATTGGTGCTTCTGGTTGCCGTATCCTTGTGACGTTACTACACGAAATGCAACGCCGTGATGCGAAAAAAGGCATCGCAACGCTTTGCGTAGGCGGTGGTATGGGTGTTGCACTTGCGGTTGAACGCGACTAAGTAACCGAGCCGAAAGTACTGCACGAGTCAAAGCTATTGAATTTGATAGCTGTTCAAAGCCAGTAATAAGTTAAGACATAATGGGAGCTTCGGCTTCCACTATTTTTTTAACTACACAGAGCTTAAAATAATATTGTTGTCGATTAATTTGACATGACAAGTTCTGCTTAATCCACCGAAAGTAAGTGCTGAATATGATCACTAAAGTGATAAAAATGCATGGTATCGGGTTGCTGTTTCAGCTGTTGCCATGCGTCTACAAACGACGTCCAACCTAAATCTTTTAGGCATTGCACAATCATTTCCAATTGCGACAAAGTCTTTTCAGTCGATTGTTTTAACCGAATTTGTCGGTCTAATTGTTCAATTTTTTGCCCCAATTGGAAAAATAAATATATCTGCTGTGGTTCTGCATCTAATAGTGCTTCGCAGTCTTGTACCACATCACAAATATAACTCGCGTTATCGCACGCATTTTGAATACATTGCTGTAATTCAACATAAGTAGCTTTAGAAAACACCTGTGCCAAGTTTTGAATTTTTGTCCGTGTTTGCTCAAACTGCATCGCAAATGAAGCAGGCTGTTCTTCGTTTAAAATCAATTCATTTAAAGAAGCTGCATCAAATGCAGGCAAACAAAAGGCATGTGCATAAGTCAAAGCAGCATCATTTTGTTTAAATGGAAATTGCTGACATACATATTGAATACGGGTTAAATATCGGGCTAACCAAAAAATTTCTCGCGCATCGCTGCTAGATAAATTCACGGTTGTTTCATCCTCCTAACTCTAAGGTCTGTTGATAATTCATCGCGATAAAGCACCTCAATCGCCTTGCCCAATTAACCTACAGCACTCATCCACTCAGACCGCTTTTATTTACATAAACCTGTATCTACCATACAAAACAATGACAGGTTTTCACTTAAACACAACTATTCAATCTTGCTTTTCTAATTGATCCAAGTATGGCTTGAGGTCATAGTTTCTGATTCACTTCTATTATTTGATTAACTTTGCCCGTCCAAATTTTGTGATATTTACTGCAAAATCTGCGGTTATATTTTGCCCTTTTTCAGTAAAAAACTTGCTAATCATTCCGAGTTTTCTTATTGTGTGGAAGAACAAGTTTTCATCCGTATGAATTGACCTAGTAAATATTGAATATGTCTATACAAGAAAAAGAAACATCGAATAGTTTATATCGCCAATGGCAAATTTTATCGCGCCTTTCTACAGGTAAATGGATGGGCACACGTGAATTACACGATGTCCTGCAACGTGAAGGTATCGACATTAGTTTGCGTACGATTCAACGTGACTTAAATCAAATTTCTCAGCGCTTTCCAATTGAAAGTAATGGTACCGTACCACAAGGTTGGCGCTGGCGTTCAGATGCACCGATTCAAAGTTTACCGCACATGACCAGCTCTCAAGCGGTAACGTTTATGATGGTCGAGGAACATTTAAAACATCTGCTGCCGCCAAGTTTGATTGAAGAAATGAACCCATGGTTTGATTTGGCACGACGCAGTCTATCGACCCAAAACAATGTCCGCCAATGGATTAATCGTGTGCGAATTGTGCCTGCAACACAACCTTTAATTCCACCAGTCGTAGACCGCAATGCACAACAGGCGATATATGAAGGCTTGCTCCAAGACAAACAACTAGAATGTATTTATCAATCACGCAGCAATTCAGGCGAAGAAAAAACTTATGTGCTGAATCCTTTGGCTTTGGTGCAAAAAGGTGCGGTGATTTATTTAATCTGTACTCGATTTGACAAAACCGACATTCAAACCTTTGCCCTGCATCGTTTTAAAGCAGCCAAAGTTTTAGATTCACGCGCCTTGCATCCTGTTAATTTTGATATTGATGCCTATATTGAATCTGGCGAATTAGGTTTTAGAGTCGATTTCAGTAAAGCTACTGAAAATATTCAGCTCAAACTTACCATGCAAAAAGCTGATGCCATATACTTCGATGAAAGCCAATTAAGCAAAGATCAAACTATGGAAACACTGGAAAATGGTAATGTGTTGGTGACTGCCACTGTGCCGTTTACCTCACAATTGGTTTGGTGGTTGCGTAGTTTTGGTAAAAAGCTAATTCAGATTGAACCTGTAGAAGTTGCCAATGCGGTGCATCAAACTCAGGAATAAAAAAGCCCCAAATATATTGGGGCGATAGCATTATCGTTCTCTTTTAAATCAAATTATTGTGATTGCTGATTGAAGTTAAAATTAAAATTGACTCGGCATCGTTCAGCGTGGGCATGCCAGTTCAGCTGTACTATAACGAATGCTTTTTAAAGTCATATTTTGCTCCTATCTATGTTGATAAGTGTCACTTTAAATGCTCCTGATCTAGCTGTGAAATCATAAGATATGCAGTCGAAATCAGATTTATTCTTATACGCAACTTCTTCTTTGCTTAGCATCTGATTTACTTTGGCGCATAAAAAAGCCCGCAATTTAAATTGTGGGCTTCTTCATCAATCCATCAAACCTTAAGCAGATTTACGTGACTGTGCATTTTTACGAATGGTGATCATCACCAATTGAACTGCGGCAGGTGTCACACCTGGAATACGACTGGCTTGTGCCAAAGTTTCAGGCAAAACATGCTTCAATTTTAGCGTGATTTCACGCGATAAACCTGACACTGCATCATAATCAAAATCGGCAGGGATTTTGGTTTCTTCCAAGCGTTTTAATTGTGCGACATCTTCATGCTGACGGTTGATATAACCTGCATATTTCACTGCAATTTCAATTTGATCGCCCACTTGTGCAGAAACGTCTGAACCCGTTAATTCTGCGATTTGCGCAAAACTGATATTTGGACGTTTTAACAGATCAATCGCAGAACATTCTTTGGATAAATCTGCACCTGTCATTTCAACAAATTTTTTACCCATTGGATTGTTTGGTGCAGCCCACAAATGTTGTAAACGCCCTGTTTCACGTTCTACTGCTTCCATTTTTTCACAGTAAGCTGCCCAACGAGTGTCATCCACCAAACCAAGCTCACGACCAATTGGCGTCAAACGCTGATCGGCATTATCTTCACGCAACATCAAACGGTATTCCGCACGTGAGGTAAACATGCGGTACGGTTCTTTGGTACCTAGCGTGATCAAATCATCAACCAATACACCAATATAAGCTTCGTCACGTTTTGGTGTCCATTGTTCCTGATCCCAAGCGCGACGTGCCGCATTCAAACCAGCTAACACACCTTGCGCACCCGCTTCTTCATAGCCAGTCGTACCATTAATTTGACCTGCAAAATACAAGTTATTAATGGCTTTGGTTTCCAAAGTGAATTTCAAGGCTTGTGGATTGAAGTAATCATATTCAATCGCATAACCTGGACGCAAAATATGCGCATTTTCCATACCACGAATTGAACGAACTAACTCGAACTGCACATCAAACGGTAAAGAGGTTGAAATCCCGTTTGGATACAATTCATGTGTATCTAAACCTTCAGGCTCCAAAAATACCTGATGCGAGTCTTTATCAGAAAAACGGTGAATTTTATCTTCAATCGATGGGCAGTAACGTGGGCCAACACCTTCAATCACACCTGTATACATCGGTGAACGATCTAAACCACCACGAATAATTTCGTGAGTACGTTCATTGGTATGGGTGATATAGCAGTTCACTTGTTCAGGGTGCATCGACACATCACCCATGAATGACATGGTTGGTGATGGGAAATCACCTGGCTGCGGAATCATGACCGAAAAATCGACTGAGCGTGCATCAATACGTGGTGGCGTACCTGTTTTTAAACGCCCAACAGGCAAATTTAATTCACGTAAACGTGCCGCCAAAGCAATTGATGGAGGATCGCCTGCACGACCACCGCTCGATTTTTCTAAACCGATGTGAATCACACCACCCAAGAATGTACCTGTGGTCAATACCACGGTTTTCGCATCAAAACGAATCCCCATTTGAGTGACTACACCTTTTACAGTATCGCCTTCTACAATCAGGTCATCGGCTGCTTGTTGGAAAATATCTAAATTGGCTTGGTTTTCTAAAGTGGCGCGAATCGCAGCTTTAAAGCGAACTCGGTCTGCCTGCGCACGTGTTGCACGAACAGCAGCACCTTTACGCGAGTTTAAAATACGGAATTGAATCCCGCTTTTATCGGCAGCCAATGCCATTGCGCCGCCTAAGGCATCAATCTCACGTACCAAATGCGACTTACCAATCCCGCCAATTGCAGGGTTACAGCTCATCTGCCCTAAAGTCTCAATGTTATGAGTTAAGAGTAAGGTTTGACGACCCATACGTGCTGCTGCAAGCGCCGCTTCGGTGCCTGCGTGACCGCCACCAATAACAATGACATCGTAAACTTTAGGATAGTGCATAATGGTCAATGAGAGATAAAAAATAAAGACGGAATATTATAGCAAAACTTGTGGCATAAGTTGACAGATTCAGTCGATTTTATTGGCTTAACCGCGCTACAAAATTAATATTTTGTAATCCAAATTTGCATTTTTACTGTACATAAAAACATTTAGACCTAAAAATTAACCAGATCACCGTTGTTTTAATTTGTCTATTTTTTATCCTAATAGCACAGATATGAGAAACAAAGGGAAACATCATGAATAAGAAAATTTTGCTGTCCTCTATGCTTTGTGGCTTATTTTTCAGTCCATTTGCAGTGCAGGCAAATGATAAAGTAGAAACCGTCTATAACGCGCAAAAATTCCAGCAAGTCTGTAAAGGTAAAACTCAGGGCGCACCTGTAAGCTTTGCTTATCGTGGGATTATCTGGAATGGTACCTGTGAACCACAATTCTTTAGTTCATCTAAAGCAGTGCAATTACAAGGCAATGAGCCTGAATTATACCGTTCTTGTATGGCAGATGCGCAAAGTACCGTCATTACAGTCAATGGTACTGAGTTAAAAGGCAAATGTGCTTTAGGCTTTACGCCACCACGCCCTGCTGCCATGTGATCAATCACTTAATCTATATTTTCATGAACAGATCGGCTTGTATTCATTCAAACTGAAAGCATGAAAATAACACCAAAGCAGTCATTTATAAGAAGTGACTGCTTTGTTTATTGCACAAGCTCAAAAAACAATTACACTGCAAAGAGAGGGAAAATTATACCCATAAGAAAAAAATAAAGGATGTGCTATGGATTCAGGCTTTTTTACCTTTTTTCTACCACTGACCTTGGCTGTGATGATGATGGGCTTAGGCTTACAACTCACGCCTAAAGACTTTATTCGGGTCAATCAATTTCCTAAAGTCATTTTTTTAACGCTTTTTTCACAATTGGTCATTTTGCCTGTTTTAGCATTTTCAATTTGTTTATTTTTAGAATTGCCACCGCTCTTGGCAATTGGCTTAATGCTGCTTGCTGCCTCACCAGGGGGGCCTACTGCGAACTTATTTAGCTATGTCTATAAAGGTGACGTTGCCCTAAATATTACCCTAACCGCAATGAACTCTGTGATGGCAACCTTTACCCTGCCTTTTATTGTTAATTTGTCTTTTCTATATTTTATGACCGATCAACAACAAATTGGCATGCCTATTGAAAAAATGGCACAGGTTTTTTTACTGATTATTGTGCCTGTATGTGTAGGAATGGCGGTGCGTAATGCGATGCCACAAATTGCATTACAGTTGGGCAAACCTATGCGTTTGATGTCCATTTATTTCATTTTCGCTTTATTCTTTTATGCGCTTTTCCGCGAACGCGCCAATGTCTTTGACTATTTCAGTGCGATTGGTATCGCCACAGCGCTTTTTTGCTTTTTAAGTTTACTTATTGGTTATCTTGTGCCGTATTTGGCGGGTGTGCCTGATCAACAAGCACGCTCTTGTTGTTTTGAAATTGGCATTCATAACACTGCTGTTTCTTTAACCGTTGCGCTATCGGTTTTGCAAAGCACTGAAATTGCCATTCCTTCTGCGATTTACACCATTTTTATGTATATGTTCAGCTTTATTTTAGGGAGTATGTTAGCTAGACAATCTGCCAAACTTGCCCTTCAAAACAAACAGGAGCAGAGTTTAAACCACAATAAAAATACAATTTAAGATGTGAGCAATATTCAATTAACCACAGATTAAACAAATAGTTAGATATTAAATAGATCATTATAGATGTAAAAACAAAGGAGTGTTTATGGATTCAGGATTAATCACAATATTTTTGCCGCTGGCTTTGGCCGTGGTCATGGCTGGACTTGGCTTAGAACTCACTCCTAACGACTTTAAACGGGTGAGCAAACACCCCAAAGCAGTGTTTATTGCTTTATTTTGTCAATTGGTCGTCCTGACAGCAATTGCATTTTTTATTTGTAAACTGCTGAATTTACCACCATTGCTTGCAGTCGGACTCATGCTACTGGCAGCATCTCCTGGCGGGCCAACAGCCAACTTGTTTAGCTACTTATATAAGGGCGATATTGCCCTAAACATCACCCTTACTGCCGTCAATTCCGTGATTGCAGCATTTACCTTGCCCCTGATTGTCAACTTTGCCATTCAGCATTTTATGCAGGATGGGCAACAAGTTGGCTTACAATTTGCCAAAGTATTGCAGGTGTTTTTAATTATTATTATCCCTGTCACTTTAGGGATGTTAGTACGCCATTTTAGCCCTCAAACGGCAGACCGCTTAAACAAACCTGTGCGTATTTTTGCTGTGGTTTTTCTAATTGTGATTATTATTGGCGCAATTGCCAAAGAGCGAAACAACATCATGCTTTATTTGGCAGATGTAGGACTTGCCACTGCCCTGTTCTGTGCCTGCAGTTTATTGATTGGTTATTTTGTCCCGCGTTTCTTTGGCGTAAATAGCCAACAAGCCCGAGCCTGCGCCTTTGAAATTGGCATTCACAACAGTACCCTTGCAATGACTATCGCCCTAACCGTTATGTCAAGCTCAACCATTGCCATGCCTGCTGCGGTTTATTCTATTTTCATGTATATTTTTGCCGCAATTTTAGGCACATTACTAAATAAATTTGTGCCGACTCCTGCATCGGAGCAATCTGCATCCTAAACAAGTCTCTCAATCATCCCCAATCCAGCAATTTGACTGTTTTGGGGATGATTGAGCGATGATGGTTCAAACAAATTCTTAACTTATATTTTTTAGAGTTATATTTTTGTCACATTATTCGACTATAAGCATAAAGCGAATTTGAAACTTCCAATCGTATAGAGTTTTCCCTTTCGCAATCCGAATAAAAAATAACAGCGTCTGCACCAGTTCAGTTACAATAGCGCTTTCGCATTAAATTTTAGGTTATCTCCGTGAAGTGGTTACAAATACATATTACTGTTGATCAAGCGCAAGTCGATTTTACTGAAACCCTGCTCAGTTCATTGGGTGCAGTCAGCGTAACCTTAGATGATGCGGAAAATCAGGACTTACTTGAGCCACTGCCAGGTGAAACACCACTTTGGAACAAAGTCATTGTGACAGGTATTTATGCACAAGACGAAGGTGAAGAAATTGATGTTGCAGCCTTAGAAACCTTTATTCGTGCGCAAATGCCAGATGCCCCTTTACGCAGTGAATTTTTGGAAGATCAGGTTTGGGAACGCTCATGGATGGATTACTACGAGCCAATCCAGATTGCAGAGAAATTCTGGATTGTACCTGAATGGTTAGAACCACCTGAGGCAGATGCAGTCAATATTAAACTTGACCCAGGTTTGGCTTTTGGTACAGGTAACCATGCCAGTACGTTCCTGTGCCTGCAATGGTTAGGTAAAACCAATGTAAAAGATAAAGTCGTGATCGACTACGGTTGTGGTTCAGGTATTTTAGGAGTAGCGGCTTTGTTGCTCGGTGCAAAAAAAGTCTATGCGACTGATATTGACCCGCAAGCAGTTTTAGCGACCAAACAAAATGCAGAACTCAACGGTGTACTTAAAAACTTATATGTGGGACTTCCAGAAGAGTTCAATGAAACCATCGGTAATGAAAAAGCAGACATTTTAGTTGCCAATATTTTGGCAGGCCCATTGATGATGCTTGCGCCAGAGTTTGCAACTTTAATTAAATCTGAGGGCGAGTTCGCACTTGCAGGTGTAATTGAAGAGCAAGTTGCTGAAGTTTCTAGTGTTTATTCTGAATTTTTTGATATAGTACAAGTCGAAAAACGTGAAGAAAACTGGTGTCGAATTTCTGGGAAACGCCATCCCCACTAACTGTAATTTTTGAGTTATGAGTGACAAGCAAACCAAGTGCCCTGAATGCCAAACTGTTTATAAAGTATCCGTTGCGCAGCTGACCGTTGCGCAAGGGATGGTTTGTTGTCCTAAATGCGACAATACCTTTAATGCTCTTTCGCATTTGGTATTTGCCTTTCCTCAAAATAAAAACTCAGTCACATCACAATTACATCACATTCAAAACCGCAGTTTTATGCAGGCAACTGCTGAACTTGCGCAACCGCAACATATTTTAGATATTTTTCAGCGTAAAGTTGAACATTCCAATATTGATCTGAAAACCTATCTGAATAACCTCAATTATTTCAGTACTGAACCGATTGGCAACATTCCTGCCATGAAGTTGTCTGCGCCTGATCTTGAAAGTGAAAAAAAGCATGGCAATGGTTACTACTTACTTTGGGGAATTATTAATCTTTTATTGATTGGCTTGTTGATCTTCCAAATTTTGTGGTTTAACCCAAAGTTTTTAAACAGCAGCCCTGCACTGAATTCTGTGTTTACCCAAGTCTGTCAATTTTTTAACTGTAGCAGTTTAGAAGAACGCTATAGCTTAATTTCAGCAAATCGCGTGAAGGTTAAACGTGTAGATCGTATGAATACACAATTTACGGGTGAGCTGATCAATTACTATGATAAAAGCTTGGCTTTGCCTAATATCAAAGTCACTTTAAAAGAAAAACAACAAACATTATCGACTTACATCTATTCCCCACAGGAGTATTTGGTCGAAAGTCTTTCGAGCATTCAACGTATTCCTAAAAACAGTCCATTTAAGTTTGACATTTTAGTTCCAATATCACGAAACGACTTCGATGCCTATACTTTAGAAATTATCAAGCCTTAATTCACAAAAAAATAGTGAAAAAATAGCGAAAAAAATTAAAAAAATTGCAGTTTTCTTGCTCACTTTTTCTCATACAATGGTATCATACGCGCCACGAAAGCTTTGTGCTGCAAACTCCTCGCAAGATTCACAACAAATATAGATCTGTCTAATGCGCTTTATTTTTATATATCGCGTACAGAGTAGATTTTTTGTTTTGATTTTGGTCTGTAACAATTATTAATGTATTGTTACGCTTAAATTTCGACCAATGCCTAGAGTTGTGGCAAGCTAAATGTTCCAGTTTTAGAACTTCCCGTTTTAGGATCTAAAACGGAGTTCATTTAATTTATAGACCACATTGATATATCACTTTATCCCAGTGATATCTGATTTTCGGATTAATTCGCATGAATAGCAAATCTCCTATTTTTACTGCACAATCTGATGTTGCTTTACGTATTCACGTAGATCGCGCAGTTCGCCATTATTTTGCACAACTACAAGGTGAACAACCTTCACAAGTGTATGACATGGTGTTAGCAGAAATGGAGAAACCTCTTTTATCTGTTGTTCTTGAATACACTCGCGGTAACCAAACACGCGCTGCTGAAATTCTTGGACTAAACCGTGGTACTTTACGTAAAAAGTTAAAAGCTCACGGTTTAATGAGTGAATAAGTGATAAAATGCTTGCGACCTCCGCAGGCATTTTTTTTACCTGCATTTTGCTAGTTTGTTTTAATCTGTAATTGAAAACTGTGACGAAGATCATGACTATTAAACGCGCTTTAATCTCTGTTTCTGACAAAACAGGTATTGTTGAATTTGCACAAGACCTTGCTGCTCTTGGGGTAGAAATTTTATCTACTGGCGGTACTTATAAGTTGCTTAAAGACAACAATATTGCTGTCGTAGAAGTATCAGAGCATACTGGTTTCCCTGAAATGATGGATGGTCGTGTAAAAACGTTACACCCAAAAATTCATGGCGGTATCTTGGCTCGTCGTGGTCTAGACGAAGCAGTCATGGCAGAACACAATATTGATGCCATCGACTTGGTTGTTGTTAACCTTTATCCATTTGCTGCGACTGTTGCAAAACCAAATTGTTCACTTGCAGATGCGATTGAGAACATCGACATTGGTGGCCCTACTATGGTTCGCGCTGCAGCGAAAAACCATGCTTCTGTAGGTATTGTAGTAAATGCTTCTGACTATGCGACTGTTATTGCAGAAATGAAAAGCAACGGTGCATTGTCTTACGAAACTCGTTTTGATTTGGCAGTGAAAGCATTTGAACACACTGCACAATATGACGGCATGATCGCCTCTTACTTAGGTGCACGTGTAGGTAAAGAAGAAGGTACTGCTGACCAATTTGCACGTACATTCAATACACAATTGAACAAAGCGCAAGATTTACGTTACGGCGAAAACCCGCATCAATCTGCAGCGTTCTATGTAGACCCTGCTGCAACTGAAGCTTCTGTTTCTACAGCGAAACAGCTTCAAGGTAAAGAATTATCTTATAACAACATTGCAGATACTGATGCCGCACTTGAATGTGTGAAATCATTTGCAAAACCTGCTTGTGTGATCGTAAAACACGCGAACCCATGTGGTGTTGCTGTCTCTTTAGACGGTATTCAAGCAGCTTATGACCTTGCTTATGCAACTGACCCTGAATCTGCATTTGGTGGCATCATTGCGTTTAACCGTGAGTTAGACGTTGCGACTGCACAAGCGATTGTAGACCGTCAATTCGTTGAAGTGATCATTGCACCAAGCATTGCTGATGGCGTACTTGAAGTGACTGGCGCGAAGAAAAACGTACGTGTACTGGTATGTGGCGAACTTCCTGCGATTGATGCACGCGCTCCACAAATGGATTACAAACGTGTCAACGGCGGTTTATTGGTTCAAGATCAAGACTTGGGCATGATCACTAAAGATGACTTAAAAGTTGTGACCAAACGTGCACCAACTGAACAAGAAATTGACGACATGATCTTTGCTTGGAAAGTTGCGAAATACGTAAAATCGAACGCAATTGTTTATGCAAAAAACCGTCAGACCATTGGTGTTGGTGCAGGTCAAATGAGCCGTGTAAACTCTGCTCGTATTGCTGCCATTAAAGCAGAACATGCAGGTTTAGTGGTTGAAGGTGCAGTAATGGCATCTGACGCATTCTTCCCATTCCGTGATGGTATTGATAACGCAGCTAAAGCTGGTATCAAATGCATTATTCAACCGGGTGGTTCTATGCGTGATGAAGAAACGATTGCAGCAGCAGATGAAGCTGGTATTGCAATGGTCTTCACTGGCATGCGTCATTTCCGTCACTAATTAAACTCATTAATTAGAAGTCGTATTTAATAATCCTCCGAAATCCCCCTTTTTTATAAAAGGGGGACTTTTCACGTAAGGGAACTGTGTTTTTATGCACAATCTCCTTCCTTTTCAAGGGTGAAAAGCATAGCTTCGCTAGGGGGATTTTATTCTTTGAGGGATTTTTAGATGAATATTTTAGTTTTAGGTAGCGGCGGTCGTGAACATGCGTTGGCATGGAAAATCGCACAAGATGACAAAGTCGCTAAAGTCTTCGTTGCACCGGGTAATGCAGGTACGGCAACAGAAAACAAATGCGAGAATGTAGCGTTAGATATTCAAAATAACCCTGCAATCATCGACTTTGCCAAAAATAATGCTGTTGATTTAATCATTGTTGGCCCTGAAGCACCACTGGTCAATGGTGTAGTAGATGCCTGCCGTGAAGCGGGTTTAAAAATTTGGGGCCCAACCCAGTTTGCTGCACAGCTTGAAGGTTCTAAAGCCTTTGCCAAGCACTTTTTAAAACGTCACAACATTCCAACTGCATTCTATGACGTATTCACCGAAGTTGATGCGGCAAAAGCATTTGTTGAAAAAAATGGTGCTCCAATCGTGATCAAGGCGGACGGTCTTGCTGCAGGTAAAGGCGTGATCGTGGCGATGACCAATCAAGAAGCATTTGATGCAATTGATGACATGCTAGCAGGCAACAAATTTGGTGATGCAGGTTCACGTGTAGTCATTGAAGAATTCCTTGCAGGTGAAGAAGCTTCTTTCATTTGTATGATTGATGGCGACAACATCCTTCCTATGGCAACTTCACAAGACCACAAGCGTATTTTTGAAGGCGACCAAGGTCCAAATACTGGTGGTATGGGTGCATACTCTCCTGCCCCTGTCGTGACTGCAGACGTATTTGAAAAAACCATGAATGAAGTGATGCGTCCTACTGTTGAAGGTATGAAAAAAGACGGTCATGTTTATACAGGTTTCTTATACGCAGGCTTAATGATTGACGACAAAGGTCAACCAAAAGTGATCGAGTTTAACTGCCGTTTTGGTGACCCAGAAACACAACCAATTATGATGCGCTTAAAGTCATCTTTGGTAGATTTGGTTGAAGCAGGTATTGCTGGCAACTTACCTGCCGAAGCAGACTGGGATGAACGCAAAACTGTCGGGATTGTATTGGCGACTGCGGGTTACCCTGAAACTTCAGGCAAAGGTGATGTGATTTCTGGTTTAGAAACACAAATGGCAGATGCGAAAGTATTCCACGCAGGTACAGCAAGCAATGCCGATGGTGAGATTGTGACCAATGGTGGTCGTGTACTGTGTGTAACTGCGCTCGGTAATACCATTGGCGAAGCGCAAGCTAAAGCCCTTGAACTGTGCGAAAAAGTTACCTTTGATGGTGTGCAATATCGTAAAGATATTGGCTATCGTGCCATTGCTCGTGAAAATGCTTAAAATTTTTAGTTTAGCCTAAAAATTTAAGTCCATAAAAAAGCTCGTCACTGTACGAGCTTTTTGTTTATCAGGTTGTAACCCATGTACATTGTGATGATCTACGTTTATAAAATACTTTAGATCAATAAACATGCAAAAAATAAAAAGCTTCAAAGAATTTTTAATTTCAATATTCGTTGAGTTTACATTGCAAATACTTTTTATTTTTGCAGGATTAATATATTTGGCTTATGTTTTTATAGGGATAGGTTCATTGTTACTCTGTTTGCCTTATATATGGGCGATATATTATCGTTGGAAAAATCATTCATAACTTCTTTTATGTATTTACAGCCATGTTCTGATTCTTGTAACTAAGCCGATTTCATACCGACAATTTCATATCTCGTTTTTTACTATCGATTGCAGAATAAATTTTAAAGCACCTAAATATTTAAACACTTGTTCAAATCCTTAATCTTTACAGAATATATTTATTTATAAGAACTTATTTTGACTTATTCGCTTTCTGTTGTAAAACAGTGATATGCATAACATACACAGCACTATATAGAATTATTTTTTATTGTTATGATGGTGCATCTTTTGAAAAAGTGAATTGCCCATCCATCTCAAAATTATTGATTGAGCTGTGGGCTGACTTTTTCAGTACTCAAACAATACCTACAACATATTTGAGAAACATACAAAATCATCATCATGCGATTCCATCCATCGTGCTGATTTGATTCTTCTCAATCATTGGCAACTTTAGGCACTGCTTAAACTTGCTCGGGATATATTCATGAAAAAGCTCCTTGGTCTTGTACTTGGTCTTTCAGTTGGCTTGGCTGGCTGTGGCAAACAAGAAGCGCCTGCGACTGACGCGGCACAAAAAGATTCTTCTGCTCTACACACTGTCACTATGGCATCGACTGGTTCAGATGCAGATATTTGGCGTTTTATTGCCAACTTACCTGAAACCAAAGCAGCAGGTATTCAACTTGAAGTGAAAAACTTCACCGATTACGTGTCAATGAACACGGCGGTAGCAAATAAAGAAATTGATCTTAACGCATTCCAATCTTATGCCTATATGGTGGCATTTAATGCCAACAATAAAGATCAAATTGCACCAGTAGCGACAACTTACTTAGAGCCAATGGGTATTTACTCAAGCAAAGTGAAAAAGTTGGATGAGTTCAAAACAGGTGCAACCATTGCTATTCCAAATGATGGTGCCAATGAATCACGTGCACTGTTATTACTTCAATCGGCTGGTTTGGTTAAACTGAAAGATGGTTTTGACAATGTTCAAGGCACGCCTGCAGACATCGTAGAAAATGCTAAGCAAATTCAAATCAAACCAATTCAAATGGCAACGGCTGTACGTGTAAAAGATGAAGTCGATGCAATTGTCTTGGGCAACACCCTTGCAATGGAAGGTGGTTTGAACGTACTGAAAGATTCAATTTATTACGAACCAATTGACCAAAGCACAAAAATGAATGTCAATATTCTCGCGACTGCTGCAGATCGTCAAAATGACCCAATCTTGCAAAAAGTAGGTGCGTTGTATCATACCGAAGCGGTGAAGCAATATATTGATCAGCACTTTGGCGGAACAAAAGTTGCGGTAAATAAACCTGTCAGCTATTTCACTGAAGCAGCAAAATAGTAATATAATGCGTTAAACAAAACAGGCAAAGCGAACTTTGCCTGTTTTTTCATTTATGGACATTTCTTGACGATATGATTGAATTTAAAAACATTTCAAAGCACTATCAGCTCAAAGGTCAAACACTGCGTGCGTTGGATCAAATTAATCTACAAATTCCAACAGGCAGTATTTTTGGCATTATTGGCTATAGTGGTGCAGGTAAAAGTACGTTAATCCGCTTGATCAATTTGTTGGAGCGTCCAAATGCTGGGCAAGTCATCATTCATCAAAAAGATTTTACTGCACTCAATGCCCGTGAATTGCGTCAAGAACGTGCCCATATTGGAATGATTTTTCAGCACTTCAATTTATTGCAGACCAAAACTGTGGCTGCCAATATTGAAATGCCGATGAAACTGTTAGGCTGGAACAAAGCCAAACGTGAAAAACGTTTAAATGAATTACTTGAGTTTATTGATTTAAAACATAAAAAAGATGCCTATCCTGATGAACTTTCAGGCGGACAAAAGCAACGTGTCGGTATTGCGCGTGCGCTAGCCAATCATCCTAAAATTTTACTCTGCGATGAAGCGACTTCGGCACTTGATCCGCAGACTACCAAATCTGTACTGGAATTACTGAAAAAAATTAACCGTGAACAAGGCATTACCATTGTAATGGTGACGCATGAAATGGATGTGATTGAATCGGTTTGTGATTATGTTGCAGTGATGGAACAAGGCAAAGTGATTGAAACAGGTTCAACCTTGGAAATTTTTAGTCAGCCGCAACACCCGACCACTAAAAGCTTCATTCAAACTGTGTTGCAGCAACAATTGCCTATCAATATTTTGAATAATCTGGAAAATCAAAATCAGCACAGCATTTATTGTCTGAAATTTTTAGGTAAATCGGCTCAGGAAACCGTGATTCAAGCTATCATTAAACAGTTTGATATTAGCCTGAATATTTTATTTGCCAATATGACCGAAATTGATGGTGCTGTGATTGGGCAAATGTTCATTCAATTACTCGGTGATACAAACGTCATTCAACAGGCGCTTGAGTTTCTGAAAGCCAATGGCGTTGAAGTTGAACAGTCAGGAATACAAGCATGAGAGATTTAATTGTACAGTGGCTGACCTCAGTAACTGCGCCTTTCTGGAAAAGCTCTTTATCTATTGACCAGTTTGTTACAGCCTTACAAGAGACCTTTCACATGGTGTTCTTTGCCATGTTGTTTGGTTGTATCTGGGGCTTTATTCAGGGCATTACCCTTGTAGTGACTCGTCCGACAGGTATTTTGCCAAACCGTGTGATTTATCACGGGCTTAACCCGATTGTAAACGCACTACGCTCCCTACCCTTTATTATTTTATTGATTGCGGTGATTCCGCTGACTAAATTGTTAGTGGGTACATCCATCGGAACTTGGGCAGCCATTGTTCCACTGACCATTTATGTCGGCCCGTATATTGGTCGTTTGGTAGAAACTTCACTGCTTGAAGTCAATGAAGGGATTGTCGAATCTGCACAGGCAATGGGTGCTACACCCTTACAGATTATCTTCAAATTTATTTTACCTGAAGCACGTAGCTCACTCATTTTGAACCTAACCACAGCCACCATTAGCTTAATTGGCGCAACTGCTATGGCAGGCGCAGTCGGTGCAGGCGGCATTGGTGACCTTGCTATTTCTTATGGTTATCAACGCTTTGATAGTAGTGTCGTGATGCTAACCGTGGTGGTCTTATTAATTTTAGTGCAATTGGTGCAAAGTTTAGGCGATTGGTTATCTAAACTCAGATAAATCTTTCATCTACACATCAGAAATAGATTCACCATTTAACTCCTTGCTACTCGTTTGAGTGTGTAAGGGGTTAAAACCACACTCCTTCTCCATGCATACGTGATTCACGCCATATCAACATCCAAAAAACTGAAATTTTGATATACGGTCAAGATCATCGAAAACCGTAGGAAAAACTTTGCAGCATGTTTTGTCTTGAGCAGAGCATGCTAAACTAACCCGTGATTTTTTAAGGGACTGATTCATGCGCTTTGTTCATTTAGGTATACATACAGAATTTTCGATTACCGAGTCGATTGTACGCGTACCTGACTTGATTAAAGCTGCAGTCAATGAAGAAATGCCTGCTTTGGCATTGACCGATCTCTCTAACCTGCACGCTGCCGTAAAGTTTTATGGCAAATGTTTGGGGCAAGGCATCAAACCGATTTTAGGTTCAGTGCTGCGTTTAAATGATGCCGATCATCGTGTGACTTTATTGTCGATGAACAATCACGGCTGGCGCAATCTGACCGAATTGGTGTCGCGTGGCTATATTGAAGGTCAGCAACTCAATATCCCTTGCGTCAATAAAGCATGGATTTTAGAACAAGCCGATGACCTAATTCTGTTACTCGGCATTCAAAGTGATGTCGGCAAAATGCTGATCACGTCCAATCCACAAAAAGCCGAACCGTTGCTAGAAGAATGGATCGAAAAATTTGGTAATCGGGTTTATTTGGCACTGACCCGTACAGATCGTCCCGATGAAGATGCTTTTATTGCCGAAGCGGTTAAATTAGCTAAAAAATATAATATTGGCGTGGTGGCACATAATGATGTGCACTTTGTCCGCCGTGAAGATTATGAAGCGCACGAAGCGCGAGTTTGTATTGCCGATGGTTATGTTTTAGGGGATAACCGTCGTCCTAAAACGTATAGTCCTGAGCAATATTTTAAAACTACTGCAGAAATGACGGAATTATTTTCCGACATTCCAAGTGCTATTGAAAACAGCTATCACATTGCCAAACGCTGTAACGTCACGCTGCAATTGGGTAAATATTTCCTTCCAGATTATCCAATTCCAGACGGACACACCATTGATACCTACTTCGCGCACCTATCCAAACAAGGTTTAGAAGAACGTCTAAATGTGCTCTATCCTGTCACACAGCGCGATGAAGACTGGGCAGAAATTCGCAAACCTTATGATGAACGAATTGAATACGAAATTAATATTATTAACTCGATGGGCTTCCCGGGTTACTTCCTCATCGTCATGGACTTTATTCAATGGTCTAAAAATAATGGCGTACCTGTTGGGCCGGGTCGTGGTTCAGGCGCAGGCTCATTGGTCGCTTATAGCTTAAAAATTACCGACTTAGACCCATTGCGTTATGAACTACTCTTTGAACGTTTCTTAAACCCAGAACGTGTATCCATGCCCGACTTTGACGTCGATTTCTGTATTGCAGGACGCGATAAAGTCATTGATTATGTGGCACGCACCTATGGACGTGATGCGGTATCACAAATTGCCACTTTCGGTACTATGGCCGCCAAAGGTGCGATTCGAGATGTCGCACGGGTTTTGGGCAAGTCTTATGGTTTGGCAGACCGTATTTCTAAACTGATTCCAACTAAACCTTTAGGGCTTAGTTTGGAAGAATCAATTGAAGCCGAACCACAGCTGAAAGATGTGGTGACCAATCCATCTAACCCAGACTATGACGATGCTTCAGAAATTTGGGAAATGGCTTTAAAACTTGAAGGCATTACCCGCAACACAGGCAAACACGCAGGTGGTGTGGTCATTGCACCAACCAAAATCACCGACTTTTCTGCGGTTATGTGCGATGCTGATGGAACCGCCCGTGTTGCACAATACGATAAAGACGATGTTGAATCGGCAGGTTTGGTCAAATTTGACTTCTTGGGTTTACGTAACCTGACGGTTATTGAAGATGCAGTACAAAATATCAATAAACGCATCCAAGCCGATACACCGCTAGATATTGCCCATATTCCATTGGACGATAAAGACGCCTATTTAGTCTTTGCCAATGCCAACACCACAGCGGTATTCCAGTTTGAATCCGTGGGCATGAAAAAGATGCTGAAAGAAGCACGCCCAAGCAAATTTGAGGAAATTATTGCCTTCGTGTCCTTGTATCGTCCTGGCCCGATGGATCTCATTCCAGACTTTATTCACCGTATGCACGGTGGCGAGTTTGAGTATCTGCATCCTTTGCTAGAAGGTGTGCTTGAACCAACCTACGGCATTATGGTTTATCAGGAACAGGTAATGCAGGCGGCACAGTATTGTGCAGGCTATACCCTCGGTGGTGCGGACTTACTACGTCGTGCTATGGGTAAGAAAAAACCTGAAGAAATGGTGAAACAGCGCCAAATCTTTATTGAAGGTGCTGCGAAAAAAGACATTGATGCCGCCACAGCCAACCATATTTTCGACTATATGGAAAAGTTCGCAGGCTACGGTTTTAACAAATCCCACGCGGCTGCTTATGCCCTCGTTGCCTATCAGACGGCATGGCTGAAAGCACATTACCCTGCCGAATTCTTGGCTGCGGTAATGTCGTCGGAAATGCAAAACACCGATAACGTGGTGTTCCTGATTGATGACTGTCGCCACAATGGTCTGGAAGTTTTACCACCTTCGGTAAATATGTCTTTGTATCATTTCCACGCCAGCGATGAACGCACCATTGTCTACGGACTTGGCGCAATTAAAGGCGTGGGCGAACAAGCCATGCAATCGGTGATTGATTCTCGCCAAAAAGAAGGCCCATACCGCGATTTATTTGACTTCTGTCATCGTATTGATTTGAAAAAAATCAACAAACGAACCCTTGAAGCCTTAATTCGTGCGGGTGCATTAGACTGTTTAGGCATCGAACGCTCAAGTTTAATGGCACAATTGCCAGAAGCGGTACAAGCGGCGGAACAAGCACGTTCCAACCGTGAAACAGGCATCATGGATTTATTTGGTGAAGTTGAAGAAGTACAACGTAAGCCTGCCAAACCTGTAAAACCATGGTCAGATGAAGTCCGACTTAAAGGTGAAAAAGACACACTTGGACTTTACCTCACTGGTCACCCGATTGATGTCTATCGCAATGAATTAAAAGCCTTTATTCCAAGTAAAATTAATGAACTGACGCCAACCCGTCGTGGCGTGACCACCGTCTTTGCAGGCTTGGTGGTGGATGTCGCCAACTTCCCAAATCGGATGGTGGTCACTTTAGATGATGGTACGGCACGTATTGAAGTATCTGCCAACCATGAGCGCTTCCAACGCTTTAAAGATATTGTACAAACTGAAAAAGTGGTGGTGATTGAAGGCGAAATTTACGAACGTGAAGGTTTTGACCGCCCAATGGGACGCTTAACCAAAGCGTTTAGCTTGAATGAAATTCGTCAAAAACGCGCCAATAGTATTCAAATTCACTTGCATGCAGAACATTTAAGCAAGACCTTGAGTCAAGACTTACAAAATATGTTGCTGCCTTATTGTAATGTGGATTTATGCACGCATATTCCTGTTTTATTGCACCTTGACTATGCTTATGCCACTGCAGAATTACATTTGGGCATTCAGTGGAAAATCGCACCCTTAGATGAAGCCTTGGTCAAATTGCGTGACTATTTTGGTAAAGAAAGCCTGCATATCGAATATCAAGTGAAATCCAAAGCCGCGAAAGCTGTCGATGTGGCGAAACCTGCATCGATTGCTCCACCACCTGCTGATATGAGCATGGATGATGCTATGGATTTATACCATACCGAAGTTGATCAATATTCTTAATTAAAAATTTAACCCATCTGGATTTGTTATGAGTCAAACCGACAATGCAGCTGTTGCCGCACACCTCTCCCACGTGCGTATTGTCATGGTGAATACCACCCTGCCTGCCAACATCGGTAGCGCCTTACGCGCCATGAAAACCATGGGGCTATGTAAATTGGTTTTGGTTGATCCAAAAACCTATCCGCATCCAGATATTGATGCTTTGGCGGCAGGTGCAACCGATTTAATTGAACAGATTGAAGTGGTTGAACAGCTCGAAGATGCAATTGCCGACTGCCATTTGGTCTTTGGCACCAGTGCACGTAGTCGTACTATTCCTTGGCCACTCTTAGATGCACGCCCTGCGGCAGAAAAGTCGTTAAATGCTGTGGCACAGCATGGGCAAAATGTTGCCATTATTTTTGGACGTGAAGATCGTGGTTTAACCAATGAAGAGCTGGCTTTGGCGAATTATCACGTGACGATTCCTGTCAATGAAGAATATGGTGTGCTCAATGTTGCTCAAGCCATTCAAGTGATTTGCTATGAAATGCGTATGGCTGCCATCGATATTGTCGGAAAAATTGCCGATCCTGCAGCGACGATGCAAGTGACAGATTCTGAAGCGATGCAATGGGATGAACCTTTGGTCAACCATGAACAAATGCAACAGTTCTATCCACATTTAGAAAAAATGCTGGCAGAAATTGAATTTATGGATCCAAAAAATCCACGATTATTGCCTTTGCGCTTGCGTCGGCTTTTCGGACGTATACAATTAGATCGTATGGAATACCATTTACTTCGCGGTATTTTTAGCCGCGTACAAGCAATGAATAACGGTTCATGGAAAAAATCTACATCAACACAGGACGAGGATCAAACTAATGCTTAAACAGCTCAAAGAAGACATTCAAGCTGTCTTCGCGCGCGATCCTGCTGCTCGAAATACACTTGAAGTCTTAACCACTTATCCAGGAATTCACGCTTTAATTATGCATCGTGTGGCGCATGAATTATGGAACAAAGACTGCAAGGGGTCGGCACGTCTACTCTCGTCATTTAGCCGTTTTGCTACAGGAATTGAAATTCATCCCGGTGCAAAAATTGGTCGTCGCTTTTTTATTGACCATGGCATGGGCGTGGTGATTGGTGAAACTGCTGAAATTGGTGATGATGTCACCTTATATCATGGCGTGACTTTAGGCGGCACAACGTGGAATAAAGGCAAACGTCATCCAACTTTGGAAGATGGCGTAGTAGTCGGTGCAGGCGCGAAAATTCTAGGCCCATTCACCGTACATAAAAATGCCAAAGTTGGCTCTAATGCGGTTGTGACCAAAGAAGTACCTGAAGGCGCAACTGCTGTGGGTAACCCTGCGCGCTTTATTATGAAAAATAAACCTGCCGATGATCAGGAAGCACGTCGTCGTGATTATGCTGCCAGTATTGGTTTCCAACCTTATGCAGCAACGCAGGACCAATCTGACCCAGTATTGGACGGCATGCGAGTATTACTAGATCGCTTGGAACAAAATGAAAAACGTATGAATTTATTATGTCAGCGCCTCTCTTTACTTGACCCAAGCTTTAAAAACCCACAGCAAAATGAACAACCTTATAGTGCAGAAGAATTAAAAATAATTGAAGATGTTAGACGTGAGTGTGAAGCACAAAGTAAATAGGGCTGTTTATTTGATCAATCCTACATACTTAAAAAAACTTCGTATCACTGTGTAACTAAGCCCCCTCAATTGTATTGCATGTTCGGAACAGATTTCTTAGACTGACCGACATGCAATATTTTAATCCGACACAATCACCTCTCACTTTTAAAATAAATTGAACGGAAGAACACCATGACCCTTAAGCCTTTGGCACTCAGTATTCTAGCCGCAACGCTCGTTAGCGCCTGTGTTGCACCACCAAAACAAGAAGTAAAACCACCTATCGTATTTACCGAACCTGAATTAAGTGCACCATTCTATGCCTTAAATCCATTTAATTATGATGCCCCACCACCATTTGAAATTAACCTACAAAAAGCAGCAGCACAGCCTGTGACTAAAATGGTGGTTACTAACCCAAATGATCCAAGCAAAAGCATTACCTTAGATCAAAACAAATTGATTGTACCTACGGTCAATAACAATGCCCGTAGCTTGAAGTTTGCAGTTTTGGCAGGTGAAAACGAAATTGACATCACCGAAATTGATGACTTCTTACAATTGGTCGAAGGCAAAGCACGTCACTATCCACCACGTTTTAGCGAACGTCAGGAACGTCGTGGTTTCGAGGCAAAGCTCAAAGAAGTGACTCAACAATTAGACACTTTGGCAGCCAATGAAAATGCCTCTTTTGATATTTTGATGCGTGCATTTAAAGCCAGTGTTATGGCACGTAATCTAGACTTAGGCTCTGTTTACACCACACGCTCACTTAACTATGCGCAGCGTATCTTAAAAATTAATCAGGAAGATGCCGAAGCGAATTTCTGGTTTGGTTTCGGTCTGTCTGAAGGTGGCGGTCATCGTGAAGCCATTCCTTATTTAGACAAAGCCATGAAAGCAGGTGTGCAGGAAGCTTATTTGTCTGCGGCAAACAATTATATTGCCATGGAACAAAAGAAAAATGCAGTACAAACTTTGAAAAACTATAAAATCAAATACCCGCAAGAAGCCGAAGTGGCTGACCGTTTGATTGCTGAAATTGAAAAGCAAGGTCGCTGGAATGTGTGGCAAGTGATCGCACCACGCACTTAATAAAAAATCGATACAAAAATACCTAAAAATAGACCGTTTCGACGGTCTATTTTGCTTTCTACGCAATTGAAAAAGCTTTAAAAAAACGTATGATGGAAAAAAATCTTAAAAATTAAGCCAGACTTTCCATGAATAAAATTGTGATTGCTGCATTGCTCAGTACAACACTGCTGTCTGGTTGTCAGGTAGTCAGTGTTAAAAATCAGGCGTTAAAAGTTAGTATTGCCAATGAACGTGATAGTATTTTATCGCGCAAAAAACTGAGTGAAGCCAGTTTAAATGTCTTGTCGATGACAGGACGTGAAGCCAATATTTGTGCCGAAAAACCTGAAGAATGTGTGAGTGCACTCAAGCAAATCCCACAAATTCAGGATGAACAACTGCTCTCAACCGCCAGTGAATTATATTTAGCGAAAGCGATTGAACTGGAAAATTCATCGTCCTGTAAAATCAGTATTCTGAACAGTAAAAGATCGGAAGAACAACAAAAAATTCATCAGGCCAATTATGAACAATGTTTAGATCAGCAATTGCACATGCTCGATCAAAGTATTCGTTATAGTTACGCCTACATGTTTAAAACCAAACGTGCGCCGCAAGACCGTCTTTTTGATAACAGACAAGTCCAAATTCGGGATTTTTATAATCAGGCGATTGCCAAATTGGTCAGCAGCTATGCGCTGCGCTATAAACACGATGAATTGCAACAACAAATTCGTGTTGGCAACAGCATTTATGACATTGATTTTGAGTACTACCCGCAGCTGAAACAACAAAAAATTCAGCAGTTGATGTCAACCTATAACCTGAACTTTTCGGGTTTGCGCTCGGTCACGCGCCGTGATGGTTTTGGGTCTGAATTTCTGGTGGTATTGCCTGAAAATCCAAACGATGATCTGAGCAAAAGCAAATATATTATTGATCCGCTAAAATATGATTATCCTGCAGGAAAAAATCCAAATATTCACCAAGCTCGCTATTTAGCCGCGACAATCACTGCAGAACCACATAGCGCCAATTCCATTGAAGATATTTTGAATCGGCCGCATTTTAAGCTCAAGGCTTATGATCCGTATAAATATGAATCTGCCCAAATTGCACAAAAGAACTACCCGCTTGCAGCTAACTTTTCTGCACCTTATGGCTTGTGGTTAGCGCAAAATAATTTAGGTAAATCGGCTTATTTATCCTTAATTGATCGTGAAGAACGACTCAGTATGCCGCATTTGTACTTACTTGAGCCGTATAATCCGAATAAAAAAGTCATTGTCCTCATTCATGGTTTGGCCAGTAGCCCCGAAGCGTGGATTCGCTTAACCAACGATATTATGGGCGATCCTGTATTGCGGGAAAACTTTCAAGTCTGGCAAGTGTTTTACTCGACCAATATGCCAATTTTAGAAAGCCGTTTCCAAATTTATGCCTTGCTTCAACAAGGCTTTAAACAGGTCAGTCCTTCTGCTGCAGCCAAAAAAGATGCTGTAGTAATTGGACACAGCATGGGTGGTATTTTGGCACGTTTGTTGGTCAGCGATACTGATTTAACTCAACCTGCCATGCAAATGCTTAAAAACCGACGTCTGGAACGCTTTAAATCTGATCCTTTGTTGCAAGCACGTTTGCGCCTTAAACCCATCACCAATTTTAACCGTGCAATATTCTTGGCTGCACCGCATAAAGGTACAGAGTTTGCAGACCGCTGGTTCACCCTTGCAGCACGTAAAGTCATTCGCTTACCGACTGCTTTTTTTAGCGCGTTTGCGGATACCTTGCAGCAACATGAAGTCGATTTAAAAAATCTAACCAAAGAAATTGGGCATGGCGTCATTCAAAATGGACCGAGTGATTTAAGTAAAAATTCCAAATTTACGGAATTAACTGAAGATATTTTGCCTGTCAAAGGATTTAAATATCACAGTATTATTGGCAATAATACCGACAGCACTGAGCATCTGTTAATGAATGACGATGTGGTGCATTACAACAGTGCCCACTTAGATGGCGCTGTTTCAGAAAAAATTATTAAAGGCGGACATTCCATTCAGGAAACGCCAGAAGCTGTATTGGAACTGCGACGTATTCTTAGATTACATTTGCAAGATTTAGGCTTGTATAAACCGTAATCCGTCACGGCAAATAAAAAACCGAAGTCTAAGTGGCTTCGGTTTTTTATCTATCATGCTATTTTTTAGCAGCATTATAGCGGTGCTTGTCCCCAATAGGCTTTGGTCAATAAAGCCTCTAATTCGGCATAGTCATATTCACGTGGATTATAATATGGACTATCACAGATAATACGTGCCACTTGGGCAGGTGCTGTTTCGGGTAATCCTAAATCTTTAAGTGCCATTGGAATATTCAATTTTTGGTTAAGCTGATAAATCGCCAAGCCTAACTGTTCCCGATCTGACACATTTAAAGCCGCTGCCAGTTGATTCATTGCAGCAATATCTGCATGTCGGTTGTAATGCACTGAATACGCCAACACAATGGCGTGGGTTTGCGCATGTGGTAACTGATAGCGTCCGCCCAAGCTATGGCAAATTTTATGATGAATTGCCATACCCACCGAACCCAAACACACACCTGCCAACCATGTGCCATATAAAGCATGTTCACGTGCCTGCATATTATGAGGCGCTTGCACAATTTCAGGTAAAGCCTGTGCCAGTTGAGTAATCGCCTCTAGCGCCATTAAACTTACAATGGGATTTTTATCCTGTGCATATAATGCCGCAACTGCATGTGCCATCGCATTCATACCCGAACATACCGAAATTTCAGTGGGTAAGTTGAGTGTCAATTCAGGATCATAAATCACTACTTTAGGCAAAACTTGAGCTGCTTTGCCTGTGGTTTTCAGCTGGTTTTCGGTGATGCCATACACCGCAGTCATTTCACTACCTGCATAAGTGGTCGGAATTGCAATAATCGGTAAATGGGTTTCTAAAGCAATTGCTTTGGCTAAACCAATCGCAGAGCACCGCCGAGTGCCAAACAGCAATCGACCTTTAAACGCTGCACATCTTGAATGGCTTGATCGGCAACTTCTTTTGGCACATGCATCACCGCATGAGGATAGACCGCTACAGCCATGTCTTGGATTAGTGCCAATAAACGCTCGCCTGCGGCTTTTTGCCCTGCAGTGGCAATAGTTAAAATACGCCTATAGGTATAAGATCGTAAAATCTCTTGAATTTTTTGCAGATGACCTACGCCAAAATGAACATTGATTGGCAATACCTGATAATGGAATGCTTACATGTTATTAAACTTAAATATTGTCTTTAGATTTTAATAGCATTTAACTATGACTAGGCTGCTGAACAGCCCAATTCTGCAACGCTGCTTTGCAAATATTCAAATAAAACTCAAAACCAACTGTTTTGCTGTAAACACAAAAACCCATGATCGCATGGGCTTTTGGATCATTAAAATTAAATGCGATGAATCATCTATCAATTTTAATGTAAAGAAAACTTATACTTTTGTGCTTAGTCTATTTCTTTTAGGCACACTGCAGACAAAATTGGAATACCAAAACATGGAAGCAACAATAAAATCCAGTATTCCACTACGGTAGCTTCACCACTGATCATATTGATGAATAATCCACCAATGATTAATACCGCTGCAATTAAACCCAGAAAAATTCCAAAAAATCTTGCAGGCATTTGACGTCCCCTGAACAATCGAACAAAAGTGTTAGATCTAGTATATACCTTATAGTTGAATAAGATATGACTTTTTGATCAATTGATGACTTAAATTTTATTAGGATTTAAACACCTGATTTAAAATGTTTTTATAGAAAATCACAACGATATTCGATCAGACACATTTCCTAACAATAATAAAATCTTATTAAATATATAATATTATATTATATAAACTCAAAATAAATGAGTGTGGATGAATGAAAACACCAGATCAACTAATCACTGAAGCCAAAAGTGAAATTACAGAAATTAGCGTGCAAGAATTGCATGAAAAATATTTGCAACATCCCGATATTATTTTGATTGATGTACGAGAACCTGAAGAACATCAGGCTTGTGCAATAGACCGTGCAGTGAATTTTCCACGCGGCATGTTAGAAATGAAAATTGCACAACACCCTGTAGTAAACCACTATTGCGATGTTGAACGTGCTCTTACCAATCTGGCTGAACGAGATATTTACTTACTTTGTGGTACTGGTGCGCGTTCTGCACTTGCCACTCAAGCCTTACAAAGAATGGGTTTCGAGAAAGTCTATTCAATGCAAGGTGGTATGCAAGCTTGGCTGGAAGCAGGTTTTCCGACAGTTTCTTTTACAAGATGATACTAGGGTCTGTTGAATGCTTAAATAACGCTCAATATTAGGTTAAATATTAATTAAAACTTCGTGTAATACTTCAATATTTATCATTGTCATTTTTGTTATAGTATTACATGAATAAATTGAATAAAAGATTGATACAGTGTTTATGATGTGGGGCAGATTGCTAGGATTATTTGCAATCTTGTTACAAGTCGCTGTGTTCCTACAGCCTTTATTACCAGAGAAACAACATTTTTCCTCTGTCTGTGAAACTATTGCCCAAGCATTATTTTTAGAACGCACCGCACCCCATTCTTCGTATTCATCTACACACCATGAAACTGCGACTCATGTTGCATTCGGACTTGAAAGTTCACACGAACATGCATCATCTGAAGATGCGGCGCATACAGATCATGAATGTGAATACTGTCTAGTTTATAGTTTTGCACTACCATTATTTGAAAACAAAATCAGACCAATTTTAGTCCGAACGCAAATTCGGGTTTTGTCTTTTAAAACATCGTTTACACCAACACTATTTCAAACTGAGCCGCTTTTTGTTCTGCCACAAGGTCGTGCCCCGCCCCACTTTGACTCTTGAATTTTCTTATCATTTCTTACAGTGTTGCCATCTTTGCTTCACTCTAAAGTGTAAATTTTGCAGTATCAAATTTATGCAGCTGTAGGACAATACTTATTTTAATAACTCATTGACTTGTTTATTCGACCCTAAGGAGGAGATAACTATGCATCTGCTTCAACACAGTCATAATCATGTGAATCATACTGTAGAGCAAACGGCTTGTTTGGATTTAGCACAACAGATCATTAAAGTTCGGCAAAAAATGAATATTTCACAAACTGAACTTGCGGCAAAATTGTGTATCTCTGCCCGAACTTTAGAAAGTTGGGAACGTGGTGTTCGTCAACCCTCGAGTTCTGCTCAAGCATTAATTCGATTATTTATTAAATCGCCACAATTTGTGTTAGAAAATTTGGCATAAAGCACTTGATAATTATGAATTAAAGCAATGTAAATCAATAAAGAAGCTCCCAAGGGAGCTTCTTTGGTCAAAAGATTTGAAGCATCATTTTGATATACATATAGAATGAATACCCTTGCTGTTTTCATAGCTCTATATTCAAAAATATAATAAAGATATGAATTTATATTCAAATACAAGAATATAACTTTTCAATATACTGCCGCATATATTGTTTTTACTCGATCTATATTCTCATGAAATATCTATCTTCTTTTATCTCAATTGCTGTTATCGCACCTTTGTTTTCAACATCTGCTTTTGCAACAACAGGATATTTCATGCATGCATATAGTGCGAAATCTCAAGGAAATGCAGGCACAGCCATTGCCAATTTTCAGGACAGTCTGACTATTGCAAGCAACCCAGCGGGTTTGAGCTGGTTAGATAAGCGTGTTGATGCAGGTTTAACTATTTTCTCTCCAGATCGTGAGTCTGAAATTACAGGAAATGGTTATGGAGCAAATGGTCAGTATGATGGCAATAGCCGTAAATACTTTGTAATTCCAGATGTAGGTTATGTTCACCCAGTGAATGAACAAGTCACTGCGGGTATTGCGGTTTATGGCAATGGTGGCATGAATACCAATTATAAAAATAATCCTTATGCAGTTTATGATAATACAGGAAGCGCAGGTATTTCATTAACCCAAGCCTTTATTTCACCTGCTTTATCTTGGAAATATGCAGAAAATCAATCTATAGCTTTGGCTGCAAATATTTTATATCAACGTTTTAGCGCACAAGGTTTTGCTGGTGATGTATTTGGTGGTGCTTCGTCCAACGATGCAGCAATTAGCGACCGTGGCAATGACGATTCATACGGTGTAGGTGCACGTATTGGCTGGTCTGCAAAACCAAATGAGAAACTGACCCTTGGTGCAAGCTATTCATCTAAAATTAATGCCAGCCGCTTTAAGAAATATGAAGGTTTATTTGCCAAACAAGGTGATTTTGACGTACCTGAAAGCTATGGTGTAGGTTTAAATTATCAACTTACCCCTGCTTTATCAGTCGCGACAGATTACTTACGCATTAATTATTCAGATGTAGATTCTGTTGGCAATAAACTGGATCAATTATTCGCAAACAATAAATTTGGCACAACACAAGGTCCTGGTTTTGGATGGGATGACATCAATGTCTATAAAATTTCAGCGACTTATCAAGCCTCAGAAAAACTGACTTTACGTGCGGGTTATAGCTATAACGATCAGCCTGTTAAAAATGATCAAACCTTCCTAAATATTTTGGCACCAGGTGTGGTACAAGAGCATTTAAGTGTTGGTGCAACTTGGCGACTCGATGATCAACAAAATGTAAGTGTGGCTTATACACACGCACTCAAAGAAACAGTGCAAGGTAACAACTCTATCCCCGCTGATTTTGGTGGTGGCGAAGCCAATTTAAGCATGAGCCAAAATATTTTGGGCGTGTCATATAGTTTGAATTTTTAAATTCTACATAGCTTGAGTTTGAATAATAGCTTGCCATGATCTGAAAAGATGATGGCTTTTTTTACTTTGATTGTGATGAAGTTTTTCCAAAGTACGGCTTTAGCTAGAAATAAGACCATGCAAAGCATAATGTTACAACATGCACTACTTTCTAAATGAATCCATAGAAAACAATCAAATTTCGATGCTTTTTATAACGATGAATTACACGAAAAACTCAGTAAAATTCAGCCAAATGACACAATAATTTTCACTTTTAACTTCGCAAATCATACATTTTCAACTGCTAAGCTCTTTGAGCTATGCGATATCATTTTTGAAACTGTGGGTTTAGATTTTATGGGCGATATTTTTTATGGCTGTGTGCTCACTAACACACCCGATCAATTGAATATTATCCATTTAAAAGCTTAAACCGCTCGATGTTCGACTCGTTAGAGAGCGAGCAACAATGACATGCAGGTTCACTAATTTGACTAAGATGGCGTAAAATAAGCTAGTCACATACTTACACTTAAATTACGCTTCAAATTAAAGGACTTCAACTGCATGAACATGACAGAAATCATGGCTGATCTATCTTCACACACTCCAATGATGCAGCAATACTTACGGGTGAAGATGGAACATCCACATTCTTTAATGTTCTATCGCATGGGCGATTTCTACGAATTATTTTTTGATGATGCACACAAAGCTGCCAAACTTTTAGGCATTACCCTCACCCACCGTGGTAAAACTAGTGGCAAACCTATTCCAATGGCGGGCGTGCCATATCATGCTGCTGAAGGTTATCTCGCTCGCTTGGTCAAAAAAGGCGAAACCGTGGTAATTTGTGAGCAAATTGGCGAGGTGACAGGCAAAGGTCCTGTAGAGCGTGGAGTAGTACGGATTATCACCCCAGGCACGCTCACCGATGATGCCTTGCTCAACAGTCATCAATCTTCCAACTTGGTCTCTTTATGCTTACAGCAAAACCAAATTGGTATCGCATTGCTGGATTTAAGTGCAGGGATTTTTAAAGTTCAGCAAATGGATTATTTGCCTGAACAACTCGCGATTGAACTTTCTCGTTTAATGCCAAGCGAAATTGTGGTCGATGAAGATATTGTCGATCCGAATATTATTGAACAGGTTAAAAAGCAGCTTGACTGCCCTGTGACCAAACGCCCAAATGTCGATTTCAACCTGAACAATGCACAAAAAACGCTTTGTGATCAATTTGCTGTATCGTCACTTTCAGGTTTTGGTATTGATCATTTGCCCTTAGCCAAAGCAGCAGCGGCAGCGTTAATACACTACGCCAAAGAAACCCAAAAAACGGCTTTACCACATATTCGCAGTATTCAATTAGAACAAAGCAGCGATTTTATTGCGCTTGATCCTGTGACCCGACGTAATTTGGAATTGGTTGAACCATTATTTGAACACGGCACTTCTTTATTCCAACTGATTAACGATTGCCAAACTGCCATGGGTAGCCGTTTACTGAGTCGTACCTTGATGCAACCTTTGCGTGACACGGCATTGTTAGATGCAAGACTGGATGCAATTCAAGCCTTAATACAAGGTTACCATGAGTCGCCTGTGCGTTTGGTACTGAAAGAAATTAGTGATATTGAACGTGTGCTGAGTCGTGTCGCACTCGGTAGCGCACGCCCACGTGATTTGGTACAACTACGTCAGGCCTGTGCGCAAATTCCCTATTTGCGTCATGCCTTACAGCCCATTGTTTCTGCACAACAATCCGCACTCATTCAAAACCTGAATGAAGAACTGGGCGATTTTCATGGACTGCATCAACGGCTGATGCAGGCAATTGTAGAAAACCCACCTGTACTATTGCGTGATGGCAATGTCATTGCAGAGGGTTTTGACAGTGAACTCGATGAACTACGCAAAATCCGTGATCATGCGGGGCAATTCCTGATTGATTTAGAAGTCAAAGAGCGCCAAGAAAGCGGTATCCCAACGTTAAAAATTGGCTACAACCGTGTCAGTGGTTACTACATTGAACTCACTCGCGCCCAAGCCGAGCAAGCACCTGAACACTATATCCGTCGTCAAACTTTAAAAAATGCAGAACGCTACATCACCCCAGAGCTAAAAAGTTTTGAAGATAAAGTCCTGTCTAGCGAGTCCCGTGCTTTAGCCCGTGAAAAGATGCTATTTGAAATGCTATTGGATGAATTACGCCAAGACATTGCTCAATTACAAATGATGAGCAGCGCGATTGCACAAATTGATCTATTGGCAAACTTTGCCCATCAAGCACGTTTACGCAATTGGGCACGCCCTGAATATAGCCCTGAAATTGGAATTAAAATTACTGCAGGACGTCATCCTGTTGTTGAGGCCTTGAGTAAAACCGCCTTTACACCGAATGATACTTTACTCGACTACAATCATCGTTTGGCAATTATTACTGGCCCGAATATGGGCGGTAAATCAACGTATATGCGTCAAACCGCACTCATTGCCCTACTTGGCTATTGTGGTAGTTATGTGCCTGCCCAAACAGCCGTATTAGGTCCTATTGATCGCGTGTTTACCCGTATTGGTTCTGCCGATGATTTATCGACAGGTAAATCGACCTTTATGGTCGAAATGACTGAGACTTCACAAATTTTACACCATGCAACCTCACAGTCTTTGGTGCTGATGGATGAAGTTGGTCGCGGAACCAGTACCTACGATGGCTTATCTTTGGCATGGGCATGTGTGTTGGATTTAAGCAAACGCATCAAATGTTTATGCCTATTTGCAACGCATTATTTTGAATTGACCGAATTAAGCAAAGAATCTGGGGTGGATAACTACCACGTAACCGCCAAAGAAATGAATGGCAACCTGATTCTCTTGCACAAAGTTCAACAAGGTCCTGCAAGCCAAAGTCACGGTTTGCAAGTGGCAAAATTGGCAGGCATTCCAGCCAATGTGATTAAAGAAGCGCAAAACCGTTTAAGAATTTTAGAAAAACAGCAGCACAAAAATGTCAATTTAGCCGTTCAAGATGACCTATTTGCACCAGCAACAAGCTCAGCTGAACCAGAAGTGATTGAACGTGTAATAGAGGTAGAAAAACCATCACCTGCTTTAGATTTATTACGCAGTATAGATGTCGATAATTTAACGCCACGACAAGCGCTGGAACAATTGTATGCTTTAAAGGAACAATTGAACGCTTAGCCGCTGTTATTTCTAAAATATTTGAGCTAAACAAAGACTCTCAATTGAGAGTCTTTGTCATTTATAAGTTTTTTTGATGGTTTTATCCCCCTTTTATCAAATTTAGCAGCACTGTCTATATCAAATATCAGTAAAAGCGATTGTTAGTTGTAGTGATTTTTGCCTAAAATAGACTATTCTGAATTAGAACCATATTTTTAGGTAGCTGTCGCCATGACATTTGTTGTCACTGAAAACTGTATTAAATGTAAATATCAAGACTGCGTTGAAGTTTGTCCTGTAGACTGCTTCTACGAGGGTCCGAACTTCCTTGTCATTAATCCAGACGAATGTATCGACTGTGCATTATGTGAACCAGAGTGTCCTGCCAACGCTATTTTCTCTGAAGATGAATTACCAGAAGGTCAGGAAGTGTTTATCGAGCTAAATGCTGAACTTTCACAGACTTGGCCAAACATTACACAAATTGGCGATCAACCTGCTGATCGTGAAGAATGGAATGGCAAACCAGACAAATTACAATACTTAGAAAAGTAAGTTCGTCTTGTTGTGAAAAAGATCAGTCCTGTGCTGATCTTTTTTTATACCTAAAACACACATTTGATTGCAATATTTTCAAATTTTAACCAGCATTTTCGATTAGAATACTGCCACTTTAAATAAATATCTGATTTGCCTAATGAAGAAATTTTTCAAGGCGCTGTTTTCGTTCAGCATTGTTCCCGTTATCTTGGTTGCCTGTAGTTCAACCCCAAACAGAACAACAACGATCACCACGCCCGATGGAAAACGAATTTTCATTCCTCAAGAAAAAATCACCTATGAGCGTCAGGTAGCACCTAAAATTGTGCCTTATTCGTATAATGCATGGGTGGCAGTGAGTGACAATTTACGCCAAGTTCGTGAATATGAACGCTTCTTGGAACACAACGGTGTTGGCAATATTATTCCAAGTTTTGAATTAATGCGTACCGCACGTGACTGGCAACGCTGTGGACGTTCGCAATTTATGATTCCAAGTCGTGAATTGTGGCAAAATCAGGTGCCTACCTTGCGTGTATTTAAATATTTGGTCGCCTCTAAAGTCTTAACTGATTTTGAAGTCACTTCTGTCTATCGAGATTTACCACTGAATCAATGTGCAGGTGGTGCGAACTCATCGCGTCACTTATTTAACTCAGCCATTGATTTTAGAATTGGGCCACAATTCCCGAATGCCGAAGACTATGCCTATATTGAAAGTACCAAATACAGACTGTGTCAGTTCTGGCAGCAATATGGTCAAAGTTTAAACATGGGCTTAGGCTTATACGCTTCAGGACAAATTCATATTGATACACAAGGTTATCGAACTTGGGGGCCAGATTTAAGCCGCCATTCATCTATGTGTAATTTCTAATTCAGTGTGAACCGTACCGGGTTTGTCGGAGACCAACTTTCTTGAGAGAATGTTCCAATGACAAAACCAAAATATACCCCTGAAATCAGAGAAAGAGCGGTTCAATTATTGATTGAATCTGAAAAAGATTATCC
>NZ_VPBI01000008.1:0-113608 GCF_013418795.1 Acinetobacter sp. YH12120 | reverse complement strand
TAAACATCGTTCGATTGCTGGTTTTTTAGCAGGCGTATTTTCTTCACTATGTGCGTATCAACTTTGCCAAAAGAATAAGCCTAAAATTCATGTGATTAAATCTTTGGCTTATCCGTAACTGGGGTTAATCTAATGTTTTAAAAACTGTTGAATCACATAAAAACCCAATCCCAGCAACATCACTCCCAAAACCACACTGGAAAGCGCATAACTAAACGCCATACCTTGCTGTCCATGTCTTAAGAGTTGCCAAGTTTCCAACCCAAAACTAGAAAATGTGGTAAAACCACCTAAAATTCCAACCATCAGCAATAAGCGGGCTTCCTGCTGCAACACAGGATATTTCTGACTCAATGCAAAAAACACACCCGCCAAAAAGCAGCCAAATAGATTGACCGACCACGTTGCCCATGGAAAATGCTGTGCCGATTTAAATAAATACAGGCTTGCGGCATAACGTAAACTTGCCCCCAATGCACCGCCAATTGCCACCAATAGCCAATTCATCTGTTCTGCTGTCCTTTTTGCGGCTATGTCGTGTATTTCTCACAGCCATAATTTTTAGTCACACGTGATCTCACTCTGTATTTCAAGATATCTTGCCCGAAGCATCCATATCTTTGCTCAGATTTTACATCTTCCTAAATCACATAAGTTAAATACACGAAAAAGTTTTCCACTCAAAACTAAATTGCGCTAGTCTGCATATTATTTCAATTTAGGCACATGTGGAGGATGTCATGGCAAAAGAATTATTGGCTCAACTTGAGGCAGGCAGTGCAACATTTGCCGATGTGATTGCATTCATTGAAGCACACTATAACCACACCCCAACCGCATTTAAAAATGGACAACAAAACAATGCTGCCACTGAAAATCAGGGCAGCGCTAAAGTATTTTCTTTTGCTCAGTTAAAAGGTCTAGATCAGGCACAAACCCTCAGTTTGTTTGCAGAACACTATGCCTCGGTACGTGCAAACCCGACAGGCAGTGACCACCAAAACATTCGCCAGTTTATGCAACATGGTTGGGATGGTATCCGATTTGAAGGGCAAGCACTCAGCGCCAAATAATTTTGAGTATTTTAGTTTTAAATTTAGATAGGAAAGCCGTGTGATACTGATTATAAACAGCCTCACACGGCTTTTTATTTTAAGAAATTATAGATTCTTTGCCGTTGAATCTAACAATGATTCGAGCTGTTTAGCATAATCAAACACATCAAGAAATACGCACCCGACATTGCCATTCTTGTATTGCGGTTTTTTCCCATGCTCGGGCATATTTCACGTGGAGCAATTCCTGACCAGCCTTGATAGCCTGAAAATAAAATATTTTTTGTCCGCCTTGCCCTACTTGGGCAGAAGATGAAGCTTCAGCAGTGTGATAAATACTTTCTACATCAAATAACTTCAGCGGCTCTACCAAACTCCATTGATAGCCTGTGCTTAGGTTTTCATTCAGTTGTAATTCTAGAGTTTGCCCTACATCCATCTCTAACAATGCGGGACATTGCTGCTGTGCCGTAAATTTAAACGTTTGTCCATCAATGCTTGAATTCATACCTGTGCATGCGCTTATGCCCACTGCCACAACACATCCACTCAAACACATGCGCAAATAGCCATTCATCACCCTGTCCTAACTTTTAACCTTTTCAATCCACTGAATTGAACTGACGCGAAATACCTCACAAGCACCATCCCCCGTATCGGTAGGGGTAAGCGATGATGTCCAGACCAAATCCTGATCTTTGACTTCCACCAACTCCCCTTTTAAACGCACCAAATCGCCACGTTTGACCTTCTTAATTTCCTTGGCAATTTGTGGGTTGGCAGGAATGATGTGCATATTGGAGACCATTTGCATGGCTTGTTCCGCAGGTACAGGCAAACGATCTATTTTCCAGTTTAAATAGCGGTCATATTGATTGACCGTGATATGACGGGCAATTTCAGGTTCAGCAAATAAACCCCAACTCACCGCATAATCAATTGGAGAAAATTTGGCTTGGGCATCATGTTGATAGGTTTTAGAACCCAAAATCCGAAAATCACCTTTAAAGGGTTGCAAGACTTCAATCGACTGACCTTTCACGACAGGTGGTAAGCCTTTGGCAATATTACGCTCAACCGAAGCATAGCCAGAACATGGCAAAGCCAGAGTCAGTAACAATGCCGTGAGTTTTAGCGAAATATGCGTGTTCATCTTAAAATCTGCCTATTAAATTCATCTATCTATATTTATCTTAATCACAGATCATGAATACAATAGTTGAAATTGGTAACAAAATGCAGTCATTGGCTCATTCTGACATGGCAAAAACCCTGTAATTTCAGCTAAGCTTATCGGCATAAAAATCAATAATTAGATCTGCACATGCTCTATAAATTTTATCAAAAACATATTTTCCCGCACTTGCTGAATCAGGTCATGCAAACCCCTTCCTTAATGGATTTGCGACGTGAGCTTTTATTGGGCGTATCGGGTGAAGTTTTGGAAATTGGCTTTGGCACAGGTTTAAATTTACCTTTTTATCAAGGTGTAGATACTGTATATGCCTTAGAACCCAATACAGCAATTTTCCAATTGGCGCAGGAACGAATTGATGCAACACCGTTCGTGGTTGAGCAGATCACCGCAAGCGCAGAACAATTGCCTTTTACAAATGATCAATTGCAGCATGTGGTATCCACTTGGACGTTGTGCAGTATTCCAGACCTAGAACAAAGCCTGCGAGAAATTTATCGCGTCTTACAACCGGGCGGCACTTTGCACCTCGTAGAACACGTTTTAAATCGACACAACTTGAATATTCAGCGTTTACAGCATCTGCTCACGCCTATTCAAAAAAAAGTTGCAGATGGCTGTCACTTAAACCGTGACATTGAAATTGCCCTACTCGAAACTGGTTTTGAATTGGGAGAAGTTCAATATTTCGATGTTGCAGGCATTCCAAGGCTGGCACAGCGCATGTTATTGGCGCGAGTGCATAAACCTCAAGCAGCAATTTTCTGAATATGAGTGATACGCAGCAACACACATTGCGCTGCATAGGCTGAACCAACGCCAACCCAAAAGGCCTGCCCAGATTTCACAGAATGCACGTGAACAATATCGCCTTGTAGCTGTATACGCTGCCCCGCTTTTAGCCGACGAATTTGATTTGCGATTTGCGCATTGGCGGCAATCACACTTAAATGTTGAACCTGCTGTTGTATTACTGCCTGTTCTGCTGCACTCAGCTGTCCTTCAACCTTGAAGCAACGTCTAGGTTGGTCAAACGTCAGTTTTGCAGACATATTTGGCAAACTTTTTTGAGTCACCAATACATCAATATTACTCACATAAGCCAAGTCATTAAAATGCCCCACATAAGGGCTGGCTTGGTGTAGAACCTGCCGCTGTGGTTTAACAAAACGCTTATTGAGCACGGTCACTTCTGTCTGAAACGCTGCGACTGAACTTAGTTTGAAATTCTTTAAAACCCCAGATTCTTGTAAATGTGGAATGGCACGAAAAAACTCGGCCCAACTCCATAACAGCACACAAAATAAAGCCAAGGCAATGGAAAGTTGTTTCATGTTACGCTGTCCTGTATTTGACTCATACTTCACCTTGATCAAGCTTAATCAGCATCTTGAAAATCAATCCGAATGGTTTCAAAACGAATTTTGCCCTGTTGAATCGCTTGGGCAATCGCCTGTTGCCCTTTGGTCAAACGTGCGCCACCACTTTTAATATCAATCAGGACAATTGCAATATCTTCGGCACGCCCATTGCCATCCCGATAATTGGTATAGCCATCGAAAACGATATAATCAACAGGATCACCTAAAAATTTAGCATCGCTCGGTAAATACTGAAATTCGGGCATAATCGGCGCCAATTGCTCTGCCATTTTTCCTTTCAACACCGCACGACTGGTATTCACACTGCGCTTTTGTGCCTGCAATAACGCCTGCTGATGTGCCAATTCAATTTCTGCAATATATTGTTCATACTCGGCTTTAATCCGTCCATTGCGGCTATTGCTTAAAATTAAGGTGGTCAGCACCACGCCTATACAGGCACCTATCAGCATCGCCATCCAGATTGACATAAAACCTTCCTAAACCTTTTTTGCAGAACTCGATACGACTTTTGTCAACTGTCATATTCCGAGCACAAAACAATGATATGCTAGGGATGAGCAGATTAAAATCGATTCGAGGGTCATGAAAACTATATTAATTGCCAACCAAAAAGGTGGCTGTGGAAAAACCATTACGGCTATTAGTTTAGCATCTGCGCTTGCACAAAAAGGCTATAAAGTTGCTTTGGCGGATGCCGACAATCAAAAATCTGCGCTGCAATGGTTAAAACAACGACCAGAAACAGCCGCTCCAATTCAAAGTTTAGATTGGCGTCATGAAAAGTCGATTGGCGATGCACCCAAAAACATTGAATATTTAATTATTGATGCACCTGGCGCATTATCGGGCGAACATGCCGAGCAATTGATTAGTGAAGCGCATGCGATTATTACTCCGCTGCAACCTTCTTTTTTCGATATTGACTCAACCCGCCGCTTCTTAAAACACTTACAAGACATTAAGCGGATTCGTAAAGGTAAAGTCCAAATTTTGCTGCTGGCCAATCGGGTCAAACCCAACTCTGCCAGCTCTAAAGATATTCAGGATTTTTTCCAGAAAATCGAGCAACAGCCTGTGGCATGGATTTCAGAACGTGCAGCCTATGGACAATTGGCAATGCAAGGTTTAAGTATTTTTGATAAAACCCAAAAAACTTATCTGCAAATGCAAGATCAATGGCAGCCTGTACTGAATGCCATTGTAGATGACCCTGCTCAATGGTTTTAAAGCCTAGAATCGCCACCGTTTAGAACTTATTCACCAGAACTTACCAAGCTCTCGTTTTCGGGAGCTTTTTTTTCAGTTAATATGGCACATGACCTTAGGAATGTTTCAGTGAATTCAGTGCAACAGTACGCGCCAACATTACAAAAAATTTTATTGTTTGGACTGTTTTTTGTCCTGATCTTTTTGGGTTTTCACATACTCAAATATTTTATTGTTCCTGTTGTTTGGGCAGCAATCATTGCCTATATGAGCTGGCCACTATATCAGTCGGTGCTACGTTTATGCGGTCATCGTCCTACGCTTAGCGCAGCCTTAATGATGCTGATGGTCACGTTGGTGGTCGGCATTCCACTCACTTTTGCCATTTTTATCCTGCAACATGAAGGTCGCAACTTATATTACGAATTACAAAAACAGGTCTTTTCCGGACACTTAAATGTCCCTGATTTCATTCGCAATTTACCTATTATTGGTAAAGAAGTCACCCGCACCCTTAAAGAAATTAATCACGATCCGAACAGCATTGTGCAATCCATTTCCTTATGGATTCAAGGGCATTTAAATTACGGCAAAGTGGTGATTAATGAAGTCAGCAAAAACCTAATCAAACTTGGTTTTGCCCTGCTATCGTTATTCTTTTTCTACCGCGATGGTCACACCATTTTGCATCAAGTCAGCAAAGCTTTGGAAATGGTGATTGGGCCACGTATTCATCACTATTTAGATACTATTTCTGAAACCACACGTGCTGTGGTCTATGGCGTTGGACTCACCGCAATTGCGCAAGCCTTACTCGCAGGCGTGAGCTATTTTGTCGCTGGGGTACCTAATCCGATGGTACTGACCATTGTGACTTTCTTATTTGCCTTAATTCCGTTTGGCCCACCGTTAGCTTATGGTTCGGTGTCGCTGTGGTTATTTAGCCAAGGGCATACCATGGAAGCCATTGGTGTGATGGCGTGGGGCGTGTGTGTGGTCAGCACTGCTGATAACGTGATTCGTCCTTTGGTGATTTCGGGTGCCACTCAAATTCCATTCCTGTTGATCATGTTTGGAGTTTTAGGTGGAATTGCCAGTTTTGGTCTGATTGGTCTATTTATTGGCCCTGTGATTTTGGCCGTGTTACTGGCCATTTGGCGTGAATGGTTGCATGAAAACAACCAGCCCGAAGCTTTAATGTTGCCCAAAGCCACGCTTGCGCATGATCTCCCTGAAGACGATTCATCATCCAATTCAAAGCTTGATTAAGCTGTTTTACTGATCATATTGCTCACATGGCTGTGTTGATCTGAATAAATCAGCTCAACACAGTACATACATACTACTACGCAAACGTTGTATTGTAACGGAGCTAACTTTGCTTCAATCAAGACATCCCTAAATATTATGCACAACAAACAGGATGTCTTTTATGCGCTCAATACTCAAATTTGCCAGTCTTGCTGCTTTTAGCAGCCTAGTACTTATGGGTTGCAGCACCACCGCGACCACACAACAAAAATCTAAAATCTTAAAAATGCATGCTGTTTCAGCACAAGGGATTGGCAAGGAATTAGGTACGGTTGAACTGCGTGACAGTGCAGCAGGCTTAATCATTCACTCCCAACTCCAACAACTCCCTGCAGGCGAACGAGGTTTTCATATCCATGAAAAAGGTTCATGTGCAGCAGCAGAAAAAGATGGAAAAATGGTTGCTGCTTTGGCAGCGGGCGGACATTTTAATCCCAAAAATATCCCGAATCATGGTACACCGCTGACAGGACATTTAGGGGACTTACCGGCTTTAAGTGTTGCAAACGACGGAACAGCCAAAGTGACTGTGATTGCACCCCGTTTAACATTGGCACAAGTTGAAGGGTTGGCCTTGATGATTCATGCAGGCGGTGATAACTATGCTGACCATCCAAAACCATTGGGCGGCGGCGGTGAGCGAATTGCCTGTGGGATTATTTAAGCGAGCATGATGCATTTTCAATAAAACATTTATTACCAATTGTGGATAAGTTAAGGGTTATACACATGCCTTTCGACTTATCCGCAAAAAGTAAAATTTATCTTTTTGAGGATTATTCTCAAACGACACTCAATGCAGCTCTTCTTGCTTTATATCGGTCGTCTTTCATAACCACACTTACTCGTTTTTGAATAACTTGCTACTAATTTGCAAAAAATTAGCTCAATTTTGCAGCCATCGTATCTAGCTCATCAATGTGCAGAGCTCCCAACAGCTCGTCTTTGCGATTGTCACTATTTGCGCTACACTGCTGTTTTATCGACATGAAAAAGATTTGGGCATGAACATTAAAACATTACGTTGGGTTGGGTTCCTAGAAGGTATTTCATTCTTATTGTTGTTATTTATTGCTATGCCCATGAAATATATGTTCGATAACCCAATTTTAGTGAAATATGTAGGTATGGGACACGGCGTATTGTTTATCGCATTTTTAGTGGTGCTTTTTGTGGTTTGTGAAAAACAAAAATGGTCTCTTAAAATGTTTATTTTGGGCTTAATTGCTTCAATTTTACCTTTTGGCCCATTTGTTTTTGATGCTAAATTGAAAAAGATGGAACAACCAGTACAAGCTTAATCTGCAAGTCCTTTTCAGCTTTCATCATATTACACATTTTCTCAACTTTAATTTATAAATCAAATGTTTGCAAGGTGATGCCACATCACCTTGTTTTATGATGCAGCTGAAAAATTTAACCCCTTAAAACTGCCCTGCAGCAACTCGCTCCTGCATCACCTGTTTAAGCATCATGCGTGGCAAACTAAACCAGAGCGTTATCAGCACCAAACAAGCCAAACTATACGCCCAAATATCAAACCGCATATATAAAACACGCACCAGTTCAATCACAATAAAAAAGCACAGCATCAATATCATTGAAACACTAGCAGCAACAGTACCTTTAGACACTTCCGATGACATTAAGGCGAAACGGTATAAGACTGAGAAGCTCATTCCCTCACCAAAACTAATCAAGCTCATACCAATCACCAAACACCAAACAAAATAGCTTTGCCAAATTGCCCCAAATACGATCAGCACACTACCCAACAACATTAAAGGTAAACCAATCAAGACTGTTTTTCCTAAAGGTAAACGGTCAATGACTTTCATCAGTACCAGATTGCCTAAAATCAAACCACCCAAAACAGGAAACTGCGCCAAACCGTATTGCAGACTACTAAAGCCTAACTCTTCCACCAACATCACAGGAGATAACGCAATCCACAACATTAAAGGCATGCTCAATAAGGGCAGCGCCAATGTCAAACCTAAGAATCTGGTATTTTGAAAAACTTCCTTAAAATCATCCCATACATCTCGAAATGGAGGTTTGGGAATACGCTGCTGATTTTCAGGCATTTTGGCTTTCAGTCCAAACCAACTCAAAAATGCCAACAGTGCTATGCCGATAAAACCCCAATGCCAAGAAACATGCTCAATCATAAATGCGCCTAAGACTGGGCCGAGCAAGGGAGCAAGTAAAGAGACGTTCGCCATGAGCGCCATGACTTTAATTGCATCACGTTCTGCAAAGTTTTCCTGAATAGCCGCATAACCGACTGCACTAATGACTGACAAACCAAAACCTTGAAAAAAACGAAGAACAAGGAAGCTTTCAATGTTCTGAGTCAATAAAATCAATAAACAGGTTAGGGTAAAAAATGCCACGCCGCCCAATAATACTTTTTTGCGTCCCAAACGGTCAGAGAGTGGCCCCAATAACCACGCCACACAAGCCCCCCCCCAGCAAATAAAATGACATGGACGAAGCTGCCCATGCACTACTGACACCAAAATCTTGTGTGACGGCCAACATCGCGGGTTGAACCAAGTCATTGCCAATATAAACCGCGAACTCAAACAAGACCAAAGCCAAGGGAAACATGAGTGTGGCACGTTGAATGGTATTTTTTTGCTGCTGTGGCATGAGTTATAAAGGACAAAACGATGCAAGTCAGCCGCGTTTAGCCCATAAAAATAGAAAATTGAGCTGCAGTTTAACAGAGTTGAATGGCAAATTTATGGCGCATTTTTTAAGTCCGTTAAATAAATTGCGGCACTTGATGTGACATCAGACCAAGTTAGGCATCACCTCCTTCAGCGGGTTAAGGCGATACAGTATTGCCCAATTCATAATGTGAAAATACCGAAAGCACAGGATAAAAATCACCCACGGCAAAACGGCTATCATTGCGGTGTAGAAATGCTAGAGTTTTGATGGACATGCTGCGCTCACACGTTTTTGAATAGGATGAAGTCATCCTAAATAAAAGCTGTGGATAACACGAGTATTATCCACAGACGCTTTGTTGCATTTTTAGAACATCATGCAAGATTTATCTAAGCCCTACAGCAATTTAAGGACATTTTTTGCTTTGGAAAGTCTTGGTATTTTTACCACGTGCGCATAAATAAGCGGTTTGCACATCGCCCTGCTGCCATTGTCCATTAATATTTTTAAAGTGATAAATACTACGAATTGAGCGCACCGAATCATCCATTAAGCCTGTTTCGGTAATTTTCACTTCTGCCGCAGTCGGTGCTTCAACACGGTTAAAGTATTGACGAATTTCAACGGTAGCCAATTCTTTACGCAAATCTGGACGTTGTTTGAGTACCTGCGCCAAAGGTGTTTCTGCAGGCGTAACTTGTGAAATAATATTCTGTGTAGTCGCACAGCCTGACAATAACGCAACACCCAATGCGGAAACCGTGATTAAACGCAACATAACTCCTCCAAAATGTTGATTATTATTTATGCTTCTATGATGCCTTGTTCGAACAGAAACGCTAGAGCAGAAATGTAAAATTAAAACGGCGGCATAAAAAAACGCATCACGAGGATGCGTTTTTCAATTCACTTAAATAAATGAAAGGCGAAAGGAATTACAAATCAAATAATTTGCCTGGGTTCATAATGCCTTGAGGGTCAAAAACCTTTTTCAACGCTTTCATATATTCAATTTCTTCAGCTGAACGTGAATATTCCAAATATGGTTTTTTGGTCATGCCTACACCGTGTTCTGCAGAAATAGAACCATCATATTTCTTCACAGTATCAAATACATACTTATTTACCACCTGACATTTGGCAAAGAATTCGTCTTTGCTTAAATCTGCAGGTTTAAGAATGTTCAGGTGCAAGTTACCATCACCAATATGGCCGAACCAGCAAATTTCAAAGTCAGGATAGTTTTCTGCCACAATTGCATCAATTTCCTGAATAAATGCAGGAACATGAGTAATCAATACTGAAATATCGTTTTTATATGGAATAAACGGTGCAATCGACTCAGAAATGTCTTCACGCAAACGCCATAAACTTTCAACTTGGTCTAGGCTTTGGCTCAATACGCCATCCATCACCCAGCCTTGTTCCATACAGTGTTCAAAAATTTCCATCGCCTTGTCCATAATTGGCTCAAATGGCGCTTCAAATTCAAGTAACACGTAGAATGGACATTGGGTTTCAAATGGACGTTGCACATGACCATGATCCAAGACTTTTTGCATCGCCAATTCACCAAAGAATTCAAATGCAGTCAGATCAATTTTAGCTTGGAAAGCATGTAATACAGGCATCACCGAATTAAAATCAGGTACGCCCAACACCATCACTTGCAAATCTTGCGGTTGGCGTTCTAGCTTAATTTCAGCTTCGGTCACTAAGCCAAGTGTGCCTTCACCGCCAATAAATAAATGTTGCAGCGCATAACCTGTTGCGTTTTTGATCATGCCTTTGTTCAGACGCAGGATATCTCCTTTGCCTGTTACCACAGTCAGACCCAACACCCAGTTACGGGTCATGCCGTATTTAATGACTTTAATACCGCCCGCATTGGTACCAATATTACCGCCAATTTGTGAAGAACCTGAAGATGCAAAATCGACTGGATAATACATGCCTTGTTCTTCGGCATAGTTTTGTAGTTGCTCAGTCACCACACCCGCTTGCACACGTACCATACGGTCTGCAGGGAAAAATTCCAAGATTTGGTTCATCTTGTCCATGCTGACGACAATTTCACCATTGGCTGCCACCGCACCCGCAGATAAACCTGTACGTCCGCCCGATGGAGTAATGGCCACATTAAACTGATTCGCCAGTTTTACAATGGCTTGTACTTGCTCTGTGCTTGATGGGAAAACGATGACCGATGGGTTCGGATCAAAATGCTTTGTATGGTCACGACCCCAGTTTTGGAGGCTATCGGCATCCGTTTTAATACGGTTTTCACCGACTATTGCCGTTAATTGGGTCAATAACTCAGGGGTTAAAGCGACTGGAGCATTCATCGTTTGCAGACCTAGCAAGAATTAAACAGGAAGAAAAGCGACTGTCTGCATATCTTGATCAATTTGAAGATACTGCAGACTAAATATGTGCATCAAAGCAACAGCGTGGGTTGGCTTTCATGTGTGCCGCTTATTATAAGCGATTTTTTTGAAAAACCTGTGAATATTGGCAATTCCGATAATATAACCTGGTAAGAACAGGGTAATTTTGGGCAATATTTCTGAAAGAGATTATATCTGACAAAAAATACCTGCACTCTTGGTCATAAAGGAAATGTATATCGACCCGTCTCCTATGTTATCATACCGCCACTAAATTTGGCCTTTGTAGCGGAGCCGTAATGAGCCAACATCTTTCACTACCTAAAGATAAAATTCGTTTCTTGTTGTTAGAAGGCGTACACCAGAACGCAATCGACGTGTTAAATGCAGCGGGTTATACCAACATCGATTATCGTAAAACAGCGCTTGAGGGCGATGCGTTAAAAGAAGCGATTAAAGATGCGCATTTCATCGGAATTCGTTCACGTACACAGCTAACTGAAGAAGTTTTTGAAGCTGCGAACAAACTAATTGCGGTAGGTTGTTTCTGTATTGGTACAAACCAAGTGAACTTAACTGCAGCAATGGAACGTGGTATTCCAGTTTTCAATGCCCCTTATTCAAACACCCGTTCGGTTGCAGAATTGGTATTGGCTGAAGCAATTTTATTGCTACGTCGCGTACCTGAAAAATCAACCGATACACATGCAGGTGGCTGGAACAAGTCTGCTGTAGGTTCATTTGAAACACGTGGTAAAACTTTAGGTATCGTGGGTTACGGTTCAATCGGTTCTCAACTTTCAGTATTGGCTGAAAGCTTGGGTATGCAGGTCATTTATTATGATGCTGTGACCAAGTTACCGTTAGGTAATGCACGTCAAGTTGGCTCTATGGGCGAATTATTGGCAAATGCTGACGTGGTTTCTTTACACGTTCCAGATGTACCATCTACCCGCAATTTCATGGCAAAAGAACAATTTGCACAAATGAAAGAAGGCGCAATTTTCATTAACGCGGCACGTGGTACTTGTGTGGTGATTGAAGATTTGGCAGATGCCATCAAGTCTGGTCATATTGCAGGTGCTGCAGTTGACGTATTCCCGAAAGAACCAAAAGCCAATGGTGAAGAATTTGTTTCCCCACTACGTAACCTACCAAACGTGATTTTAACACCGCACGTGGGTGGTTCTACCATGGAAGCGCAAGCGAACATTGGTTTAGAAGTGGCAGAGAAATTTGTTGCATATTCAGATAAAGGTATGACTTTGTCTGCAGTGAACTTCCCTGAAATTGCATTGCCATTGACTGAAGGCAAGCACCGTTTATTGCACATTCACCAAAACATTCCAGGTGTATTGTCTAAAATCAACAACTTGTTTGCTGAACACGGCATCAACATCTCTGGTCAATCACTTATGACCAAAGGTGATGTCGGTTATTTAGTGATGGATGTTGATGCGACTGCATCTAAAGAAGCACTAGATACTTTACACGAAGTTGAAGGCACAATTCGCGTACGTGTCTTGTTCTAAGACCACACGCTGATGCTACAAAAAACCACAGTCTTAGCACTGTGGTTTTTTTATGCCTGATCTATGAGTAACCTTGAGTTGCCACATCCCTGTATTTTTAAACTTGCTATAATCTGCCTGACCTTCCCATTTCCACACTGTTGAGTATTTTTCTGCCCCATGCCAAACGCCCAACTCACTGCGGTGTTGTTCATGGTTTTATCCATGATCTCCTATCAAATCAGTGCTTCTTTTGCCAAACAATTGTTTCAGGTGCTTGACCCGCTTACTGTGACGATTTTACGACTGTGCTTTGCCAGTGTAATTGTGGCAATCATGTTTCGCTCATGGCAAATTCTGTCGCGGCTCGCACATTTAAAATGGCGTGATTTATTGTGCTATAGTGCAGCCTTGGGCTTAATGAATATTCTGTTTTATCTGTCTTTGGGCAAGTTGCCGCAAGGTATTGCGGTGGGTTTAGAGTTTGTCGGTCCTTTGGGCTTAGCTTTATTGTCTATTCAAAACCGTAAAGATTATGTCTGGGTATTGTTGGCGATTTTAGGCATTATTCTTATGGTGCCTTGGGGACAAGCGCAGGGAGATCATTTTAGTCTGTTTGGTGCAGCATGTGCCTTAGGTGCAGGATTGTGCTGGGCTTTTTATATTTATTTTGGGCAAAAAGTGGTGCAACAAAATATTGGCATGCACGCGCTGACCATCGCCATCAGTATTTCGGCTTTGGCTTTGATTCCATTTGGATTGTATAACAATGCACCCGCACTGTTTGAAACTCAATATTGGGGCAAAGCACTTGCCATTGCAGTACTCGCCACCGCCATTCCTTATGCTTTAGATTTACAAGCGCTGAAACAACTCAGCAAAATGAGCTATGGCACACTGTCCAGTTTGTCGCCTGCTTTGGCTGCACTTACAGGTTTGGTTTTATTGGGTGAGAAAATCACCAGCCTGCAATGGCTGGCTTTGTGCTGCATTATGCTGGCTTCAGTTGGTGTGACCTTTAGAGCCGTGAAAAAATCCAAACAGCCACACAGTGCTTAAATGGCATTTTGAATGAAAACTTAAACCAAACTGTCTTTAGACATTTGTTTATATTTTTCATACTCTGCCAAGTATTGTTTGGCCAAACTTTGTTTTTGCGATTCAGATAAAATTTTGCCTGCCTGTTGGAAAAAACCGTGTTCTTCTTCTTTTAAATGGTGATGGACTTTTTCTGACAATTGTTTGGCCACAGCCAACCAGCCTGTATTGCTCATTTCAGTTTCGGTCAACTGTTCCAGCAACTCATCAATTTCATGATGTTCAGACAAGGCATGGCGGGTAATATTCAACCCTGCATCCATCATCATCAAAGGGATATAAAAATAACGGTCTTCTGCCACGGCATGGGCAAACAATTCGTTTTTAAGTTGTTCAAATACCGCTCTACGTTCAGGGCTATCGCCTGAAGTTTGCGTCAGTTGGCGGGCTAAATCTCGTTGGATGTCGTGACTTTGGCGTAAAGCTTCAAAAATATTCATGTGCAGCCCTCTATTTTTAACCCATGCGCGGCGAACAGATTGATAAGAATCTACTCGCACATCCACATCGGTTTTGGAGTCAGTTTTGATTTCGTTTTTTAATCCTCTAGCTACTGTATAGAGGATCAATCCAAATTCCTGCAACTATTTGTATAGAAAGCTTTAATTCACTTACCCACTTTATTCAAGTTATGTATCTGAGCAAAATTTAGAGATTTAAAACCCGTTTCGGTACCAAGCGCTTTTTATCTGTAATTTCAGCCAAACCTAAACACTTTTCACCATCAAAGACCAACACTTGCGCTGCTGCAGGATGGTCAATATTACTTTCCATGCCACGACTAAAATATTCAGCGCGTCCTTCAGGAACTTGAATGTGTAGAAAATGCTGTACAGGTGCATACGCAGGCAGCAATAAAGCCTCACGTTCTGCTTCACTTAAACTTTCCAAATATTCAATGCTATAACTCGGAATCAAGTCAAAATGCCCCGTTTTAATCCGATGCAAATAGGTCAAATGTCCATAAGTACCCAAGGCTTTGGCAATGTCTTCACCTAAAACACGAATATACGTGCCTTTAGAACAAGTTACATCCAAAGTGATGCTCTGTTCTGTAAAAGACAGCAATTCAATGGCATAAATTGTGACTGGACGCGCTTCACGTTCAATTTCAATGCCTTGTCGCGCTAATTCATATAACGGACGACCTTCTTTTTTTAAGGCAGAATACATGGGCGGAACTTGCATAATATCGCCCTGAAATTGTGCCAATACCTGTTCAATGCGCTCTTGGCTCAATGCAGGTACAGCCTGCTGCAACAGCACTTCACCCTCAACATCTCCTGTGGTGGTGCTGTGTCCCAATTGAATGGTAGTTTGGTAGCGTTTCACCGAATCGAGTAAGTAGTGCGAAAACTTGGTCGCTTCACCCAAACAAATCGGCAGCAAACCCGAAGCCAATGGATCTAATGCTCCTGTATGCCCTGCTTTTTGCGCCCGATATAGCCAACGCACTTTTTGCAATGCTGCATTGGAACTGATGCCCAAAGGTTTATTCAATAAAAATACACCACTAATGGCACGACGCTGGATTTTAGCCGCAGATGATTTCATAGCACACATAGGTCAAAGCAAAACTGCGTCATGGTAACAATCTGCCGCGATAAATGACAACATTTCTAGAACAGCGATTTACTTTTATGGCATATTTGGGGCTTAGGATTAAAAAAATAAAATGGATATACAGGTGCATTGGAATGCAGAAACATAAAATATGGATTGTTTTAGGCGTAGTGATACTGCTCATTTCAACTTTGGTGTATTGGCTGATGCCACAATCAAACTCCCCCGATACATCACCCCAGCAAAGCTCAAATGATGAAACATCTCAAGCTTTGAGCATGCAGCAAGCCATGCAAAATAACCCTGCTGCAAATTTTTTAAGCCCAAGTCAGCAGGACACCGAAGTCAATTGTCAGCTTAAACTGGATGCAAGTAATCATCTGATTGTGAATGAGCAAACCCGTAACTGTTTTGAATATTTTATTACCCAATATGGCGAAAAAAGCATTGAACAGATTCGTGGTGATTTTAAAAGCTATATTCAACAAGGGCATAAAAAGCCTGCCTTATCGCAAATTTTAGATTTATGGCAGCGTTATTTGGACTATCGCAATGCGCTTGGACAACTGCAAGCACCGAATTTAAATCAGGAAGATCCGCAATATTACCGCAGCATTTTTAGCAGCATGCAAAATCTGCGTAAACAATATTTTTCTGATTATGAAATTGAAGGTTTATTTGGTACGGAAGATGCCTATCACGAATATACCCTAAAGCGCATGGCAGTCATGGATGATAAAAAATTATCTGAAGCTGAAAAAGCACGACAATTGCAGGAATTATTTAAACAATTACCTCAAGATTGGCAAGAAAATTTAGAACAGCTGAACACCTTGCAAGATTTACGCAGCTTGACTGCGGCAATTAAAGCACGTGGTGGTTCTGCTGCTGAAATCCGCCAAATGCGTTTAAATCTGGTTGGTCCAGAAGCAACCCAACGTTTAGAACAATTAGATGGGCAACGCAGTCAGTGGAAATCACGAGTAGAGGATTATTTAAGTGCGCGTGATCAAATCATGCAAAGTGGAATGAATGATCAAGCCAAGCAACAAGCCGTGAAACAATTACGCGGACAGCATTTTCAAAATCCACAAGAGCAATTGCGTTTAGAAACCTTTGAACAGGTACATGATCAAGGTGGAAAATTACCTTTTGCTGACTAACATATCTACATAGGAAACTGGGGCATTCAACATGCCCTATTTTTATGCCTGAAAAGCTGTTTTAGTACAAACTCACCACAACGATTTAATATACAAATGTCTATAAATATTAAATAGATATCAATATGCATGTAGATTTACAAATCTCTGGGACAATGCGCAATAACTGTCCCCAAATGATATGTTTTTTCTAAATTACGCATGAAAAAATACCTGAGCGTACAAAAAATAGTCGAGGATGACTCACAATAATGTGCCGTAACCAACGGCAATTTGCATATCTGAGCTTTCAGGAGGGAAGCGAAGCCACCACTTCACTTGTAATAAAAATAAAGAACACAGGATTGTTTTATGACCATCATCTCTAACATACGGGCAATTACATTGGCTGTCACTAGCTGCTTGCTCGGTTCAATGGGTGTCGCTCAAGCTGCTCCAAGCGTGTTGCCTATTCAGGAACAGGCCAAATCTGACTATGCCAAAACCAAATATCCATTGCTCATGGTACACGGCTGGCTCGGATGGTCACGCATTGGCAATGAAACCTTTAATATGGATTATTGGTATCAAATTTTGCCAGATATGGCACGTAATGGCGCAACCGTATTTGCCGCACAACTCTCCCCTGCACACCGTACTGAATTTCGAGGTGAGCAACTGATTGCCCAAGTCGAAGAAGTCATGGCAATCACTGGCAAATCCAAAGTCAATTTAATTGGTCACTCACATGGTGGCCCAACAGTACGTTATGTAGCTGCGACCAAACCTGAATATGTGGCATCAATTACCGGTGTTGCAGGAACATTCCGTGGCTCCAAAGTTGCCGATGATATTCAAAATAATCGTTTATCACGCACCGCGTTTAATATTTTAGGCGACTACATGGTGGCTCCACTCATTACTTGGGCGCAGCAACAGCCAGATATGCCTGTCGATTTTGATGCATCGATGGCTTCTTTAACCGAAACAGCGTCTGCAGATTTTAACCGTCGTTTTCCAACCACAGCCTTGGCCGCAAATTGCAGCAGCAGCGGTGCCAAAGTAGATCGCGGAATTCATTACTATTCATGGACAGGTGTCGCTCAAGCCACCAATTTACTAGATATTGACACTGTTTTAATGCAACTCGGCCCACTGTCTTATGGCAATTTAGATAACGATGGCATGGTCGCACGCTGTAGTGCCCACATTGGACACGTCATTCGTGACAACTACCGACTGAATCATACCGACCTTGCCAACATGATGTTTGGCTTAACTGGTTTGTTTGCACCTGACCCAGTTGCACTGTATCGACAACATGCCAACCGATTGAAATTACAAGGCTTGTAATAGTAAAACTCATTTCAATCTTGGCAAAACCATCTTCCTGTGCTTGAAACTCAAGTGCAAGAAGTTCAATAACCATGAATCATTCAGAACTTGCAATCTAGCAAATTTCCTGAATAATGATATTTGACAATAGATATTGTCATGCTAGGAAAGCACAATAAAATAGAGGATGTTATATGAAATATGGATTATTCATTGCAGGCTTAATTGCGGCTAGTACCTTCAGTACCGCGCACGCATCCAATGCAGAACAGGTCAAATCTAACTTCGTGATCTCCAGTTATGCCAAAACCAAATATCCGATTGTGTTTACTCACGGTATGGCAGGCTTTATCAATATTGGTGGAGATCAGTTAGGTGTCGATTATTGGTACCAAATTTTACCCAATTTAGCACGTAACGGTGCTAACGCTTGGGCAACCCGCGTATCTCCATTTAACTCATCAGAAGTTCGTGGCGAACAATTGGCACAACAAGTCGATGAAATTCTTGCGATTACAGGCGCAAGCAAGGTCAACTTAATTGGTCACTCACATGGTGGACCAACCATTCGTTATGTTGCAGGCGTGATGCCGTCTAAAGTCGCATCGCTGACTGCGGTCGGTTCACCTAACAAAGGCTCGCCTGTAGCTGACTTTATTTTAAAAGTACAAGGCACACCACTTGAAAAGCCATTAATCGACATGGTCAATTTAGTTTCCAAAACCATCACTTGGGCACAAGGTTTAGATCCAAACAGCTATCCACATGATTCGTTGGCGAGTGCAAAAAGCTTAACTTTGGCTGGTTCTGCACAATTTAACAGCAAATTCCCAATGGGTATGCCAACGACGAGTTGTGGCGAGGGCGCTTATCAAGAAAAAGGCATCCAGTTCTATTCATTTACGGGCAATACGGCTGTCACCAATTTACTTGATCCAGACTCAGCCATGTTGGCGACCAGTTTGTTGATTGATAATGGTCGTGATAATGATGGTTTGGTATCACGCTGCAGCGCCAAATTTGGTAAAACCATTCGTGATAATTACTATTGGAACCACTTAGATGAAGTCAATCAACTCTTGGGCATGAAAGATATTTTTGCACCAGATCCTGTTGATGTATATCGTCAACATGCCAATCGCTTAAAAATGCAAGGTTTATAAACTCAAATACCAGACATAAAAAAATGCGCCTAAACGGCGCATTTTTTAGCTGTAAAGCAAAGTTAAAATTAACCTTGTTTACGTGCTGGTAATTTCTCACGAATACGTGCAGCTTTACCAGACAATTCGCGTAGGTAGTAAAGTTTAGCACGACGAACGTCACCACGACGTTTCACTTCGATTTTCGCAACGATTGGAGAGTGAGTTTGGAAAACACGCTCAACACCAACACCGCTAGAAATTTTACGTACTGTGAACGCAGAGTTCAAACCACGGTTTTTCTTCGCAATTACAACACCTTCAAATGCTTGAAGACGTTCACGATCACCTTCTTTTACTTTTACTTGAACGATAACTGTATCGCCTGGTGCAAAAGCTGGGATGTCTTGCTTAAGCTGTGCATTCTCAACAGCTTGTACTAAAGGATGCTTACCACTCATGGGGTATCTCCAATATGTGTGGGTCAGAAGAGGTCTGATTTCCACTGGGTATAGAGGCTAAAGCGCATAGACCCGATTGACTTTCCCTTTATGCCTGACCGCTTCAATGCATAAAGAGCCTATTTAAAAACTACAAACACACTGTCTGTAGCAATTTTGCTTAGATAAACCGATTACTTGGTCTGTCCTTGCGAATCTTTTAGCCATTTTTTTTGCTGCTTGCTCAACTCAACTTTTTCAATCAACTCAGGTCGACGCTCTAAAGTCCGTTGATAACGCTGCAAAAACCGCCATTTTTCAATATTGGCATGGTGTCCCGACTTTAGTACTTCAGGGACATCCAAACCTTCAAAATGGTCTGGCTTGGTATATTGTGGGCAATCTAAAAGACCATCCACAAATGAGTCTTGCACATGAGATTGCTCATCAGACATAGCACCTGGAAGTCTCCGAATAATACTGTCCAACAACACCATTGCAGGTAGCTCCCCACCCGATAAAACGTAATCTCCAATTGACCATTCCTGATCAACATAGTTTTGGATTAAACGCTCATCGACCCCTTCATAACGACCACACAATACAATTAATCCATCATATTCAACGAATTGTTGTACTGCAGTTTCGTTTAAGGTTTTACCTTGTGGCGACATATACACCACAGGTACATGAACTGCTCCTGCTTGCTGTGCAAGCTGTTTGGCATGCTGGATTGCTTGCGCCAAAGGCTCTGCCATCATCACCATACCCGGACCACCACCAAATGGACGTTCATCCACCCTTTTGTAGTTGCCCTGTGCATAATCACGTGGATTAATGCAATGAATTTGCATCAAGTCACGTTTTGCTGCACGTCCGCTAATACCGTAAGCTGTAATCGCTTCAAACATTTCAGGAAAAAGCGTAATGACTGCAAAAAACACCGCAGACTCCTCTATTTTCCTGCTCTGCGAATCCTGAAAGGATTAATAATCTACGCCCCAATTCACGTAGATGCGACCCGCTTCGAGATCAACGCGTTGTACCACATCTTTATGCCATGGAATCATACGCTCTTCGCCATCGACGCTATCGGCAGTTGCGCGAACCACCATCACGTCATTGGCACCTGTTTCAAACAGTTCATGGATTTGACCGAGGTTCACTTCTTGTTCGTCATCGTCCAGACCTAACACTGTTAGACCTTTTAAATCAGACCAATAATACTCGTCCACGCCTGGTTGAGGCAGTTGCGCTTTTGAAATCCAGATATTTGCGCCAACCAAGTTGTCTGCTGCGGTACGATCACTCACACCTTTTAAGCTGACCACCAAGCCTTTGCCATGTGGTTTCCAACGTTTTACATCTGCGACTTGCCAACCTGCTTTGGTTTCGATGTACCAAGGCAGGTAGTCAAATATATTGCTCATTGGTTCTGTATTGGAATAGACCCAGAGCCACCCATTTAATCCATAAGCTGAACGTAGCTGTCCAATCTGAATACGATCTTCGGGCACATTCTGTGTTGGTGTCATGGGCTACCTACTACTACTTAATTCATTTAATTATGCAGCAGCTGCAGCTTTCTTCGCTTGAGCAGCTAAAGAAGCAACACGTTCAGAAGGTTGAGCACCTTGTGCAACCCAGTGAGCAAAACGGTCAGCATCTAAACGAAGTTTTTCTGCTTTACCTTGAGCTGTTGGGTTAAAGAAACCGATACGTTCGATGAAACGACCGTCACGTGCATTGCGGCTGTCAGTTACAACGATTTGATAGAATGGACGCTTTTTAGCACCACCACGAGTAAGACGAATAACTACCATGATACAACCTTATAGTTTTTACGGATTATCCCTGTATCGACCATCGACACATTTCAAACCCCTTTCATAGAGGGCAATATTTTACGTGAAATTTGCCCTGAATGAAAGATCAAAACGTATTTATCCGCAGATTTGAATTTATTTGTCAGACCAGGTAGAACAAGTGTCTGTTGCTACAGGTGAATCTTTACCTTTAAACCAGCATTGTCGCCCTGTTTGATCGAGGCTCAAGCCGCCATTCCCTTTTTGTGCCCCTGTAGAAGTAGGTAAGGCAGATAACACGTATGCTTGATTAGATGCGTCAATTACCAAATCAATATTATATAAAGCTTGATGACTTGGAAACGTACCGCTTCCTCCAATACTCGCCAATGTCGCATTTCTATAACTGTGATTCATTGCCTTATAGCTTTGTAAACGCTGTGCCAGTTGCATCAACTCCGTTTGAACTTCTACACGATTAGCACGTACTTTATAACTATTATAAGAAGGCAAAGCGATTGCAGCCAAAATAGCTATGACAGCAACAACAATCATCAGTTCAATTAGTGTAAATCCGTTTTCATGATTACCAACTCTCATTATTTGTAGTCCCACAAGTATATGTTGATACCATATCTGGAGTCCGAGTTTGACAACGTACACCTTCACTGGTCAATAATAAATCATAATTACGTGGTTGTTTTAAGGTTGTACCTGTTTTAGCACGTTCAACACGTATCACCCAGTTTAAACCACGTACAGAACTTGAATCTGCGGTTTCATTACCATGTGCGTCTCTTTGTATAGACAAAGGCTTCTTGGTGGCTAAATCCAATAAAGTAAGGTTGAATTTAGTATCTGAACCATCTACAGGAATTGCTAAAGTACCTGTAGATGGTGCATAACCTGTATATAAGTAGGTTGCATCAAAACCTTTATAGCTGAAGTTTTTAGCTTTGAATTTTTCTAGCTCTGTCGCTATTCGCAATGCTTCCTGCTTTGCTAAAGCAAGATCTTTACGCTCAATATATGCGGCATAACTCGGAATCGCGATGGCTGCAATGATTGCGATCACAACGACCACAATCATTAGCTCAATTAGGGTAAAGCCTTTCTTGAATTGCATACTCCCCCCTTAACGCGACTCATACCAGCGCATTTGCTTGAGTTTTACCTGTGTATTAAACAGCTGGCATTGTGGCAAGTTTTTATTGGCAGGTAAGCTACAATCCAGTGCAGATGGCTCATCACGATTCACCACTAGACTCACGGTATTAGCATCATTTTTAAAGCCTTGACCTAAACCTGTACCCAGAATACCTGCACCGAGTTTCACACGATTTGCTTTGTTGCCAGAACCCGAATAGAAATCGCACTTTCCTGTAGGTAAGCAATATTGATACAAGTAAGAGTCACCCGCTACACCTGCACCACAGTTACCACCAATACCAGTACCATCTCGGTCATACACATTGACATAGAGCATACCATCTAGGGCATACAGGTCATTCATACCTTTATAGCGTCCCACATTATCACTATCAAAGTACGCTTTCCAACCACCATTTAAAGTATTATTTTGACCACGACGTGGCACACCATTATCAAAGTTAAGTTCGGTTAAAGTTTCATCATGAGTATTTAGCGAAGTTGAAGATTTATATAAGTCCTGACGTGCAACATCATTGTCATAAACCACAAATACAGCATCGTTTGCACTGACAGTAGAGTTTAAACCTGCTAGTGGTGAACTACGATTACCTGAACTGAATGCCACTACAGCAAAGTAGCTACCATCATCTTGATGAATAGAAACACTCGGCATTTCATAGAAACGAGGACTCAGACCAGAACCCTGATGCTCTGTAAACAAACGAACCGCACGAGTTACAAAGTTAGCTGTATCTGTTGCTCGATTATTAAAGTCAACACGGAATGCTTGCCCACCTAAATCACCAAAATACAGATGATCTGTTAAACCATCTCCATCACGATCAATGGCATTAATTTGCGAAACAACGCTGTATTTTAACTCATTGTTTTGAGTAAAACGGCTAGCACCTGTTTTTTCACTATCACTCGCCCACCAAAGCAAATCACCATTGTGTGCATCAAACATATACACACCATTACCTTTGGTTCCACTTGGATTTGCATTATGAGTTTCATAAACTGGGTCGTAACCACCACCTACAAACATTACAAGTTTGCGCGTATCGCCCCAATTCACATAAGCGAGAGTCGGTTTTGACCAACTTTGCCCCATTTGTTTGAGTGCAGCAGAAGCATTATCAGCATCTGGGTTAATATGGAATTTTAGTTCAGGCTTTTCAATGTCAGTTAAGTCCAGCGCATAGTAACTTTTACCCCCCATACGCAAACCGCCATACACCCACTGCATACCTATCAGATTCTGCGCATCTTCTTCGTCACTTGCTTTACGGCCAGAATCTTTAACCGTTAAAGTCCCATCACTTTTTGAAACATATTGCGTATGTGCTGTCCAAGGGCCATCTACGCCATAAAATAAGTTGTTCTTACCTGAGCCTGTATATTTGCCACTACCTATAAATGCATTTTTTTGAGTTTTCATCATTTCATGCGGTACAAAAGCAAATACTTCTTTACCATCATCATCAACTACATGTAACGCACCCTGCGTAGACCCAAACATCAGATAATCTTTACGGCCCGTTGTAGTTAACTTACCATCTACAACCGTAATTTTTCCTTCTTGCGTCAGCATGACTGGCGTAGAGTGCATCACGCTTCCAAGCTCTCGGTACACTTCTTTACTGGTTAAATCAGCTAAACTCGCAATGCTCTCTGTAATACCTACATCATAACCTAGGAAATTTAACCAATAGTTTTTATCGGCATCATACTTAAATTTGGCAATTTCATTATTCTCTGCAAATAAACTCAATAAACTCACTTGTGCCAAACGATCACCTGAAACAGCAGTTTTATCCTGTTTAATCACTCGATTGGTGAATACTTTACGTTTTGAATTTTGCTCGCCATTTGCGGCAACTAAAGTGCCCAGTGGTAATTGACCTTTAACACCATTGGTCCATAAACCTACGGCATCTTTGTTGAGAGCACCCGTACTTAAAATTAAGCGTTGTAAGTTTTTATCCACCAACTCGCCATTTCTTAAGTTATATTTATTTAAATTCCCCGCCCAAAGTTGTGTAGTTTCACTTGGCTTTGGTTCAAATGCCGCATAATAACCATAGGGTTGTAATTGTATTGGGTTTAAGCTATCGACAGGAATTGTCGGGCTACCTGTTGCAATAGGTTCAAAGTCTGCCCCAGCTTTTTTTACAAAATCAAGAATACTGTTTTTAATATCTTCTGAGTTTTCAGCATAGTAGAATCCACCATCACCATATTCTGCACTACCCCACAAACAGGCATTTTTTGCATCTTGATTTGGTGCACTGTCACAATCATAAGTACCATTTGCATTTTTATTAATACCTGCAAAAGATGAACCAAAACCAACTACCGCTGTTTTGATACTCATATCTGCAGGGTTCTTTTGAGTGTTGGATAATAACGTACGATTACGCAATTTTTTCGCGTAGGCACCTATATATTCCCAACCACCTGTTTCACCCGCAAATAGATTAGATTTTAGCGGTACAGGCTTTAGTACATCACTACTATTAATATCAGGTCTGCCTGTAAAAGCATAAGTGCCATTGGCTAAGGAATGATTCATAATCGTACGTGCCATACTGTCTTTAGTCGAGTTTGGCGCACCGTCTGTTAAGAAATAAATCCCATTGCCATCACAGCTATAGGTCGACCCTCCTGCTTTATACTTATTGCCCTCTTTTGCATCAGAAGCAGAATAAGCAAAACCCCCATTATTATCTATAGGTGTGATGACGGTTGGAGTAAGAGCAGTGTAAGTTGTACGTGTCATATTATAATTTTCTGTATGCAAACCGCCTTGTGGATTTCTAGCACCAGGTAAGGGATCAATACTGCCATCAGCAGGGGCTAAACATCGTCCAGCAGCGACTTCGTTTGCTGTTGCATTTCTAGTCCAAGGGCCACCTGTTGTTCGTCCACATAGTGATGCCCAACTACTGAGTGGACTAGAACCTGAAGGACAGCTTTGCCAATCCCTAAAATTACCATTGCCCCAAAGACGATGAGGACGAACCGTGGCTGATTGGGTTTGTGTACATCTACCAGTACCTAGAGTGGTCGTAGATCGAATCGAAAAAGGACTGGTACGATATGACACAATCCCAATGGTACCACCTTCATACCCCCCCCATACTGTACCTACAATCGGCTCAATATCCATCGGCTCATTATTGACTTTCATCCAACCGCCATAGCGCCAGCCTTCGGGCATCTTAGAAAACACTTCCCATGCAGAGTCCATTGAACCTACTTCATTTTTGAAAGCCGCCTGACTCGTAATTTGTCTCCAACCTGTAGGGCTTGTAGAGTCGGGTTTAAATACACCACCACTTATCGTTCCTGTAGTAACTGTTCTATTATTCCCATCATACCAAGGCCAATTATTGATACATTGCTGTACTGTTGCCCCCAAAGCATCCGTGGTTGTAGTCCCGACCTCTACACAAATAAAATAAGCTTGGGCTGAGCCATTCTGCATGGCCATATAACCATCGTAAATGGTATTGACCTGCCCACTATTTGTACCCGTGCCACCTGTGGTGGTTCCCATCATATAAGCACCTGCTTCTGCATACGCATGTACGGTTGGGGTACCACTTGCAGCTTTGGTAACATTTGGATAATTATTACTAGATAACTTTAAATCTGGATTAGCTGTCCCATCTTCATTCGTAATCGTATCCAATGATTTAATTGCTGCAATTTGTCGTGCAATTTTGATTCGTTGAGCAGTGTCTAGTGGTGCATTAGGTACTAAAATACGTCCTGAGTGACCATCAGTAAGTCGATTTGACACATTACCAATGGTTAGCTCTGTTTTAGATGAGAATTGCCCCAATCCCATCACAACATCGGAACCCAATTCATCACTCGCTAGTAATGGTAAAATTGCATCTTTTAAACGAGAGAGTCGATCATATTCTTGTACCCATTGACCATTGATTTGCTTGCGGCAGCCACGCATATAATAATCAATCAGGGTCCCACCAATATCCACAGTCTTTTTGATCGCTGTTCTGTTAGTAGCAGGGTCTTTTAAATTATAGTGCCACTGATAGATATTAGCAGTTGAAGAGCCGTCACTATAATATTCAGGTACAGTAGCTCGCCCACATAATGGCTCAGTCACATCACCTGGACTGCCATAGGGATTGTTTTTTGGCAATACCAATGAACTAATTCCCATACTCCCAGAGGTATCCAACATTAAAAGAATATTGGTTTTACCCTTGGTTGAATCTTTATAAATCTCAATATCACTCGCAACCGAAGTTTGAATACTTCCACACACTGCCCATGTCATCATCATTGACACAGTGGCAGAAAGAACTTTTTTATTAAACTGTTTCATTTGTTAATCCTCACTGATTCTGTTCAACTACGACACTAGTTGCGGCTGACCACCAACTACATAGTCTGCACGTTGCGTGTTATAGGGAATATTTAAACCTTCAAAACAGCGTGATACATTTGCCGCACGCTCTTTAAAGCAACCTTCAATTTCTTCTTTACTTGCACTAGAAAAACTTGGCAAGACTGAAATCACGGTTACGCTAATACTGTTCGATACCACAGGTAAACTACTTGAGCCAATACTGGTTTTCTGTGCAACATGGGCAAATGGCACTACATTGTCTATATTTTTCTTTAAATAGACTTGCGCCAAAACAGCTGAACGCCCTGTTGCAAATTGATTCGCCTTACAAAAACCTGTTACACCAATTTTTGTCTTTGACCCTGTACGTGAAATCGCACTGGCTTGGTTCATAGAAAAAAATGTGTTTTGTGATGCACGGTAGCAAAATACCAACTCATCTTCTGCATTGGCAGCCGAGTTGAAATAACTGTACATACCATCACGCGCCAATTGACGCTCAACCTGATTTGGATTTTCCAAATTAAATAATGCAGCGTTACTGTTTTCTAATAACAAAGCCTGCACCTGACTGTTTGTTGCCAGTCTTAATCCTAAAATCCCAGAACGGACAGCTAATGTACCAATCAGAGTAATTAAAATAAGAATGACCAAAACCACAATGAGCGTTGCACCTTTTTGTTGTTTCATCACGATGCTCCCAATGTATTTCGCAAGCCAACCACTTGAGTGACCAGTTGACGTAAGTATTTCTTATTCAAATTTGCATCACCATCAAATGCAATAGCCGTTGTAGCACCAGGCAATGTGATCGTCTTATTATTCAAACTTGCATCTGCCCCAACATTGGTTGCAGATCTCGCCACCACAGATACCTGTAAAGAAATGACCTGTAGATAATCTTTTTCAGCGGTAATTGAAGACATTAAATTTTTGTATTCATCTATGGTGACATAACGCAATTGGTTATTTCCTGGATTTTTCACGCCCAGTAAAACTTTAAATGCATCAATATTTTGCATGAGTAATTGTGCGTTATTATTTAAGCCTGTAATGCTGCTATCGCCCGCATTATAATGCCCCGCATCACAGTACAACCCGTAACGATCTAAACCATCACTACCTTGTAAAGCATCTGGTAGTTTTTGAATAAAGTAGCGTTGAACCACTGTTGGACGAATCGCCTGTGTTTCTTCATTTGCCTTGGCTGTCACAAATTCAATTCTAGTACCTTCACAGTTATACATGTCTGTATTACTGAGTAGTCTTTCATTAATTTTCTTGGTGTCATCATCTGGATCTACGTCCGATGCTTCTGCAATTTGATACTGAGGCACAAACTGAATTACCAATTGGTCACTCTTACCTGTGGTTGCATCATCTACAGCATTTTGGGCGCTATACGCACTATTTGCCAGACTCGCATGCAGAGCTGATGGGTAGTTTTCTTGTGCAAAAGCTACTCCAGAACCTACCATTTTATTATTAATTTTTTGGTTTGACGGTGTATTTAAATTTGCATGACGTAAATCATGGGTCAGCATTGCTAAGCCAAAATTCGAGTTTTGTTGCACATCGCCCATGCCCAACTGAAATCCTAAAGATCGTTGCGCACTCAGAAAAATGGCCGTTGCCGCACTCACAACCAATAGCCCAATGGACAAACCAATCATCAACTCAAGTAAAGTAAAACCTTTCTGAACTTTAGTCATAATTATAGACCTCCATAATTATGCATTGTGCATTCGGGTTATACGCTGTCCCATTGGTACAGTGATTACCTCCACTTCCATTGGTCGCTGTCGTGGTATCCCATGCGACATACACACATTTTCTTTTTAATGTTGAGCCCTGACAGTCATGCACAGCAATAGACATTCCCAAGTCTTCTGCCTGCAATCTCACCTGATTAAATTCATAAACAGCCATTTCACTACTAGTGCAAAATCTAGCTGAACAATCCAACACAGTGGCACTCGCTTCATAATCATCTAATCCAGCGCGATTCATACGCATACGCTCTGATAAATCTCGTGCGATATTCATAGCTTGAATGTTTTGACCTGCGTCTGCACTGGCCGAGACCGCTCTAATCTGCAAAGCAGTAAAACCTAATACAGCTATCCCAAGCAGCACTAGAGCTACCAGAACTTCCACCAAGCCAACACCTTGTTGATTTTTTATCATTGCTCCACCCTCATCCAATTAATTTGGGCACGTGCTATTTGAACGTTCATATCGAATCGAACCATTTTTATAAAATTCAATAACTGCTTTTTGTGTCGTATCTTTTTGATGTTGCAAAATAAAACATTCACGGTCATTCGCAGAAACCAAGAAGCCGAACATGTTGTAACTTATGCTATTGACGGGTTTTGTAGCCCAACTGGTATGTTCTTCAGGCAACCACTTCAGCTGACCATCTGTTACTGATGAATCCAATGCAAGCTTTTGTTCTTTCTTAGAAAAAACCGCATTAGAGCGAGCCATTGTTGCCAACTCAATAACTTCTCTCGCATCACTGTGTAATTGATTTTTACGAATCATACTGGTCATTGAAGGAGCCGCCATCATCGCGATAATCGCCAACACCGCAATGGTCACCATCAACTCAATTAAGGTGAACCCGTTTTCTTTTTTTCGCATACTCCCCCCAAGACACAGACTTTGCCCTATTAAAAATAATAGCGAACAACTTTACAAAACCCTCACACTTCAGGATAAAAGGCATAAAAAAACAGATAACCGTCATATAACGGTTATCTGCCTATTTTTAATCAGTTTTTTAAAGTGTTATATGCTTCGCAGTTTAAGCCTGTGTTACAGGAATACGTAACTCTTTGGGCAAACTAAAGGTAATGTTTTCTTCACGACCTGCCAGCTCTTCAGGGGTACTTGCACCCCAGTCTTGCAAACGCTGAATCACTTGTTTAATTAAAATTTCTGGTGCAGATGCGCCCGCAGTTACACCAATTTTTGTATTCGGCTGAAACCATGCTTGCTCCAACTCGTCTGCATTATCCACCAAATAGGCGTGTTTCCCCATACGTTCGGCTAACTCGCGCAAACGGTTGGAGTTAGATGAGTTTGGAGAACCAACCACCAACACCACATCACACTGATTGGCCAAGTCACGCACTGCGTCCTGACGGTTTTGAGTGGCATAACAAATATCGTCTTTACGTGGCCCTTGAATATTCGGATATTTTTGGCGCAAGGCATCAATCACTTTGGCAGTATCATCAATCGACAAAGTAGTTTGTGTTACAAAAGCCACTTTATCTGGATGCTGAACCGCAAGCGCAGCCACATCATCTTCATCTTCTACCAAATAAATTTCGCCGCCATTTTTCTTGTCGTACTGACCCATCGTCCCTTCAACTTCGGGATGTCCTTCGTGACCAATTAAAATCGCTTCTGTGCCTTCACGCGCATATTTGGTGACTTCAATATGCACTTTGGTGACCAACGGACATGTCGCATCAAATACTTTTAAGCCACGACGCTCCGCTTCTTGTTGTACTGCTTTAGATACGCCATGCGCACTAAAAATCACGATATTGTCATCAGGCACTTCATCTAGCTCATCGACAAAAATTGCACCGCGTTGGCGTAAGTCATCTACCACAAATTTATTGTGTACCACTTCGTGACGTACATATATAGGTGGGTTAAAACACTCAAGGGCACGATTTACAATCGCAATTGCTCGGTCTACACCTGCACAAAAACCACGTGGATTCGCCAATACAATTTCCATAGAACCCTCTATGTTGAAGTTAAATAGGTGGAATGTTTTAAAATTTATGCCAACAAAAGCCATCTTGGCTATTTTGTTTAAGGGGCGTCTACTCTAAAATAGAGAAGATATTTTATCATATCAGGAAAAATATCATGTCGGGTCTATTGTTTGTCGTTTCTGCCGCTTCAGGAACAGGCAAAACATCCCTTGTTAAAGCCCTGCTTGAGCGTGTGAATAATTTACACGTTTCAGTTTCTCACACAACACGTGGTCAACGTCCCGGCGAACTCGATGGTGTGCATTATCACTTCACGCAAAAACAAGATTTTATCGACTTGGTAGAACAAGGCGGTTTTATTGAGTATGCAGAGGTGTTTGGCAATTATTACGGCACCGCGCAAGCGACGGTTAAAGAGCAGTTAGCCAAAGGTCACGATGTGTTACTGGAAATTGACTGGCAAGGTGCGCAGCAGGTGCGCAATCTTTTTCCTGAATCGAAGCAAATTTTTATTCTCCCACCAAGCCAGTTCGATTTACGTGAGCGATTGTCTAACCGTGGCACCGATGCAGTCGATGTAATTGAGCATCGTTTGGGCTGCGCAGTTGAAGATATGCAACAATATGTCAATTTTGACTATGTGATTATTAATGATGACTTTAATAAGGCTCTGCACGATTTAGAATCGGTGATTACGGCTAATCGTTTGGTGATGGCGCAGCAGGCGCATCGTCATCAAGCCTTGATTCAAAAGTTAATTAGCCCGCCAAGCGCGTGATTAAAACTTGAGTCTATAGGCAAAGCACCTTATACTGCACAGTCTGTTTAAATTTACTATTCAAACGAGAATTCTTATGGCACGCGTTACCGTTGAAGATTGTTTAGACCATGTAGACAACCGCTTTGAGCTTGTACTAGTGGCAAGCAAGCGCGCGCGTCAATTGGCACGTCAAGGCATAGAGCCTACCGTTGAGTGGGATAACGACAAACCTACCGTTGTTGCTTTACGTGAAATTGCAGAAGGTCACGTTTCTAAAGACATTTTGAAACAACGTGATCAAGATTATCAAACTTCGAGTCTTGACCTCGCACTTTCAGCAAATAACTTGAATTTAGATGGTTTTTCTTTCCAATAAGAACGACTTTCTGAAAAAGCCTAGTTTTTTACTAGGCTTTTTTGTTGTCTGAACTTTAATCTTGCACTAAAAACCGTTATAACATAAGGATTAAGACCCTATTTATTAATGCCAAATTTATCACTATTTTGGCATGAAAAAAATTGACAAGTCATGCAATATGCTTTTCATTATAAGGTCTCACTGTAAATTCGTTATCACTTGTATTTTAAAGGGTGTTATATGCCAGGCACGATGGTCAGCCAAGCCAAACAACAGCTTCAAGCCATGATCGAACCTTACCTGAGTGTAAGTGAAGTCGAACAGGTGCTTACGGCTTGCGATTATGCCGAACATGCGCATGATGGCGTTACCCGTAAAAGTGGTGAACCTTATGTGCTACACCCGATTGCGGTGAGTTGCATTTTGGCGCACATGCGTTTGGATGCCGACACGCTCATTGCTGCGCTATTGCACGATGTCATTGAAGATACCGACTACAGCAAAGATGACATCACAGAAAAATTCGGACGTACCGTTGCTGAACTGGTCGATGGTGTAACCAAACTTAGCCATTCTAGCGACAAAGAATACAACAAAGCTGCTTCGTTCCGCAAAATTCTGCAAGCCACCTTACAGGATCCACGTGTCATTATTGTGAAACTAGCAGACCGCTATCATAACATGACCACACTAGATGCGCTGCGACCAGACAAACGTGCACGTATCGCCCAAGAAACCTTTGATGTATTTGTACCTATGGCACGTATCGTGGGTATGAATGAAATGGCCGATAACCTCGAACATCTGTGTTATCAAAACCTAGATTTAGATATGTATAACGATGTGCAAGCTGCCCTGTTGCACACCAAGCCAAAACGCTGCGAATACCAATCTAAATGGGAACAAAACCTTGCCGACCTGCTGCAAGACAATCAAATTGCAGGCCGTATTAAAAAGAAAAATAACAACATTGAATTACTGCGCCACTTTGTTAAAAACGATATTGATCTACAAGAACTGACCCACAGCCACGCCTTCGAAATTATTTTACAAAGTATTGCTGACTGTGACCGTTTAGCCGATATTTTACGTGACAGCTTTCAGGTCTTGCATTATGAAGACCATATCCGTCGTCCATTGCCAGGTGGTAACCAATCGCTGATGATGCGTCTGAAAGGTGAGCAAACCACCTTATCTCTCACCATTCAAACTGAACTGATGCGAAAAGCGGCACGTTTTGGCGTGGTCTTGGGTGAAAATGCGCCTCAAGCCTGTCGTTCTGCCATTCAGGCATCTATGAAAAGTTTGAACGTGTTGATTGATGGAGAGTGTGCCAAAACCACATTTAGCGATTTGCTGGATTATCTGCATCAAGAGAAAATTCATGTCTATACCCCGCACGGGCATTTACATGAATTACCACAAGGTGCAACTGCGGTAGATTTTGCCTATGCAGCCAGTCTGTTCTTAGGCAACCACGCTGTTGGCACAAAAATTAATGGCGAAAGCAAACCACTTTCGACGCCACTAATTAGCGGACAAGTGGTCGAAATCATCACCGATGTTTTAGCCACACCCAACCCAGACTGGCTGAGTTTTATTAATACCCAAAAAGCCCGTCGTGCCTTACAAAATATTCTGCGTGATCAGGATATTGAAGAACAGCGTTTGGTGGGTCAGCAAGCGCTTAACCGTGCGCTGAAATTGTTTAATCACTCGATTCAAGACTTGACCGAAGCAGATTGGTTAAATGTGTTGCAATGGCGTCATATCGACTCTAAAGACCGCTTATTTGAGCAAATTGCGGTGGGTGACCTGTTGCCACAGTTGGTTGCGAATCACATCTATGCACTCGATCAAGACAGCAGCGAACACTCTGACCGTCTGATTCAAGGTACAGAAGGTATTGACGTGAAATATGCGCACTGTTGCAACCCGGTGCTGGGCGATCCTATTCAGGGCAATTTGTCACGTCGTGGTTTGATTGTGCATCGTGCGCGTTGCAACAACTTACTGCATGAGCAACATCAACATCCTGAAAATATCATGCCGCTACAATGGACTTCGGAAGATGTAGATGACGTGAGTTTTACGGCTTATCTCAGCATTGATATGGATATGAATGACGAACAAATTTCCGATTTGATCTATCAATGTCGTAAGGCCAAAACGGGAGTAGAAATGGTACGCAGCCACGATGGCAAAACCTATGTGAATATTGTGGTGAATAACCGTAAGCAAATTGCCAAAATTATTCGTGATTTGCGTATGCACTTCGGTTTCCCACGAATTAGCCGTTTAGCGCGCCCTATCAGCATCGCAGAAGAAGCCAAAGCTTGTTAATTTAATGCGGCTGCATAGTTTGACTGTGCCGCATATTCACCGATTTTGCATTATAGACTCATCAGGCTACTGAAATGCAGTCGGATGGTCTATGATGTTCGTACATTATTTTAGGAGAAATCAATGTCTCGCCAAGTCATCCATACTGAAAATGCACCTGCAGCAATTGGTACTTACTCTCAAGCCATTTTAGTGGGCAATACTGTTTATTTATCAGGTCAAATTGGTTTAGACCCATACAGCATGGAATTGGTAGAAGGCATTGAAGCGCAAATTCGCCGCGTGTTTGATAACTTAAAAGCCGTTTGTGAAGCTGCGGGCGGTTCTTTGGCCGATATTGCCAAGCTGAATATTTTTCTGACTGACTTATCTCACTTCCAATTGGTCAATCAAATTATGGGAGAATATTTTGCGCAACCCTACCCTGCACGCGCAGCGCTGGGTGTAGCCAGCTTACCTAAAGGTGCATTGGTTGAAATGGATGGTGTGGTGATTATTAACTCATAAGTCATTATTATTCATAGACTTAAAAAATACTAAACGATGCCACCTATTGAGTGGCATTTTTTTATTCAAAAACCCAATCATGATAAATGACTTTTCAAATGATTTTTATTGACAAACGATAATAATTATCAATAATAACACTTATCTTATTTCAATTATTGTGGTTGCATTCATGTACGTTTGCTTATGCCGTGGTATTACAGATCAAGACATCAAAGAAGCCGTTGCCAATGGTGCAGAGAGCTATCGTGAAATTCGCGATATGTTTGACTTAGGTACGTGCTGCGGTCGCTGTGCACCTGAAACTCGTGCCATCATCAGTGATGAAATTGCTCAAATTGCGTCTCGTCTCGCTATTGCTGCATAAAGCTCGTATTTTCCAATACATTCCCCACATTTAGTTATTTAAATTTTTACCGTGTTTTTCCTCCCCCGCTTCCGACTACAGCGGGTTTTTCTTGGCTTACATTTTTCCACATTGCCTAGCCAATTGTTTTTGATTGCGATTTTCATTTGCGGTCTGGGGTCTATTTATACTTCATCTACGTTTGCGACGACGCATATTTTTTAGCTGATATAAGGCATGAGGCAGGAAGTTTAGTCATTCTAAATGACTGACGCATAACGCAATAGCAGAAAAAAATATGCTTGTCCCCTTGCGCAGCAAACAAAGCAGTGCTTTGTTCTTGCTCATGTGGCTAAAACTTTCTCAGATTGCGTTATGAAACTTGGCAATAGTCTCGCTATTCCCTTCGTTTCATGCCTTATCTGCTCAGTTTTAGCCGACAGCGCAAACCATTTATGAAGTATAAATAGCCCCTAAATCACTCGCCATTTTGCCCAGTCTTGTTTAAGATAGAAGCATAGATTGCCTTAAGCGGTTTAAGGCAGAAATTGTTGATGGAGTGCTGCAATGAAAGGCAATCGCGATGTGATTAATCAGTTAAACCAAGTGCTATATCATCACCTGACAGCAATTAACCAATATTTTTTACATTCACGTATGTTTAATGATTGGGGCATTGAACAACTCGGCTCGGCTGAATATAAAGAGTCGATTCGTCAAATGAAACATGCTGACAAAATTATTGAACGTATTTTATTTTTAGAAGGGTTGCCAAATTTACAACACTTGGGCAAATTGTATATTGGTCAGCATACAGTTGAAGTGCTGAACTGTGATGTCCGTAAAGTCCAAGAAAATATTGAAGCAATCCAAAAAGCGGTGGTTTTGGCAGAGCAACAACTCGACTATGTGACTCGTGATTTGGCTCAGGAAATTCTAGAGAAAGAAGAAGAGTACTTAGACTGGGCCACCACACAGCTTGATTTGGTTGAAACTGTGGGTATTGAAAACTATATTCAAAGCCAACTCTAAGATTCATCTGGTTTAGATAACTCAAAAGACTGGTTTTCCAGTCTTTTGTTTTTTGAGGCACTTTACCTAAAATTCAGTATCTTGCCTATCTCTAATGAAGAAGCTCTCAATATCAATATATTTTACTTATGCGCATTTTAAATTCTTGGATTTATAAAAAAGTATTTATAACGCAAAAAAATGTTTCATGGGTTGCATCTGTTGATGCAATATCCGAATAATAAAAATTCCATAATCCTGTTTTTTATAAAAAATAGCATGTTGATGATGATCGTGACGGCGTATTCCCTCGCCAATATCTACACATGCATAACCAATCAGCGGTGAACTCACTAACAAATGAAAGGTATTTTCCAAATGTTGCGTGTATTGGTCAGCTTGAGCTACACCAAAATTAAGCAAGGTGTATTCATAAATAGCAGTGAAGTCGTCGACAGCTAAATTTGATAGCTTATACACGATGCTTCTGCTTCACTTGAGCCGCAATATCTTTTAGGCTAAGTGTACTTTCTCCACTGTTCTCACCTGCTTCAATCGCTTGCTTTAAAGCTGCAGTTTGATTTTCTTGCTGCTCCAATAATCTTAGTGCAGATCGCATCACTTCACTGGTTGAACCATAACGTCCAGATTCAATCAGTTTGCTCACAAAGTTATCGAGTTGTGGGCCAATTGTTACACTTGTAGTTCTCGCCATCAGCATGCCTTATTGTTTGAATAGATCATACAATTCTAACACAACTCCCTTTATCTGAACAAAAGTTCAGCATCTCTTTAAATTTTCGCACATGAAATCAATTTTATAATGAATACCCCCTCTCTTTTTAAAGAGAAGTTGGGAGAGATTTTCAACATTGAAAATTTTCACCATATTTGGCTCACTATTTTCAAATCCCCCTCCTTGCGCTACACAAATCAGCGCTGCTCTGCTTCATCCAACAAAGTTGCATAATCCACATTGACCTTGCGCAAAGTGCTTAACAACCACAATTGCTTTTTAGCTTCTGCTTCATAACCGTTAAACGCCAAGACTCGCGCATATTTCAATAAATCGTAAGTGGTTGGATAGTTCAATACAATTTCATGAATCTCTTGCAGCTGTTCAGGCGTTTGTAGGCTATACGGATTTAATCGAATCCACGCAATGCGGCGGTTAAATTCTTCGAGTACCAAAATACGCTCTTGGTGGGTGATTTTTTCAGGGGTGTGTTCATAGCGTACCGACTGATTCAGTTTTGGCACCATCACTTCATAATCACGATAAATCAGCACTAGTAACAATGCACCCACCACAAAAGTGCTGCGTAAATATAGTGGAGATAAAGTAAGACCTTTCACTACGCGTTGTGACTGAACCATACCGATAATAAAACCTGCAGGCAGCAGAAAATAGGCATAGTTTTGTGGAAATTCCAGCATGGCATGTACACTAAATGCACCGAGCATTAAAATCCCCACAACCGATTCCACCGATTGGGTATATTTATGCAGTTGGTAGCCCCAATAACCCAAATACACCAAAAATGGCACGCCGAGTATCACACCATTCCAAAGTAAAAAATCCAAAATAAAATTGTGTGCGCTACGAATCCACACTGGACCTTGAACAAATTCACTAATCGTGACATACGCCACACTGGTTTGATGCCAACCATAGCCCCACCACGGTTGATGTTCAATCGCAGCGAGCATTTGCTGCCAAATGGCCAAGCGTGACATATCACCTGTGGCGCGCTGCACCACATCACGAGATTGCACCGAAAGTTCTGCACTTTGCGCGAGTAATTGACTAAAAGCAGGTGCGATAAAAATCAGCCCAATAAATGCCGCAAACCACAGTAAGCTATAACGCCATTTTATCCGCATCACACCACGGTATTGTTGATAGCTCAAATAGATCAAGAGACACAGCGATGCCAACCATGAAGTCCGCGATTGACTCAATACCACACCCACCAAAATCATGGCAGCAGCAATTACAATCCACACGGTTTTAAGTTTTTGCTTTTCGTATAAATATAGGCATGCCATAAGCGACATCACCAAAAAGGTCGCCATGTTATTGGGTTGGGCGAAGTTGGCATAAGGGCGTTGTCCGATTTTAATATCTACCATAATCGGCAGGTATTGATCGAGTGTCAGCCACTGGCAAATTGCCATGAATGCGGTAATACTTCCCACGCCGAGTAGTACATAACTAAAGCCTGTGAAGATGCGTTCACGTTCGCTGTTATTTTGCGTGAGGTTGTAGCCAAAAATGATTGCTAACCAAAAACTGAAGATATACACGCTGCTGAGCAAGGCTTTGTCAAAGAAGTAGACTAAGCCAAAGCCCCACTGAATGAGCGGAACACTGCACAGTGCCAGTAATGGCAGGCTGATTTTGGGTATCTGTAATTTTGCTTTAAAAAGGCAGGCTGCAAGGGCAAATAGGGCAAAAAATGCGTAAAGTTCACCTGTATAAGTGACCCACGGACGGTAGTGAATGGGCAATAGCCATGCAAGGGAGATGAGGATGGCAGCCAAAAATAGCAATGCAGATTTCATAGGAAAAACAGACCAAAAAACTGGCTCTATCTTATATTTTTTTAGCCAAGATGATAGTGCTTTGTGTAGCAAGTTTGATTGGAATTCTGCCAGTTTTAAGTGGGATAGTTATGTGGCGAAGATTAAATACGCTATTAGTCATAAACAGACCATAAAATATTATCATAAAATGTGACAGAAATCACACAATGACAATATTTGTCCAAAGTATAAAATTCAACCTGACAATATTTGTCACTTTTTAACAAAAATATACAGATGAATTTATAGTCTGAATTTTTTTATGTATAAGGTGCTGTTTTTCTGTGTAAATTGTCTATAATAAAAGTTGGCACGTTTAGTGCTAATATTAAAATAGCTTACAAAGCTTATAATTAAATTAACAACGTTTGTGGAGAATGTTTATGAACGCTCAAAAAGGCTTTACGCTTATCGAGTTGATGATAGTTGTCGCTATTATTGGTATTTTGGCTGCAATTGCGATTCCTGCTTATCAAAATTATATTGCACGTTCTCAATTTTCAGAGTCACAGGTACTACTATCTGGAGCAAAGACGGCCATCCAAGAAAAAGTGGATCAAGGAACTGCGTATAAGGCTAGCAGTAAAGACGCAAATGAACTTGGTGTTACATTAACTGGTAAATATGGAACTGTTAGTTACCCTGCTTTCGCGGCAGATGGAACTAGTGCAACTATTGACTATACTTTTGGTAAAAATGTAAATAAAAACTTGCAAGACAAAAAAGTACGTTATACTTATACTCCAGCTGGAGCTAGTTCTGGTGGTACTTGGGCATGCTTAACAGATGTAGTTGCTGAATTTGCAAATAATTGTACAGTAGGTAAAATTGAGTAATTTCTGTTAATAAAAAAAACGCATCAAATTTGATGCGTTTTTTTTAACTCAAAATTTTCTAGCAATAGTGAATTGCAGTTTTTTATAATCTTCTTTTAACTGTTCGTCATCAGTTCTCACAGCTTTAGTTTTATTTTAAGCCTGTTCTATCTGTTGTGTCGGCGAAAGAACATTTTGCCCTGCTTCTCGCGCAGCTTGCTCAATAGCCTCAATTAATGCAGCATGACGGCTCTTTTTAATCGAGCCTCGTTTACGTCCAGCCTCCATTGCAACCGTCTCGTTATTAATGGCAGAACCTTTCGGTAGAATAATCGGTTTGTTGGCTTTTAATCTTACTAAGTGAATTTGAGCTCTTATGTAATCAATGTGTAATTAATTACCCCAAAATAATCGGCGCATTGCTCAATTCATTTTGCTGATCTAGCAACTGGCGGTCATAAAACGCATCCAAAATTTCACCAATTTCTTGTACGCCTGTGATTACCGCTTGCCGAAACTGCTGCTGTGCCAACCCCTGCACAATATGTGCACAGACTTCATCCCACACCTGTTGCGTAGTTGCCGTTTTAATACCACGGTCAATCACAATTTCCACTTTGCGTTCACACAAATTCAGGTACAGCAAAACGCCGCTGTTTAGTTCAGTATCCCAAACACCTAATTCTGCAAACAACTGACGTGCGCGAGCATGGGTGTCTATAGAGTAGGCCAAACGTGACGGTAAACAGCCTTCTATCACCACCTGAATTTCACCTACATGCCCATGCTCGGCAGCAGTCACCGCTTCTGCAATGGCATGTTGATCTTGTGCATTAAAAAAACGCTTAGTAGCAGGCAAATAAAAGAAATGCTTCAGCCAACGCTTTACACTCGGACGGGCTGCAATGTCCATTTTCGGTTGAGTAATAATTTCTGTTGTATCTGTTGTAGTTACCATGATCCTGATGCTCCTCCCCCACCAAAGCCACCACCGCCGCCGCTATAGCCACCGCCACCAAAACCGCCGCCGCCAAAACCACCACCACGTCCGCCTCCACGCCCTGCAGAGGACAAGAAAATTTGGAAAATAGTCTGTGCAATGGCAGTGATGAGTAAAAAGAAAATTCCCGCGCCAATCATTAAACTGGTGATTAAGCCTGCACCATAGACCAAACCTGCCACTGTACCTGCCACGGCAGCGGTTGAAGCACTTAAGCGTTTTCCAACAATCAGTGAGCCAATTACCCCTGCAATTAAAATAAATAAAGCAGTGCTCAAGGTTTTTTCACGCGCCTGTTGTTCTTGCAAAGCTTGTTCCTGACGCTGTTTCAGTTCTTGCGCCGCCTGTGCAGCAACTTCGGGGTCTAAGTTTAAAATCCGTTCAATTTCTGCCACGCCTGCATCTATGCCTTGTGCATATTGCGCTTGTTTAAAATAGGGGGTAATGCGTTGGTTAATAATCCGACTGACCACAATATCGGGTAGCACGCCCTCTAAACCATACCCCGTTAAAATTTGAATACGGCGGTCATTGACTGCAATTGCCATCAACACACCATTGTCTTGCTTGGCAGAACCCAACTGCCATTGTTCTGCGACCCGCATGGCAAAATCAAAAACATCTTCCTGCCCTGTGGTCGGTACAATCACCACCCCAATTTGCGCTTTGGCGTGTTGATGTAAATTTAAAATCCGCTGGCTGATTTGCTGTTTTTCTGCAGCAGTGAGCAAATTGGCTTGATCTACTACGGGCTGATTCAAGGTCGGCAAAGCACGGATAGATTCACCCTCTGCCATATCATTGGCAATTTGCGGTTGCTGAACGGGTGTTTCTACAGGTGCTTGCTGAGTGCTCGATGTAGACTGGCGTGAGTTTGCAAGATCTGGGATAGGGTTGGCATTTTGAGGATGCTGTTGCTGCACAATTTTACCCAGCACCACAGCTTCGGCAGTTTCATCGGTTGCTGTAGCAACTTCACTATATGCCAGGCAGCTGAAACACATAACTGCCATGAGCAGCAGCATCTGCCCTATATTTATACAGGTCTTGCTGTGCGATTGCAGCATCCAGACATCCTCCTAGGCGTTATTCAAACGAAACTTTCGGTGCTGTTTGTGCGCTTTGTTCGGCACTGAAGTTTGGTTTGGTGTCCATGCCAATGACTTTTGCGGTCATGACTTGCGGGAACTGGCGTGCATAGCTGTTAAAGTCTTGTACTGTGCTGATGTAACGGTTACGCGCCACGGCAATACGGTTTTCTGTGCCTTCTAGTTGTACTTGTAAATCACGGAATTGCTCATTGGCTTTTAAGTCTGGATAGTTTTCAGACACCGCAATTAAACGTGATAAGGCACTGGTCATTTGCGCCTGTGCTTCCTGATATTTTTGGAATAGTGCTGGGTCTTCCAATACCGATTTATCCACTTTTAAGCCTGCGACATTGGCACGTGCCTGAGTGACTTCAGTCAAGACTTGTTCTTCATGCTTGGCATAGCCTTTGACCACATTCACCAAGTTTGGCACTAAATCGGCACGGCGTTGATATTGGTTTTGGACTTCTGACCAAGAGGCAGTCACGGCTTCATCTTTCACTTGTAAGGTGTTATAGCCACATCCGCTTAATGTCAAAGTACTGGTTAAAGCCACTGCGAGCATGGTTTTTTTTGTGAAATTCATAAATTAACCTCTAACTTATCTTTGTATTTGTTTGAAATGATTTCATTCTAACGTGAAATTCTGACCTGTTTGTGTATTTTGTTTAATCGAGCGAATCACCAAACTGTTTACATCCAACAATAACCTTGCACAGCAGATTGAATTGATGTTGAAGTTTCAGCTCTTAAACCTTATATGAATTAGGGATGGCAATATATTCCACAAGAAGATGAGCTAGATAAAATATCCAATAAAAAAGGACTGAATTCCTTAAAACTCAGCCCTTTCAAGATCTAAGCAAAACAAACTCGTTTAGATCTCTAAATAATCTAAAATACCTTCTGCCGCCTGACGACCTTCCCAAATTGCAGTCACGACCAAATCAGAACCACGCACCATATCGCCCCCTGCAAAAATTTTCGGGTTAGACGTTTGGAACTTAAATGTTTGCTGTTCTGCTGCCACTACACGACCTGAACCGTCAACCCCAACATTGGCAGAGGCAAACCAATCTGCAGGGCTGGCACGGAAACCAAAAGCAAGCAAAACGGCATCTGCAGCTAAAACTTCTTCGGAACCTGGAACAGGCTCTGGGCTGCGACGACCACGACTGTCAGGCTCACCCAATTGTGTGGTGACCACTTTGACACCAGTGACTTTACCATTTTCACCCACAATTTCAATGGGTTGTCGATTAAATGAGAAGTTCACCCCTTCTTCACGTGCATTGGTCACTTCACGGCGTGAACCTGGCATATTGGCTTCATCACGACGGTAGGCACAAGTAACCTCCTGCGCACCTTGACGAATAGAAGTACGGTTACAGTCCATGGCAGTATCTCCACCACCCAGTACAATCACTTTTTTGCCTTCAACACTGATGTATTCTGCAGGGTCTTTTTCCCAGCCTTGGCAACGGTTAACATTGGCAATCAAGAAATCCAGCGCATCATAAACACCATCTAAATCTTCACCAGCAAATCCACCTTTCATATAGGTATAAGTGCCCATGCCCATGAACACGGCATCGTAATCTGCAAGCAATTGTTCAATCGTTATATCTGTACCAATTTCGGTATTTAAACGGAATTCAACCCCCATGCCAGAAAAAATTTCTCGGCGGCGTTTCATCACGTCTTTTTCCATTTTAAATTCTGGAATACCAAAGGTGAGCAAGCCACCAATTTCAGGGCGTTTGTCAAAGACTACCGGTTTGACGCCATTACGCACCAAAATATCAGCACAGCCCAAACCTGCAGGGCCTGCACCAATAATCGCCACTTTTTTATCTGTCCATTTCACATGCGACATATCTGGACGCCAGCCCAAGGCAAAAGCAGTATCGTTGATGTACTTTTCGGCATTGCCAATGGTGACTGCACCAAAACCATCATTTAAAGTACATGCGCCTTCACACAAACGGTCTTGCGGACAAACCCGTCCACAGACTTCAGGCAAAGTATTGGTTTGATGACACAATTCTGCTGCCTGAAAAATACGGCCTTCCGAAATTAGTTTAAGCCAGTTCGGAATGTAGTTATGCACCGGGCATTTCCATTCACAGTACGGGTTACCACAGCCCAAACAACGATGGGTCTGATTGGCCGCCACTTCTGCAGTAAACGGTTTATAAATTTCCACAAACTCATTTTTGCGGACATCGAGATCTTTTTTCTCTGGATCTTGGCGTGCTACATCCAGAAATTGAAAGTCATTATGTAGGCGTTCTGCCATGTCTTTCTCCGTAGGTGGATGTGGATAACGCGACATTTACACTGGGTATAAGTCTAAAGTTATCCACATCTGCCGAATGCTGAGTCGTGGATTATTGTGGATCTGCTTGGGTGGTTTTCAACAAAGTCTGCAAGTTGGCAGCTTTTGGTTTTACCAACCAGAATTTACGGCTATAGAAATCAAACTCATGACGGATCTTATACGCCCACGCACTGCCTGTTTCGGCAATGTGTTCATCTAAAATACGTCCTAAGAATGCTTTATGTTCTTCCATCGCTTCAGTCGAAATACGATTCAGCTCAATCAGTTCGTGGTTGTAACGGTCTACAAAGTCATTGTCCAAATCGAGTACGTAGGCAAAACCACCAGTCATACCCGCACCAAAGTTGTGTCCCACTTTGCCCAATACCGTGACAATCCCCCCAGTCATATATTCACAGCAGTGGTCGCCTGCCCCTTCAATCACAGCGAAGGCACCTGAGTTACGCACCGCAAAGCGCTCACCTGCCGTACCCGCAGCAAATAATTTACCACCGGTTGCACCATAGAGGCAGGTATTACCAATAATGGCCGTATTCTGCGTTTGGAATGGCGAACCTTTTGGTGGGAAGATAGAAATTCGTCCCCCCGCCATGCCTTTACCCACATAGTCATTGGCATCACCTTCAAGTTTGATATGCAAACCACCTGCATTCCAAACACCTAAAGACTGCCCTGCAGTACCTGTAAGATTCACTTTGACAGGATGATGTTCCATGCTCAAGTTACCATAACGACGGGCAATTTCACCTGAAATACGTGCACCAATAGAACGGTCACAGTTGCTCACATTAAAGTAATACTCGCCACCTGTACCTGCTTCAATTGCAGGCAACATCTCTGCAATCATTTTTTCAGCCAAGACGCCTTTGTCAAATGGTGCATTGCCTTCAACCTGACAATATTGTGCTTTGCCTTCTGCCGCAGGGTGCGATTCCAACAAGGCACTTAAATCCAAGTGCGCATGTTTTTCGGTTTCACCTGGTAAAATTTCTAGCAAGTCGGTACGACCAATCAAGTCTTTCAAGCTAGCAACCCCCAGTGCAGCTAACCATTCACGGGTTTCTTCCGCAATGAAAGTGAAGAAGTTGATCAGCATTTGTGGTTCACCAATATAGTGTTCCTGACGCAAATGATCTTGCTGCGTTGCTACCCCTGTTGCACAGTTATTTAAGTGACAGATACGCAAGTATTTACAACCTAAGGCAATCATTGGCGTTGAACCAAAACCGAAGCTTTCCGCACCTAAAATTGCCGCTTTCACCACATCTAAACCAGTTTTTAAGCCACCATCGGTTTGCACACGAACTTTGCCACGCAAGTCATTCACACGTAATGCCTGATGCGCCTCACTTAAACCCAATTCCCACGGCGAACCTGCATGGTGAATAGATGACAGTGGCGATGCTGCTGTACCGCCATCATAGCCCGAGATAGTAATGAAGTCGGCATAGGCTTTAGCGACACCTGCTGCAATGGTACCCACACCCGGTTCAGACACCAGTTTGACCGATACCATGGCTTGCGGATTGACTTGTTTTAAATCGAAAATCAATTGTGACAAGTCTTCAATCGAATAAATATCGTGGTGTGGCGGTGGTGAAATCAAAGTCACACCCGGCACAGAGTAACGTAAACGGGCAATCAAGCCATTCACTTTACCACCCGGTAACTGACCACCCTCGCCTGGTTTTGCACCCTGCGCCACTTTAATCTGCAACACTTCTGCAGAGGTTAAGTAAGCAGGTGTGACCCCAAAACGTCCCGAAGCAATCTGTTTGATTTTTGAGTTACGAATCGTGCCGTAACGCGCAGGGTCTTCACCGCCCTCACCTGAGTTTGAACGCCCACCAATGGTGTTCATGGCAATCGCAATCGCTTCATGTGCTTCTGGCGACAAAGCACCCAAAGACATGCCCGCAGAGTCAAAACGCGGTAAAATTTGCTCAACCGATTCAACTTGATCTAAGGCAATTGAATTGTCTGTTTTCAATTTAAAGAGATCACGAATGGTTGCAATTGGGCGATTATTCACGATTTCTGCATATTCTTTAAAATCTGCATAATTGCCTGAACGCACCGCTTTGTGTAAGGCATTGATCACATCTGGGTTAAAGGCATGGTATTCCTTGCCAAATACAAATTTCAGCAGACCGCCCTGATCAATTGGTTTACGTGATTTCCATGCAGTGTCTGCCAGTTTTTTCTGATCATTTTCAAGGTCGGCAAAGGTAGCCCCCTGAATACGACTTGGCACACCAATAAAGCAAGTATTCACCACTTCGGCAGATAAGCCGACTGCTTCAAACAACTGACCACCACGGTAAGAGGCTACGGTTGAAATCCCCATTTTGGACAAGACTTTGAGCAAGCCTTTTTCAATGCCTTTGCGGAAATTGCTTTGTGCATAGACAGGGTCGCCCAATAACTCACCTTTGGCAATCAAGTCATTGATCACATCATAAGCCAAATATGGATACACCGCAGTTGCACCAAAACCGAGCAATACTGCAAATTGGTGCGGATCACGAGCAAAACCTGTTTCCACAATAATGTTGGCATCGGTACGTAAACCGACTTGAATTAAGTGGTGATGCACCGCACCAGTCGCCATGACCGCATTCGCAGGCAAGTAACCTTCACGGATTTTTTTATCGGTGAGTACCAATAAAGTTTTACCCTCACGCACCGCTTGTGCAGCAGTTTCGCAAATCCGTTGAATTGCAGCTTGCAAACCTTCATTTTCGGCATAGTTCAGGTCGATGTCGGCAATTTCATAGCCTTTACGACCCAAAGTGCGAATTTGGTGCATTTTGGAGTTGGTCAACACAGGGCTTGAGATAATCAAGCGGTCGGCATGTTCTGGACCTTGCTCAAATACGTTTTGTTCACGCCCTAAACAGGTTTCCAAAGACATCACGATCGATTCACGTAATGGGTCAATCGGTGGATTGGTCACCTGCGCAAACTGCTGACGGAAATAATCCGACACATGACGAACCTGACGTGACAATACTGCCATTGGGGTATCATCACCCATGGAACCCACGGCTTCCTGACCACTTTCTGCGATTGGACGCAATAATTGATCACGCTCTTCGAAGGTCACCATAAACATTTTTTGTGCGGCTTTTAAGGCATCACCTTTTAAACCCTGATCACACAAATATTCTTCAAGCTCTGGGCTACCTTGTAAACGGATTGAATTTTCACGTAACCATTCACGGTAAGGACGCATTCTTTTCAGATGGTTATTTACATCCTGCGTATCGAGCACTTTGCCGGTAAAGGTATCCACCACCAAAATTTGCCCAGGGCCAACACGTCCTTTAGAAATTACATCTTCAGGTTCATAGCCCCATACCCCAATTTCAGAGGCCAAAGTAATGTAGCCATTTTTAGTGATCACCCAACGTGCAGGACGTAAGCCATTACGGTCTAGCATACAGATGGCATGACGACCATCCTGAATCACTAAACCTGCAGGGCCATCCCACGCTTCCATGTGTTTAGAGTTAAATTCATAGAAGGCGCGTAAATCGGCATCAATGGTTTCGACGTTCTGCCATGCAGGCGGAACCAACATACGCAAGGCACGGAATAAATCCATTCCGCCACCCACCAGAATTTCCAGCATATTGTCTAAGCTTGAGGAGTCTGAACCTGTACGGTTTACAATTGGGTTTAGCTCTGTCAAACCTGGCAATAATGGATTTTCAAATTTAGGGGTACGTGCCATCGCCCAGTTACGGTTGGCGGTAATGGTGTTGATTTCACCATTGTGTGCCAAGTAACGGAAAGGCTGCGCCAACGGCCAACGTGGCAAAGTGTTGGTCGAGAAGCGCTGGTGGAACACCACAATATGTGATTCCAAACGTTCATCGGCAAGGTCGGTATAAAAGTCTGCAATCGCTGCAGGCATCATCAAACCTTTATAGCTGATCACGGTTGAGCATAGCGTGGTCACATAAAAATATGGATCAGCAGTCAATTGCTGCTCGGCACGACGACGTGCCAAGAATAATTTACGGTTAAATTCAACCTCAGTCACCCCCAATGGGCAATTGACAATAATTTGCTCAAAAGCAGGCAAAGACTGCATGGCGATTTCGCCCAATGCCTCATTATTGGTTGGCACCACACGCCAAGCCAATACTTTACAGCCTTCTGCTTCAATTTCTTTGGCCAGGATGTTTTTGGCATGTGTCGCTAAGACTGGGTCTAGGTTCAGAAAGACCGTACCCACTGCAAAAATTTCGCTCAGGGTAATGTCACTTAAGCGTTTTGCTTCTTCGCGGAAAAATTGCTTTGGCATCGCCAACAGCAAACCACATCCATCGCCCGTTTTACCGTCTGCGGCAATACCACCACGGTGGGTCATGCAACTTAAACTATGAATGGCAGTCTTGACGAGATCATGGCTTGCATCACCCTGCATATGGGCAATTAAACCGAAACCACAGTTATCTTTAAACTCATCCGGTTGGTATAAACCTTGAGCGGGAGCTACAGTATTAGGCGATGGCATGTGCATAGCGTACCCTTCTTTTACTTGCCCAATTGGGCCAATTAAACAATCTGTTTTTGCGATTTAACTCAATTTACAACTCTAAACATCAACCTTGGGTAAATGAAATGTCACACATTTATTTCAATCAATACCGATTAAAAAGCCTGAGTGACCGATTCATCATTTACGCAACTTTTACACTTTAATGTAGCAGGCAAATTTGACAGTTTCGCACAATCATTGAATCTTTTTTGCGCCAAAATAGGGACAACAACTCAATTCACGCACCAATAAAAGCAAAAACAATGCCAACTTTATTTTTTATTCGCACATGAGCCAAATCTCAGCTTTAACCCTAAAAATGTAAAATCAGATCACATTTTTAAGTCAAATTCGCACTATTTTTGTGCATTTCATTATTTTTATACACCATGCTGCGCCATTTTAGAACGCATTTTTTAGTGAGAAGAATAATTTTTTTAGATCAAATTGGTGCAATTGAGCCAAAATAGCTCAATGCAAATAATAGACAAAAAGGATAAAGCTCAAGTAGCTATTTGAATGACTCGACTTGAGCTAAAAGAATATTGGAAGTGTTTATGATTAGTTAAAAGGATCGCGCACTTCAGGTTCAGGTGCATCTGGCTGAGCAGGTGCTGTACCACTTTGTGATTTTTGTACATCAACGACATTACCCTCCTGATCACGGCGGGTAATTGTAGTGCTGGTGGTACTATTTTGCGGTGCAACTGCCTGCGTAGTCGGTGCAGTCGTTGTGGTTGCAGGTGGACGTGCCAAAGCACTTTCATCTATTTTAGGCACAGCTGCTGGACGTAAATTTACCGCATATAGCTTAGTGCTCAGCCCCATTTCATCCGCCCCTAAGTCATTGACATAAGGACGATAGTCAGCAAATTGCACCACAACAGGCTGAATGGTTTCAGGAAATTTGAATGGCAGTGCGGTCAAGGTTTGTGCGGCTTCGCGTTTATTGCCAAAACTGCCGTATAACATCACATATTGTTCAGCCTGCCCCTCACCGCTTAAACGGATATAAAACAGCTTGCTTCGATCTGTTTGCTTTTTAATAAAACTTTTAATGATGTTTTCATCATTGACCCGAAACAGTTCAATCGTGCTGTTATTTTTTTGTTCCTGAATAAATTTAGTACCGCGAAACTCAGCCTCATGCAAACCAGAAGCCGTTAAACGCGTGGTGAGTTCCAAAGGGCGGACTTCTTCTTGCAAGCCACCCAAATAGGTGGTTGCAGCAACCTTTTCGGGTTGAATTTGTAATTCAATTTCAGACTCTGGTTGTTTTTCAATTTCAACCAGTTCTTCACGGTCAGTCACCGCCCAAAAAATCAGTGCCGCCAATAAACACAGCACCGCGCCCAGCAACCAAATTGACTGTTGAATTTTTTGCCAGTGTGTACGCAGTGCTGTCATATGCTGCCTTTTATGCTTGATTGGCTGAAATCGCCTGTTTCATCAATTCTAAGTCAAACTCTTTGGTGATGATGGCTTGACCCAATTGCTTCATGAGCACCAAACGTAATTGACCATTCAGCACTTTTTTATCGTGTGCCATATAAGCCAAAAACTGATCCAGTGGAATTTGCGGACATACTATCGGTAAATTGGCGCGAGAAATGATATTTTTTGTACGCTCTACATCTTCGGCAGAAATCCAGCCCATACGCTGTGATAAATCGGCTGCCATCACCATCCCTGTCGCAACAGCTTCACCGTGTAACCATTCACCATAACCCAAATAAGATTCAATTGCGTGCCCAAAAGTATGCCCAAGATTCAATAAAGCGCGTTCACCTTGCTCTTTTTCATCATTGGCAACAATACGCGCTTTATGTGCACATGAACGATATACCGCTTCTGCCAGTACAGCAGGATCACGCGCCACTAATGCTTCCATGTGCGTTTCAAGCCATTCTAGAAACTCGACATCACCCAAAAGCGCATATTTAATGACTTCGGCTAAGCCTGCAGACAACTCGCGCTCAGGTAAAGTATTCAGTTGCGACATATCGGCCAGCACCACTTGGGGTTGCTGAAACGCGCCAATCATGTTTTTACCCAATGGATGATTAATCCCTGTTTTGCCACCGACACTTGAATCGACCTGCGACAATAAAGTGGTCGGTACTTGAATGAAGTACACTCCACGCTGAAAACTTGCCGAAGCAAAACCTGCCATATCGCCAATCACGCCACCGCCCAAAGCCAGCACCGTACAATCACGGTTAAAACCAGCTTCCAGCAAGGCATCAAAAATAAGGGTGAGATGCTGAATATCTTTGTATTTTTCTCCATCAGGCAAAATACAGGTTGCCACTTTCTTACCGAGTGCTTCAACAGCCGTCACATAATGACTTAAATACAAAGGTGCAACCGTGGTATTGGTCACAATCATGACTTGCTGACCTTTAATATAAGGTGCAAGTAATTCTTGGGGTTGAAGATCACTGCCAATAAAAATTGGGTAACGGCGATCGCCGAGTTCAACGTGTAAAGTCTGCATGAAAAAGTCGCTTTCTACCTAAGATATTTGCTCTGAAACAATCGTATTTAAGATTTTTTGCGCCAAATCTCGCGCAGCACCCTGATTGGTTTCAATAATATAATGTGCCACCTCACGATACAACGGATCACGCACTGCAAGCAAATCGCGTAATCTTTGTTCGGGGTTTTCGACTTGAAGTAAAGGACGGTTTTTGTCGCGATAGGTTCGCTGAAGTTGAATTTCGACAGGGGTATATAGATAAACAACAATACCACGTTGTTTTAAGAAGTCTCGATTCGGGGCTTGAGTCACCGCACCGCCACCTGTAGCAAGTACAAGTTTATGCCGTGTGGTTAACTCATCAATAACCGCTGTTTCACGACTACGAAACCCTTGTTCACCTTCTTTTTCAAAGATCCAAGGGATCGTAGCGCCAGTTTTGCGTTCAATTTCATGATCACTATCTAGAAATTCACGCCCTAACAATTCCGCCAAATGGCGTCCTACAGTGGTCTTGCCTGCCCCCATCGGCCCTACCAAATAGATATTTGGTAGGGTGTCAAACTCTTTGCTTAGCAAGGAGTCACCTATAAATTTTGTTTAAATTGAAAATATATTAATGATTTCTTGAAACACTGTCATTAACAATTCGTGGTGTAACAAAAATCAGCAACTCACGTTTGTTGTCCGACTTGATATCTTTACGGAATAAACGTCCGATATAAGGAATATCGCCCAAGAATGGAACTTTGGTTTGTGAGTTAGCCGTTTGTTGCTCAAAAATACCACCCAAGACCACAGTTTCACCATTATCTACCAAAACGTTGGTATTCACCGCGTTCTTGTTAATGGTGAGCTGACCTGTAGGTGTAGGTGTCCCTGGTGAGTCACTGGTGATATTTAATTGCATTTGGACTTTACCGTCAGGCGTGATACTTGGGGTCACATCCAAACTTAAAGTCGCATCAATGAATTCTGTAGTAGATACGGCATTGACACCACCACCTTCAGAAGATTGATACGGAATTTGCGTACCCGATGCCACTTTGGCATTTTGCTTATCTGCAGTCAGGATTTTTGGTGTCGAAATCACTTCACCGTAACCATCGGCTTGTAATGCAGACAATTCCAAATCTAGCATAAAGTCAGACAAACTGATTAAACCAAAGGCAATGCGGCTAGCACCTGCACTGGTCACTCCTAAATCGACATTCAGGTTTTGCGGACGTTCAATTTCATACTTCCAACCACCCGTATCATCATCTTTTTCTGGTTCACGCAAGTTCCACAAGGTCGTATCACTACCACCGACTAACAAGTGATTATTGTTGGTAATCCCTTGTGACAAGATGCCCCACTTCACCCCCATTTCTTTGGTGAAATCTGTGGTTGCACGAACAATACGTGCTTCAATCATCACCTGCTTCACAGACACATCAAGCAAATCAATCATTTGACGAATCTGATCAATTTTTGCCGATGTATCGTTGATGATTAAGGTATTGGTACGTGGATCTACCGACACTGTACCGCGTGGACTCAACAAGCTACCAACGCTATCGCCTAATGGATCAGTACCTGTATTGGTATTTGAACCACCACGTGATGCATTCTTGCCTTGCGTAATTAGTTTTTCAATATCTGCCGCTTTGGCATAGTTCAATTGAATATATTCAGTTTGTAGTGGCGCCAGTTTCACACTTTGCGCAATCGCTTTGGCTTCTTCTTCTTCGGCTTTAATCAATTCAGAAACAGGTGCAATCCAAATCACGTTGCCATTACGACGCTTATCTAAGTTTTTGGTTTTCAGGATAATATCTAAAGCCTGATCCCAAGGTACATCTTTTAAACGTAAGGTAATGTTGCCTTGCACAGTGTCTGCTGCCACCATGTTAATGCCTGTGAAATCAGCCAATAACTGCAATACACGACGCACTTCGATGTCTTGGAAATCCAGTGAAATCTTTTTGCCTGTATAGCTTTGCGCTGCACGCGGTTTAAACGGGTTTTTATCGACAGGGCGTTTTAAGCTGATGGTTAGCTTGTCTTCTGCCTGATATGCCATATATTCATAGCTGCCTGCAGCTTGAATGGTAATCACGCCATTGCTGCCATCATTATGTGCATCAATGGTCGACACAGGTGTTGCAAAATCATTTACATTTAAACGGCGTGCCAAATGTGTTGGTACTTTATTGCCTAAAGTACGCACCACAATTTTGCTGCCTTGCTGCTGCACATCTACAGGCGTATTGCTACCGAGTAGATCAATCACCACCTGACCTTCGCCTTCACCGCCACGCTGGAAACCAATATTGGATACACCTTGCGCACTACGTTGGGCAGTCACGGCAGCCACAGGGGTTGCCGTTGTTGAGTTGATTTTTAAAATAAAGGTGTTGCCTTCAACACGCGTGGTAAATGCGCCCGCATCGGCCAAGTTCACAGTTAAACGTGAACGCTGTGCATCTGAGCTTACCTCTACAGAGCTGGCTTCTTTGGTCGCGACTGCAACGCTGTTTTGCTTAAGCGTTTGTTGCGCTTTATCAAAATCTAAAATCAAGCGGGAAGGTTGTTCCAGCTGATATGCTGCAGGTTGAGGTGGCAAACCATTAAACATGACACGAATTTCGGTGCCCTGTCCCGGAATTTGCATGGGTACGATGTTGGTAATGCTGACTTGGGCATTGGCAACTTGCATCACTGCCATTGCGACTGCGCCCATTGAAAACTGACGGAACAAATTGTTCATTGTATTACCATCCCCAAAAATAAAATCTTTCACACTGTTATTCATTTTTATTCCTTTAATTTATGGCGCAGGCCCAATTAAAACTAAACTTCTTGGACGTTCTACATAACCTTCACGACCATCTGGAATAATTTCGATTAAATCAATTTGTGTAGGTGTAATATTCACCACACGACCATGATTTACCCCCATATAGCTACCACGCTGGATACGCTCAATTTCACCATCAGGTGTTTGAATCAATGCCAAAATTTGACCATTTTGACGCATACTGCCTTTCATAGTCAGTGACTCAAGTGCGTAATTTTCCAGTGGTTGTAACTGGCGAGCAAGGTTCGGATAAACGCGCTTCCCTGCCATAATTTTAAGCTCTGCCGCCAATGAACTTGGCATAAATGGGCTTTTGAGCTGGTGTGCTGCATAGTTGAATGTTGGCGCAGGCTCAAACACGGGGGCAGGTTCAATCGGCAATGGTGGCTGATTACGGATTTCAGCCATTTGTGCATTGACTGCATCAATTCGAGAATCACAGCCTACCATTAACACAGTTGCCAGTAGAGCCAACGAAAGCTTTTCAATTTTCATTACTGTGCCCCTCCAGCAGTGTTAGCCGCAGTTTGTGTATCTGCACTACCCACATAACGATATGTCTTCGCTTGCGCTTTATATGTCACTTGTGGAATATCTGTTTTCTTGTCTTTATTTTCAGTCGCCACAATTTCAAAATCATGCATGGTCACAATACGCGGCAATGCTGCAGTACCACTTACAAATGAACCAAAGGCATGATAATCGCCTGTCGCTTCAATTGAAATTGGCTGTTCAATAAAGAACTCTTGTTTAATTTCATTCTCTAAACGAATGTTTTTAAACTTCAAACCTGAATTCACGCCTGTCACGTTAATATCTTCAACTAAACCTGGAATTTCAGTTTCTTTTGGCAATTGTTCAAGTTGTTGGTTAAAGTTCGCTTCCATTTCTTGTAATTGCGCTTGGTATTGCTGCAAATTACGTAATTTAGAATCTTTTTCGCGAAACTCATTTAACAAGTTTTGTTCTTGTGTATGTGCTGCTGCAATGGCATCTAACTTTGGCTTGATTACGACAAAGTAACCTAAAGCTAGAATCAGGAAAATAATAAAAATCCAGCAGGTAATTTTGACCGAAAGTGGCCAAGAACCATAATTGTTAGGATCTAGGGTATTGAACTGTTGAAAAAACTTTTCAACTGTCATTTTCTTTTTCGGAGCAACAGCAGCATCCTGATTTACTTCATCAAATTCATCGAGACTCATTGTGCTGCCCCCGCTGCTGATGTTGAATTAGATTCTGTTGGTGTTACTGGAATTGCAATTTCTTCTAAATCTGAAGTCACTACAAAAGTACCGTAACTTTCCTCTACACGAGGAACCACAGAGCTTGGTGCTTTATCTTTATTTTCTTCTTTGGCTAAGAATGAATTCATAAATGCATTGCGATACCACGGCGATGCTTCCAAATTACGCAAGAATTCAGCCACAGTATTTGGACTTTCAGCCTTGCCTTCAAAAGTGAATTTATTGCCTGTACGACTCACTTTGGTTAAGTACATATTGCTTGGTGTCACACGCACCAATTCATCCACCAAACGCACGGCAATTGGACGCTGACTTTGTAAGCCCTGAATAAGCTTCATGCGCTCAACAATAGCATTACGCTGTTCTTGCAAGCCTTCTAAAGATTTTAATTGTACATCTAGGTTTTGGTTGGTACTGATCACCAATTGATTGGCTTGTTCTTGATCTTGTAACTTCGCGTTGTAGAAGAACCACGCCAAAGCCACCAATAACACCCCAACAGCAGCCGCTGCAATACAAAATACAATAAATTCTTTTTTACGTTTTTCTCTTAGCTCATCGCGCCAAGGGAGTAAGTTAATCTTTGCCATTAATCAAAACTCCTCATTGCTAAACCACATGCCACCATCAATGACGGCGCATCACTTTCAATTCTTTTAATGTCGATTTGTGGAGAGAAGCCCATTTGTAAGAATGGATTGGCAATGGTCACACGGTAGCCCAGTTTTTGCTGCAACAACTTCGCAAGACCTGGAATATTGGCATTCCCCCCTGCCAATAAAATGTGATCAATTTCGTTAAATTGTGAAGATGAGAAAAAGAACTGCAATGAACGTGCCGCTTGTTGCACCACCGCTTCTAAGAACGGTTCGAGCACCTCTACATCGTAGTCATCTGGCAAAGTACGGCTTTTTTTCGCACGTCCTGCTTCTTCATACGACAAACCATAACGGTTTTGAATTTCTTGTGTCAGCTGCTTACCGCCAAAGGTTTGTTCGCGGGTGTAAATAATTTTGTTATTTTGCAGCACCGACAAGGTGGTCATGGTGTGACCAATATCCAAAATACCAATGGTGTTCACACCCATTGGCAGGGTATCGGAGAACACTTTAAAGGCATTTTCGATGGCAAAACTTTCGACATCGGCAATTTTGGCGGTCAATCCACCTAAATCCAATGCTTCAACTCGTGCTTCCACGTTTTCTAAACGTGTTGCAACCAGTAACACATTGACTCGGTTTGGATTGGCTAAACGGTCTGGTTGGACTTCAAAGTCTAGGCTGACTTCATCTAATGGGAATGGAATATATTGCTCGGCGTCCATACGAATTTGAACTTCACGCTCATCGCTAGTCATATCTGCATCCATTTCAATGATTTTGGTAATCACCATTGAGGTTGGAATTGCTAATGCTGCAGATGTAGATTGCGTGTTTGCTAAGTTCAATGCACGTTCAAGCGCATCCCCGACTGCTTCTGGATTGAGAATGTTTTTTTCAACCACACTGCCTTCTGGAAGTGGGACCAGCGCATAGCTCTCGACCCAGTATCTACCATTCTTAACAGAGAGTTCTAATAACTTAACAGAAGTAGAACTAATATCTACACCTATTAACCCCTTACTTGGCTTACGATATAACCTACGCACAATAGTACCATTCCTATTATTTTTTTATCCCCAAAAAAATTTAACCTACTAATCCGCGCTGGTCTATAATTTTTTACGGATACAATAATTCATCTAACAATCCGTAAATCTACTCGCTATACTGACCAGCAATTAGTTTGCTATTAGCGCTTATTAAAACGCACTTGTTATGAAAAAGCTATCTTGTTCGGGTCGTGTTCATCCATTTTTTTTGATCATAATTATAATTTTGGTCGCAATACCGATGGGTTTCTATGGCATGTATCTCTATATTGCCCCATCTTTGCCAGAAATGACCACCTTAAAAAAAGCGCCATTATTAAAACCATTGCAGGTTTATAGTGCCGATAATGAGCTAATTGCCGAGTATGGCGGCAAGCTTTCTGTGCCTGTCGATTATGAACATATTCCTGAAAAATTTATTTTAGCTTTTTTGGCTGCCGAAGATTCTGCCTTTTTTGAACACAGTGGGATTAGCTTCAAAGGCTTGGGGCGCGCGGTGAGCGAGGCGGTAACAGGCTCCAATGTGCAAACTGGTGGCTCAACCATTACCATGCAAGTAGCAAAAAACTATTATCTCAGTCCTGAACGTACCTTAAAGCGTAAACTCACCGAAATCTTTTTAGCACGTAAAATTGAACAGAACCTAAGCAAAGAAGAAATTTTGACTTTATACGTCAATAAAATCTTTTTGGGTAAAAATGCCTATGGCATCGCGGCAGCTGCCAAAATTTATTACAACAAAAGCCTAGAAGAACTGTCGATTGCACAAATGGCGATGATTGCAGGCCTACCTAAAGCACCTTCGCGCTACAATCCTGTGGTGAATCCTGAACGTGCTTTGGAGCGTCGCAACTGGATTTTGGGACGTATGCTGCAACTGGGCTATATCAATCAAAATGAATATCAAAAAGCCATTGCTGAACCCATTAATTTAGATATGCCAGACCGCAGCATCAGCAATAAACATCCGTATATTGGGGAAATGGTACGTGCTGAACTGGTCAGTAAATTTGGCGAACAAGCTGTTGATTCAGGCTATAAAGTTTATACGACGGTAGACAGCAAACGTCAGATGTATGCAGAACAGGCGGTTCAAGAAGGCTTAGAAGCCTATGACCGTCGCCACGGTTGGCGTGGCGCAGAGGCACACGACAAACCGCTGAACGAGTTTCGTGCTTATGCCAACACCTACCCTGCGCAAGTCAGCAAAGTGCTGAATAATTCTTTTGAAGCGTTAATGCAAGATGGCACAACGGTTACTGTACCGTGGTCAGGTATGTCTTGGGCACGCCCCTATCGCAATGCCAACAGTGTAGGCAATGCGCCAAGTCGCGCGGCACAGATTGTAAAAGTTAAAGATATTGTCCGTTTACGTCCAAATGAAAATAAAACCGCTTGGTCATTGGTACAAGTACCGAAAGTGCAAGGTCAATTGGTCGCAATTAACCCAAATAATGGCGCCATTGAAGCGTTGGTCGGTGGATATAATTTCTATCAATCTAAGTTCAACCGTACTTTACAAGGTTGGCGTCAACCTGGTTCTACCATTAAACCTTTTGTGTATGCACTGGCTTTAGAGCGTGGTATGACACCACATACTATGGTCAATGACAGTCCAATCACCATTGGCAAATGGTCACCACGTAACTCCGATGGTCGTCATTTAGGCATGATTCCGTTACGTCGTGCACTCTATTTATCTCGTAACACGGTTTCAGTGCGTTTATTGCAAAATGTAGGGATTGAACGTACCCGCCAACTGCTTATGGATTTTGGATTACAGGAAGATCAGATTCCACGTAACTACACCATTGCATTGGGTACACCACAAGTTTTGCCTATTCAAATGGCAACGGGCTATGCCACTTTTGCCAACGGTGGTTACCGTATTCAACCGCACTTCATTAACCGTATTGAAGATGCTTATGGCAAGGTGATTTATCAAGCCAATCCTGAATATGCGTGTATTGCTTGTATTAATTCCAAAGAACAAACGACTGAAAGCGCCGAAGCCACCACACCAGATGATGAAGTGATTGAAGTGACCAATAAAAAACTGGCACAAGCTGAACAGGATCCACAATTATTGGCAGAGCGTAGTCAGTACAAACAGGCACAACGTATTTTAAAATCTAGCTCGGCGTATGATATGTCCAATATTTTACGTGACGTAATTCAACATGGTACTGGACGTGCTGCGCTCAGAATTGGTCGTGGTGATATTGGCGGTAAAACAGGAACCACCAACGATGCAAAAGACGCTTGGTTCGCAGGTTTCAACGGCAAACTGGTGACTGTGGCTTGGGTGGGCTTTGACCAACCAACAACTTTAGGACGTCGTGAATATGGGGGGGTTGCAGCGCTGCCAATTTGGACAGACTTTATGGGCAATGCACTTAAAGGCACACCTGAAGCATGGGTCAGTTTAGACAGCAAAGCCAAAGCGCCACAACGTGAACTCAATCAAATGAATGCAGAACAGAAGCAGGATTATCGTGCTTCACCGCCATTGGCACGTCCACTGTATCGACCTGCACCTGTTGCGCCAGCACGTGCGCCTGAGCGAGATTTTGACGATTTACCAGGCGATGAGGTATTAATTCCTGACAATGCTGCACCGCCTGCCATGCACGCGCCAAACAACAGCCCTGCCAAACCAAATGCAGCACCTAAACCTGCTCCCGATGCGTTAGAAAACTTAATTGACGAAGTCTTATAACCACAGACAAGCAGTCAGAAAAAAGCCCTCTCAAGCAAAGATGAGGGCTTTTTTATGGGCTATTCAAACTTATTTTTTCTGAAACAGATAAATTTGATGCTGTGCTGTCACGTCAAACTGGGTTCGCTGTTCCAATGCCTGACGGCGCTCTGCTTTGGCTTTATAGGCATAAGGTGTCATAGCAATTAAATGAATTAAATCGCTTTGATTGAGCTGTAATGGTGTTTCCACCACGCTGGCATCAATCAAATCAAAAGTAGTTTGTAATTGGGTGATAAATTTTTCGGGTTCATGTGGCTTTACCTCTTCGAACAACGCTTGACGCATCGCCAATAAATGCTCAGGCGCAGGCGTCACCACCAACAAATAACCTAGTGGTTTTAAAACCCGTAAAATTTCATGTTGCGGGATTGGGCTAAACAGACTGGCACATAAATCAATACAATGCTCCAAAACAGGCAAGGTTGCTCCTGTCCCCACCACCCAAGTCACTGCGGAATTCAATTTTGCCGCTACTTGTACGGCATTCTTGGCAATATCCACCCCGACACACTGCAACACTTCGCCTTGCATGGCAGCAGTGTAATAACCTTCACCACAACCAATATCCAACAAATTTTCGATGCGTAAGGCACGAATTTTTTGCACCACCGCCTGTTGCAAGGGCGCATAATGCCCTGCACTTAAAAATGCACGGCGTGCCTGCACAGAAGTAGGTGTATCCCCTGGATTTTTACTGTGCTTATGTTGCACCACATGTAAATTGACGTAGCCTTGTTTCGCAACATCATAACTGTGATTGCTGGCACAACGCCATGTTCGATCATGCAGTTGCAATACCTGACGACATACAGGACACATCAGCAAATTCATCATTTTCTCCAGAGTGGACGACATAAAAAAGTCGGCGAGTGCCGACTTTTAAAATTTTCGGTTGGATAGGCTTAACGTAATTTTAAGGTCATTAAACCTAAAACCACCAGCATAATTGTGATAATCCAGAACCGAATCACCACTTGGGTTTCACGCCAGCCTTTCTTTTCATAGTGGTGATGCAACGGCGCCATTAAGAATACCCGTTTATTGCGCATGCGTAGTGAACCAATTTGCAAGAATACCGAAATCGCTTCAACCACAAACACCCCGCCCATAATCGCAAATACGATTTCCTGCCGTACCATGACGGCAATCGTACCTAGCATTGCCCCCAAAGACAGTGCACCGACATCGCCCATAAAGACTTGTGCAGGATGCGCGTTATACCACAGGAAGGCTAAGCCTGCACCAATCATCGCGGCACAGATTACCACCAACTCAGACGCATATTTCACATAAGGAATATGCAGATAATCGGCAAAACGAACATCCCCTGCCAAGTAGGCAAATACACCCAAACCGGCCGCAACTAATACGATTGGCATAATCGCCAAGCCATCTAAACCATCGGTCAGGTTTACCGCATTTGAGGCACCGTTAATGACCAAATAGGTAAAGATAATGAAGCCTATACCGAGTGGAATCAATGACAAAGGAATACTGAAATCTTTAAAAAATGGGATCAAAACATCCAGCATATCTGCGGTTTGTGCAGGATTTGGCTGTTGGGTTGCAATCACATACAACGCAATACCTGCACCCAATGATGCCACCGAAGTCCAAAAGAACTTTTTACGCGCAGGCAAACCCGCATTGTCTTTGTAGCGAATTTTAATCCAGTCATCTGCCCAGCCTACAGCGCCAAAAATGACCATGACCGCAAGTACAATCCAGACATAAGGGTTAGATAAATCTGCCCATAATAGGGTCGAAATACCAATGGAAAGCAGGATTAATACCCCGCCCATGGTTGGCGTACCCATTTTTTTGGCATGCCCTTCAGGTGCATAAGAGCTGACTGCCTGACCGTATTTTAATGCTTGCAGTTTACGAATCATCACAGGGCCTAGCACCAAACCGATGCCAAGCGCAGTCAATACACTCAGTAATGAACGTAATGTTAAATAACGAACCACCTGAAACGAGCTGTTATAGCCCGCCAGCTGTTCAAATAACCATAACAGCATTTAAATTTTCTCCATCAATGCAGCCATCAACGTTTCCATATGGGTATAACGAGAACCTTTAAATAGGAAACTCATGGACTGAGGTTGATGTGTTTTTACCAGATCAATTAAAAACGGCAAGGCTTGTTCTTGAGTGACAAAAGCCTGTAATTTTTTTCCATATTGGGTACTACGCGCACCTTCTTGGGTCGCAGGTGCAAATTCACCGACCGCCACCACAAAGTTGATGCCACCAATAGACACCAAATCACGCCCCAACATATAGTGCTGTTGTGCTGCACTATTGCCCAGCTCACCAATATCACCAATGACCATAACTCGCACACCTGTTTGCTGTGCAAGGACTTCGCCTGCAGCACGCATAGAGGTTGGATTGGCATTATAGGTGTCGTCAATGAACAAATGTGTGCCTTGCTGAATAAAGTTCAAGCGCCCTTTTGCCCCCTGCGCCTGTTCTAAGCCTGCGACAATATCATCTAAACTTACGCCAATTGCCAGTGCAAAAGTAGCAGCAGCCGTAGCATTCTGAACATTGTGTTCACCCGCGAATGGCAAGTGAATCTGACGCACACCTTGGGCAGTATTTAAACAAAAACTTGCCGATTGTGGCTGCAACTGAATGTCTGTCGCAAACACATCACCGCCTGCACCAAAACTTAGACGCTGTTCTGACTGAACCGCTTGCTGAATCTGTTCGGCAAAATCATCGGCAGCAGGGACAATCGCTGTACCTTGCGAGGCAATATGTGCATAAATTTCAGACTTGGCCCGACAAATACCATCACGCCCACCAAACTCACCCAAATGCGCAGTACCAATATTGATAATGCCTGCCACCTGCGGCTGCACCAAGTTTGAGGTGTAATCGATTTCACCTTGATGACTGGCGCCCAATTCCATCACTGCATATTGATGGCTAGCATTCAACTCCAATAACATCATCGGCACACCCAAGTCATTATTCAGGTTGCCACGGGTAATTAAAGTCGGTGCCAAACGTGACAAAATACTACCGAGCATTTCTTTAGTGGTGGTTTTGCCACTACTGCCTGTTAACGCAATCACTTTTAATTGTGGATGTTGCTGACGACGAAATGCACCCAAGTGCCCTAAGGCCAAACGAGTATCACGCACGACCAATTGGCAAATATCTGCGTCTACAGGCTGGCTGACAATTGCCATAAAGCAGCCCTGTGTCGCCACTTGTGCCACAAAGTCATGCGCATCAAAACGCTCACCTTTTAAAGCCAAAAAGGCATCGCCTGCTTTGGCATGACGTGAATCGGTCAAAATACGTTGAATGTCGCCTTGCGGTGTTTGCCCATTAAACCAATAACCCTGTGTTGCTTGTTTGAGTTGTTCGGCAGTCCAAGGTTCTAAAATTGCGGTACTGGTGGTGGAAGTGTGCATACAAATTCCTTATTGGGCAGGATAAGCAGTAGCTGAACAATGTTGTGCATCAATCGCAGATTGCACTTCAACCACATCGTCAAACCAGTGTCTTACCCCATCTATTTCTTGATAATTTTCATGGCCTTTGCCTGCTATCAAGACAATATCACCCGATTGTGCATGTTTGACGGCATATTTAATCGCTTCACGACGATCATGAATTTCATGGCTCTGTGCTACCGACAAATCGACACCTGTTTGCATATCGGCAAAAATTTGCAAAGGATCTTCTGTACGCGGGTTATCAGAAGTCAAAAGCACAACATTAGCATAGTCTAATGCTGCTTGGGTCATCAGGGGACGCTTGCCACGATCCCGATCCCCACCACAGCCAAATACCGCCCAAAGCTGTGCACTGAAATGACGTTTTAGAGTTTGCAGCACCTGAATAAGGGCATCGGGCGTATGCGCATAATCCACTACAAATAAACGCTCTGCATCACGTAACACTTGCATGCGCCCCGGTGCGCCTTTGAGTTGTGCAGTCGTGTGTATTAAATCCTGTAATGCAAAACCTGCTTGCTCTGCGGCAATTAAACTCGCGACCAAGTTTTCAACATTAAAATGTCCGAGCAACGGACTTTGCACCACATATTCTGCCGTAGCAGTTTGTAGATGGAAACGTACACCATTCAGACTGTATTCAATCTGCTGTACTTGATAGTCTGCCGCTTGCTGCGTGGAATAAGTCAAAATTTTCGGTTGCGCAGGGTTCTGTTGCGCCGCTTGCAACATGATCCCAGCATATTCATCATCTAAATTGACAATTGCAACTTTTAAACTGGCAAACTGAAACAGCATGGCTTTGGCTGCAGCATACGCCTCTAAAGTACCGTGATAATCCAAATGATCACGGCTCAGGTTGCTATATACCGCAATTTCAATATCGCAGCCATTTAAGCGCCCTTGCTCCAAACCATGTGAACTGGCTTCAATTGCGGCAAATTTTGCCCCCTGTTGTGCATAGCTGTATAAAGCATTTTGCAGTTGCAAGGCATCTAAAGTGGTATGTGTTGAAGCTTCCAAATTAGGCAAAATTCCGTTGCCTGTGGTGCCCATTACCGCACAGCGTTGGGCTTGTAACATTAACAACTCAGCAATTAAGCGGGAAATCGTGGTTTTACCATTGGTGCCCGTGACTGCAAGCATACGCGCTAAAGGTACAGGCTGTCGTGCTTGTAAATATTGTTTTTGCCACTGTCCCATGCGCTGACGTACATCAGGCACTACCAAATTATTGGCAACTGCCAGTTCAGTTTCCGAAATCACCGCCAAAGCACCTTGATCTAAAGCTGCTTGTGCAAATTGTGCGGTTTTTTCAGGCTGCGACAAACTGGTCAGGGCAATAAAAATTTGCCCTGCTGTCACATGGCGGCTGTCAAGTTGAAAGCCCTGAAAGTCTTGTATCATCCAATCTGCAACGCGAGAACTGCGATAAATATGTTGAAAGCTGATAGACATGCGTCACCTGTTATTGGATGTTGGGAGTTTCTAAAGGTTTATCTAAAGGTACGTTCATTAAACGTAAAGATTCTTGCATCACACGAGCAAATACAGGCGCTGCCACCAAACCACCATAATACTGTCCTGTTGGATTTTCCACCACGACCACCATGGCTAAACGCGGATCACTGACCGGTGCAACCCCAGCAAACAAGGCACGATATTCAGTCTGTGAATAGCCTTTGCGGTCTGCGCGAAGTTTATGCGCTGTTCCCGTTTTACCTGCAACCCGATAGCCTGGAATATTGGCTTGACGTGCCGTACCACCGGGTAACGTTACGGCTTCCATCATCAGTAGAACTTGATCGGCAATTTTAGCATCAACAATTTGTTCGCCTTTAGGCTGTTCTTCTAATTTGTATAAACTCAGCGGCATTTTTACGCCTTTATTGGCAAGCATGGCATAGGCATCTGCCAATTGCAGCACAGTGGCGTTCAAACCATAACCATAAGACATGGTCGCCACTTCCGACACATTCCACTTGCTTGGCGGCAAAATTAAACCTGCACTTTCACCCGGAAATTTCACTGCAGAACGCGCACCAAACCCTAAACGCTTATAAAAAGTCGGTAAGGTTGCATACGGTAAAGATAAAGCAATTTTCGCCACACCCACGTTTGACGATTTTTGGATAATTCCCGCCAAAGTCAGTGAGCCATAATTGTGGGTATCACGAATGGTGTGATTACCCACCCGCATTGAACCACCACTTAAATTGACCACGGTATTCGGTGAATATTTGCCACTTTCCAGTGCCATTGCCACCGTCATAGGCTTCATGGTCGAACCCGGTTCAAAAGAATCCACCGCACCACGGTTACGCATGGCATCTTTATTGGACAAACTTTTTTTGTCATTCGGGTTATACGACGGCCAACTGGTCATCGCCAAAATTTCACCCGTTTTCACATCTACCGCAATTGCTGTGGCTGAACGGGCATTATTTGCCACCCCTGCTGCAGTCAATTCACGATACATAATGTATTGCAAACGTGAGTCGATACTCAGGGTAATATTTTCGCCCGGTTCAACCTCTCTCACCACTTCTGGGTCTTTGACACGGTTACCCTTTTTATCGCGCACGATTTGCTGTTCGCCATCCACGCCTGCCAAGCGGGTATTTAGCTGCATTTCCAAGCCTTCAATGCCTGTGCCTTCACTATTGGTCAAACCAATAATTTGTGCATTCGGCTGTGGCTGCGGGTAATAACGCTTATAGTTTTTCTCGGTATATACCCCTTGGAAATTACGTTTTAGAATCAGCTCTGCCTGTTGCGGCGGCACTTCTTTTTGTAAAACCAAATAACGTGAACGCGGACGCTCGTTCATTTTATTTTTCAGTTCTTGGCGATCCATCCCAACTGCATCGGCAAGTTCATCTAAATTCAAGTTTTTATCTGGCAATTGACGCTGCAATTTACGACTGGTCGGATTTTTTTCCAACTCGGCTGTAATTTCTTCAAACAGTTTTTTATTGTCAAAATAATCACGTGGATCAATCACCACTTTCATTACAGGGGTACTAATTGCCAAAGGCACACCGTGGCGATCATAAATCACCCCGCGCATAGCTTTGAGCTTTTCTGTTCTTAAAATATTGGCATTGGCTTTGTTTTGTAAAAAGTCATGGTTCACAATTTGCACATAAAAAGCACGTCCCACCAGTGCCACGAACACCAGCAGTACCACAGCCCACATTAAGTAAAAACGCCACATTTCTACATGAATGGCATTTTTTCCAGTTACCGATTGCTGTTTCTTTCGGGTTTGCTTTTTACGCGTATCGACCATGTGCAACTCGCCTTATTGTTGTTCTGAGGTTGTAGGCAAAGAAATCACCACAGTTTGCGGTGCGGGCGGTGAATACATACGCAGTTGCGTCACCGCACGGGTGCCAATTTGTGCAGTTGCACCAAAGGTCTGCTGTTCAATTAACAAACGTCCCCATTCGGCATTTAAGTCATCTCGCTCGCGCATATAAGAACTCAGCTCACGATAATCATGGCGATATTCAAACACTTGAAACACCACCATAATCGCGCTGATAAACACCAGCGCCAATAAAATAAAATAGGCGACCATTTTTTTCAGTCGCACTTGAGATTGATTTTTTTTAACGGTTTCAGTTTTCATTATTGGCCTTTTCAAGCTAATCGTTCTGCAACACGTAGCCATGCGCTGCGTGAGCGTGGATTGGCTTTGACTTCTTCATCACTGGCACGCACACGTGAGATTTTTTTCAATCGACGTGTATCTTGTTGCTGTTGTGGCAAGCCCCAACCTGAATCTTCAGGCAGGCTCGATTCTTTTTGAATAAACTGTTTAATTAAACGATCTTCCAAAGAGTGGAAGCTAATTACAGCCAAACGACCTTCGGGTTTTAATACCTCAACCGCCTGCGGTAAGAAGTTTTCAATATCTTCTAATTCTTTATTAATCGCAATACGAATTGCCTGAAAAGTACGCGTTGCAGCGTGTTTGTTTTTTTCCCACTTCGGATGGGCAACTTTTACAATTTCAGCCAATTGTGCGGTGGTTTCAATATAACCCGCCTGTTTAATGGCTTTGGCAATACGGCGGCTATAACGTTCTTCACCATATTGAAAAATCACATTGGCTAAGGCTTCTTCTTCAATATCCACCAGCCATTCTGCTGCAGTCGGGCCTTGTGAATTGTCCATACGCATATCAAGCGGGCCGTCTTTCATAAAGCTAAAACCGCGTTCTGCCTGATCTAGCTGTGGTGACGACACGCCTAAATCGGCCATCACACCATCGACCTGAGTGACGCCCAAATCATTCAACGCTTGCTGCATATCAGCAAAACTGGCATGAATAATTTGAAAGCGCGAATCTTGCTGCGCCAATTCTGCTGCCACGGCCAAAGCTTGTGGATCTTTATCAAAGGCATAGACTCGTGCCTGCGCATCCAATTTGGATAACAACAAACGCGTGTGTCCACCTCGTCCAAAGGTGGCATCGACATAAATTCCTGTATTGCGATCTGCCAACACGGCATCAACAGTTTCATGAAGTAATACAGAAATATGCGACATAAGGTTCAATCAATACAGCTAAAATGTAACTGCACATTATTACCTTGTTTTGGCAAAGCTCCAAACGTCTTTTTGTAGATAAATATTACTTTCCATAGGGAAAACCGTTTTTGACTTTTTTAAAGCACAAAAAAATCTCCGTAGAGATTTTTTTGTGTGCCAATCCAATAAAAGATTAGCCGAAAATGGATATCTGTTTAACGCTTAGTATTATAAATTTGGTCGAAAATCGCACCATTCACAAAATGTGTTTTTTGTGCATTTTCCCAGCCACCGAACACTTCATCAATCGTGAAGGTTTTTAATTTCGGGAATTGTGCTGCATATTTTGCAAGGACTTTTTCATTACGTGGACGGTAGAAATGCTTAGCCGCCATTTCCTGACCTAAAGGTGAATATAAATAGTTGATATAGCCTGTCGCTAACCATTTATTGCCATTTTTTTCTACTGTGCGGTCTACGATTGCCACCGAAGGTTCAGTCAAAATAGAAATAGATGGATAAACAATATCAAACTTGTCTTTGCCTAAGGTTTTTAAAGTTACAAGGGCTTCATTTTCCCAAGTCAACAACACATCACCAATGCCACGTTCAGCAAATGTAGTCATCGACGCACGTGCTGCCGAATCCATCACTTTTACATTGTGGTACATCTTGCCCACAAATTCTTGCGCTTTGGCCTTAGAGCCGCCCGGCTGCTTTTCTGCATAACCCCAAGCCGATAAATACACCCAACGTGGCAAACCACCTGTTTTCGGGTTAGGGGTAATAATTTGTACGCCTGGTTTGGTTAAGTCATTCCAGTCTTTAATGTTTTTCGGATTGCCTTTACGCACCATAAAGACGATGGTCGAGGTATAAGGCGCAGAGTTATGAGGAAATTCTTTTTGCCAACCTGCTTGGATTTGACCTGACTTTACAATTTCTTCAATGTCATTCGCCAATGCCAAAGTTACGACATCGCCCTTTAAACCATCGACCACAGAACGCGCTTGCTTGCCTGAACCACCATGTGATTGTTTAAAGTTGACGTCTAAACCTGTACGTTTTTTCCAGTACTGACCAAACGACTTGTTAAATTCATCATAAAATTCGCGGGTCGCATCATACGATACATTTAAAAACTGACGATCTGCAGCCTGAGCAGTCGTTGCAGCAAAACCTGTTGCCAATAGCGCAGCAGCCAATAAAGCTTTCAATTGAGTTTTCATTACAGCACACATCACCTTTAATCTGTCGCTCAATATATGCAATGCTCAGGCGCTGCGCAATTTGTAAAAAACATGCAAAAAATGATTAAATTCAAATAATTTAGCTTTAATTAATTGTTTTTAATCAATTTAATTCAAGATGCGGCGTTTATTCCAAATTTATACCTTTTTATGGATTAGATATATGAAAAGTGAATAAAACTTTGATCCGTTTTTAGACTCAACGGTAAAATAAGCGACATCACAGCAATCAAACCCGCTTCAAAACTATTTTATTGTGACTTTTGTAACAATCTTCACGATATCTCCACAGTTGTTTGTTACAACATGTTCTAAATCAAAGATCATCTGAAAAATCGGTATATAGTGAGTAAATGATGATAAAGATCTTATTAAGAGTGTGACGCAAATCTACTTTTGTTATGATTTTTGTGATTAAATATTAAAGTGATTAAAACAATTTATAAATTGTGAGTTCACTCATAAAGGAAAGGGGGAATCAAAATGAAATCTAAACTCATGTTCGCAGTATTACTCAGCTTAAGTACAGTCGGTCACAGTGCAGTGATCAAATCTGCTGAAAGCAAAACCAATTTAACTGAGGCAAAAGGCTCTTTAATTGAAAAAGCCATTACCCAGCAAAAACAGGCAGACAAGCAAAAGTTTGAATCGAATAATGATTTAAAAGTGCTGACTTCAATTAATCTTGCCCCAACTCAAAATTTCTTTGCCTTGCAAAATCAGCGTTTTAGCCGTTTCGTACAAGCCTTATTCCCGCAAGGTAACTCATAAGTCTGCATCAAACTCACTGCCTTTAATCCCCTTTTCAAATGCAGTTGAAACGCCCAAGTACAGAATGTTGAATTTAACATTAAGTACTTGGGCTTTTTCGTTATAATGGTTGCAATTTACATTTTGAATTAATTTTTGCTTATGACTGTTCGTACTCGTATCGCGCCTTCTCCTACTGGTTTCCCGCACGTGGGAACAGCGTATATCGCCTTGTTTAACTTATGTTTTGCCAAACAACACGGTGGTGAATTTATTCTTCGTATTGAAGATACTGACCAACTGCGCTCAACCCCTGAATCTGAAAAAATGATTTTGGATTCATTGCGTTGGTTAGGCTTAAATTGGGCAGAAGGTCCAGATATCGGCGGCCCACATGCACCGTATCGCCAATCTGAACGTATGGATATTTATAAGCAATACGCCTTGCAATTGGTTGAACAAGGGCATGCTTTCTATTGCTTCGCTACTAGCGAAGAACTAGATCAAATGCGTGCAGAACAACAAGCACGTGGTGAAAGCCCGCGCTACGATGGTCGTGGTTTAAACTTGTCTGCAGATGAAGTGCAGCGTCGTTTAGCGGCAGGCGAAGCGCATGTTATTCGTATGAAAGTGCCAACCGAAGGCGTATGTAAATTTAATGACATGCTGCGCGGTGAAGTGGAAATTCCATGGGCGCAAGTCGATATGCAAATTTTGCTGAAAACAGATGGCTTGCCAACTTACCATTTGGCCAACGTGGTCGATGACCATTTGATGCAAATCACTCACGTGATTCGTGGTGAAGAATGGATTCCATCGGCACCGAAACACCAATTGCTTTATCAATATTTTGGTTGGGATATGCCTGTGTTATGCCACATGCCATTGTTGCGTAACCCAGACAAATCAAAATTATCTAAACGTAAAAACCCAACTTCAATCAACTACTACAAAGACATTGGCGTATTACCTGAAGCTTTGCTGAACTATTTAGGTCGCATGGGTTGGTCAATGCCAGATGAAAGTGAAAAATTCACCTTAGCCGAAATGATTGAACACTTTGATATTCAACGTGTTTCACTAGGCGGCCCTATCTTTGATGTGGAAAAACTCAATTGGCTGAATGGTCAATGGATTAAAGCGCTTTCACCTGCTGAGCTGTTAGATACCTTATTGGCTTGGAAAGCAGATCGTGCCAAATTGGAAGAGATTGCTGCCGCGATTCAACCGCGTATTAATTTACTCTCAGAAGCGGTCAATTGGTCTGCACATTACTTCAACCATTTCCCAAGCTTGAGCAAGGAACAGTTTGAAAGTAAAAAACTGTCTGAAGAACAAGTGCGTCAAAGCCTACAATTTGCAATTTGGCGTTTAGAAAGTCTATTTACTTGGAACAACGACACGGTGAGCCAAACCCTAATGGATTTAGCCAACCAAATGGAAATCAAATTGCGTGATTTCATGCCTGCGTTCTTTATTGCAATTGCAGGTTCAACCGCATCTACACCTGTGATGCAAACCATGGTCACCATTGGTCCTGACCTGACCTTTGCGCGTTTGCGTCATGCCTTAGAAGTGGTTGGCGGACCAAGCAAAAAAGAAGTTAAAGTCTGGGAAAAACTGAATGAAAGCATCAAATTGCCGAAAAATGATGCAATTGATCCAGCTTAATTCATTTTTTTGTTGACGTGTGCGCGCAATAGCCCTAATATTGCGCTCACACAGACTGGGGTCATAGCTCAGTTGGTAGAGCGCTACAATGGCATTGTAGAGGTCAGCGGTTCGATCCCGCTTGACTCCACCAAGTTTAAATAAGGCTTTACCTGTGTTGCCTCATCAAGTCCCTATCGTCTAGAGGCCTAGGACATCGCCCTTTCACGGCGGTAACCGGGGTTCGAATCCCCGTAGGGACGCCATATTCAAGATGAATATAAATTCACTTATCTTCATCTTATAATAAAGCTCAAGCAATGACTTGGGCTTTTTTATTGCCCTGTTTTCTGACAGACTGTTTTTGATTTGCCGTACATTTGGTTAGAATAACGATCAGATTAGAATTTTGGAGTTGTAATGCAATACCGATGCCCTAAATGTCAAAGCCCAAAAATCATGCCTGTTGCGCAGGCAGGTCAAACAACACCGCGTCCTGTGGTGCCAAAAAGCTTGGTGATGCTTATTCCAGCGGTATTTGTCTTATTACTTCTTGTCTTGATCAGTATCGCCATGTGGATTTTTGGTGATGGTGCAGGCACAACCTTACAAAGCATTACTGTGGCGGTATTTGTGCTGTGTGTAATTGCAGGTTTCTTGTTTTATCGTGATTTGCCTGATTTCAAAATTTCTATGCAAGCCTTTATGCAGTCACAAAAAAAATGGAAGTGCCGTGAATGTGCACATGAGTGGGAAGTTTAAACCTCACTGGTCTACATCTAGATTAAGAAAAATGTTGCTAGGTTGATCACAAGACCACATCATCGAGCAAATATAAAAAAACCAGCCTTCTCGGCTGGTTTTTTTAATGAGAACTCAAGTTTTTAGACTTAAGCGCCAATTTTACGGTATTTGCTACGTTTGGTTGCCAGATCATCACCATATTTCTTACGGCGATATTCTTCAAACTCAGTATAGTTACCTGTAAAGAATTCTGGTTGCTCATCTTCGAATGACAAGATGTGCGTTGCAATACGGTCTAGGAACCAACGGTCGTGCGATACCACCATCACTGTACCTGGGAAGACTAAAATTGCATCTTCCAGTGCACGTAAAGTTTCAATATCCAAGTCGTTTGATGGCTCATCCAGCAAGATCACGTTTGCGCCCTGCTGTAGAATTTTTGCCAGTTGTAAACGGTTACGCTCACCACCCGACAATTCACCAACGCGTTTTTGCTGATCCTGACCTTTAAAGTTAAAGCGACCAATATAAGCACGCGATGCAATTTCATAATCGCCCACTTTCAAAATGTCTAAACCGCCAGAAACTTCTTCCCAAACAGTTTTGTCATCATCTAGAGTGTCACGAATCTGACCGACATAAGCCACTTTTACCGAGTCACCTAAAGTCACGCTGCCCGTATCAGGTTGTTGCTCGCCAGTCATCATACGGAATAAAGTCGTTTTACCCGCACCGTTTGGACCGACAATCCCCACAATCGCTGCAGGCGGCACAGTAAAGGAAAGGTTTTCGTAAAGTAAGCGATCACCAAATGACTTGCTGATGTTTTCCACTTCCACCACTTTGTTCCCTAAACGTGGGCCAGGTGGAATATAAATTTCAGAAGTTTCGTTACGCTGTTGGAATTCACGCGAGTTAAGCTCTTCAAAACGCTCCATACGCGCTTTGTTTTTCTTTTGCTGGCCTTTCGCATTAGAACGTACCCATTCCAATTCTTTTTTCAAGGCTTTAGCAAAAGATTCTTCTTGCTTCTGTTCTTGCTCTAAACGGTTATTTTTCTGCTCTAACCATGAAGAGTAGTTACCTTGATATGGAATACCATGTCCACGGTCAAGTTCTAAAATCCATTCTGCAACGTTATCCAAGAAGTAACGGTCGTGGGTAATTGCCACAATCGTACCCGGGAAGTCTTTTAAGAAACGCTCTAACCAAGATACAGATTCTGCATCCAAGTGGTTCGTCGGCTCGTCTAGAAGCAGCATGTCTGGTTTAGACAATAACAAACGGCATAAAGCCACACGACGACGCTCACCACCCGATAATTTGTTAACATCAGCATCCCAAGCTGGCAAATTTAATGCTGCCGCTGCTTGTTCAAGCTGATTGTTCAGGTTGTGTGCATCCCAAGTTTGGATAATCGCTTCTAACTTCTCTTGCTCTTTTGCAAGTTTGTCGAAATCTGCATCTGGATCTGCATATTCTGCAAAAACTTGGTCTAAACGCTCTAAAGCATCTAAAGCTTCACGCACACCATCTTCCACGTTGCCGCGTACATCTTTGCTCGGGTCTAGTGGTGGTTCTTGCTCAAGATAACCAATTTTGATGCCTGGCTGTGCACGAGCTTCACCAGAGAAATCTTTATCTACGCCCGCCATAATACGGAGCAAAGTCGATTTACCTGCACCGTTTAAACCAAGCACACCAATTTTCGCACCTGGGAAAAATGATAAAGAGATGTCTTTCAGGATTTCGCGCTTAGGCGGAACCATTTTGGACACTCGGTTCATCGTATAAATATATTGGGCCACGTAGGACTCCTCAATAGAAAACCAAATCTGGGGCTCAGATGAGCAGCCCCTGCTCTAATGAGCGAAAAAATAATCGGGTATTATACCTGAATACAGAGAAAAAATAAGACACCTCAAACATCTTGCATGCTTTGTTACAACTCTAGCGATCAGCGGATAAGCACAGGACTTTTTGCCTGCTATATCAAATTTACAGCTAAATATTGCAGCATTTTTACACTTTCTTTCATATTTAAAAGTGCTAGACTCAAACAAATTTAACTCACGAAGATGAAGTAAACATGACCTATAAAGACGAAACTTTGGCCATTCATGCAGGCTATAGCCCAGAACCAACCACCAAAGCCGTGGCTGTGCCTATTTACCAAACCACTTCTTATGCCTTTGATAATACGCAACATGGTGCCGATTTATTTGATTTAAAAGTACAAGGCAATATTTACACCCGTATTATGAACCCAACCACTGCAGTATTGGAGCAACGTGTTGCAGCACTTGAAGGCGGGATTGGCGCATTGGCTTTAGCATCGGGTATGGCTGCAATTACCTACGCAATTCAGACCATTACCGAAGCAGGCGATAACATTGCTTCAGTATCAACTTTATACGGCGGTACTTACAACTTATTTGCCCACACCTTGCCTAAACAAGGCATTGAAGTACGTTTCTTCGATTATCAACAGCCTGAAAGCTTACGCGACCTGATTGATGACAAAACCAAACTGGTCTTTGTAGAATCCATTGGTAACCCATTGGGCAATATTATTGACCTTGAAGCGATTGCGAAAATTGCGCACGAATACGGCATTCCAGTGGTGGTGGATAACACTGTAGCCACGCCTGTCTTGCAAAAATCATTTGATTTTGGCGCAGATATCATCATTCACTCACTGACCAAATATATTGGTGGTCACGGTACGTCTATTGGCGGCATTATTGTCGATAGCGGTAAATTCCCTTGGGGCAAATATCCTGAGCGTTTTAAAGCCTTAAATACACCTGACCCAAGTTACCATGGTGTGAACTATGTAGAAGCCTTAGGCGCTGCAGCATTTATTGCACGTGCACGTGTAGTACCACTACGCAATACAGGTGCAGCGATTAGCCCGCATAACGTATTCCTAATTTTACAAGGTTTAGAAACCTTAAGCCTGCGTATGGAACGCCATACTGAAAACGCGCAAAAAGTAGCGGAATATTTACAGGCACATCCAAAAGTGAAATGGGTCAATTACGCAGGTTTGAAAGATCACCCGCAACATGCGTTGGCACAAAAATATGTGAAAGGCAAACCTTCTGCAATTCTGTCTTTTGGTGTGCAAGATGGCCGTGAAGGCGGAACCCGCTTTATTGATGCACTGCAATTATTCACACGCTTGGTCAATATTGGCGATGCCAAGAGTCTGGCTTGCCACCCTGCAACCACCACTCACCGTCAGTTGAGTGCAGATGAACTCAAAGCGGCTGGTGTGAGTGAAGATATGGTGCGTTTATCCATCGGGATTGAACATGCCGATGACTTAATTGCCGATTTAGAGCAAGCTTTAGCAGCCGTATAAAACTCATCAGTTCAAACTTTGTACTGGCATCCTGCTGATTAATTTCAACAGGATGCTTTTTTATTTTAATTTTTCTTTGTATGTCTTTGCATTAGCTTTATTTCATGGTAAAAATAAAGATATACAGCTCACAAAAATAGAGCAATTACTCTAAATTCATTTTTAAATTCAACCACTTATTCCATAGCTTTTTTTGTGCAATCGGCTATCATAAAGCCAAGTAAAACAGTTCAAATTCAGTCTGAAATTTGAATCGTCAATCTCAATAAAAATGACAACTCAGGAATCTAAATCAGGAATATTAGCGTGAAGCCAAAATTAGAGAAACTTTTTCAACAGCGTGTAAATGGTAAAGTTGCCCTTATTACAGGTGCATCGAGTGGTATTGGTTTAACCGTGGCACATAAGCTAGCCGATGCAGGTGCGCATGTGCTTTTGGTGGCACGTACTCAGGAAACGCTCGAACAAGTCAAAGCTGAAATTGAAGCACGTGGTGGCAAGGCTTCAGTTTTCCCTTGTGATCTAAACGATATGGACTCTATTGATGCTGTATCGCAACAAATTCTTGCCTCTGTCGATCATATTGATATTTTAATTAACAACGCAGGCCGCTCAATCCGTCGTGCAGTACATGAGTCGGTTGATCGTTTCCACGACTTTGAACGTACCATGCAGCTCAACTATTTTGGTGCTGTGCGTTTGGTACTCAATATTTTGCCGCAGATGATGCACCGTAAAGATGGTCACATCATCAACATCAGCTCGATTGGTGTATTAGCCAACGCAACGCGTTTCTCGGCTTATGTGGCATCTAAAGCCGCATTGGATGCGTTTAGTCGCTGTCTATCTGCAGAAGCGCATACACACAAAATTGCGATTACTTCGGTGTATATGCCATTGGTTCGTACCCCAATGATCGCACCAACCAAAATTTATAAGTACGTGCCCACCCTTTCACCTGAGCAAGCGGCAGATTTAATTGCTTATGCGATTGTGAAACGTCCGAAGAAAATTGCGACACATTTGGGTCGTTTGGCTTCAATCACTTATGCGATTGCACCAGACATTAACAACAAACTCATGTCGATTGGTTATAACTTATTCCCAAGCTCTACCGCTTCTGTGGGCGAGCAGCAAAAACTGAACTGGGTACAAAAAGCGTATGCGCGCTTGTTCCCAGGTGAACACTGGTAATTTATACACAATTCAAGTTTTGCTTTAGGCGACCTACGGGTCGCCTATTTGTTTTTACAGCTTAGGTTGAACAGCGCACAACAATACAACATCACTTCAACAATTTTTAAATTGTGCAGCCGCAACTTTTCATGTGATTTTAATATTGGTTTAAGAAATAGCATTCAAAATGACATTACAATAATGAAAGGTACAACACATGAAAACTCTGTATCTGTTTAAGCTATTTTGTTTTTCTGCTGCGGGCTTAAGTTTTTATCACTTATATACTGAGCTTACGCGCAATCATGTAGACACATTTCAAGTGATGACACTGACAGGCCTGGTGGTCTTGTTAGTCGAATTGGGCTATCGCAGCCAACTTGCCGTGTCCATGTCGCATTCATCTGGTGCGATGTCCGAAGTTTCTGCCTCTTCTAATTACAGTTATTTCATGTCTAAATTGGCAGCAGGCAGTATTGCCACAAGTTTTGTTCTGCAAGGCTTAATCCGTTAATTGCTTATTTAAGATCCACAATCTCAACCATAACAAAACATTCAATTGCACCGCATTTTTATGCTATAACACAGCTGTTTTAAGTATTTTGAATGGATTATGCGAGCACTGGCCCTCATTTTACAGTATGGCTGTTTTGCCTTTGCCTTGTTTCTGAGTTATCAGGTTGCAACGGCGCTTTATCAGCAAGAATATGAACTTTTAGAGGTTGTTGCCGATGTCGGCACGATTTTAATTTGTATTGATTTGGGCGTATTTTTATTTAGCAGCAAAGCCTCACAAGGTTTAAATCTTCAGGAATATGCTCGCCAACTTGAAGCACCACCGTCAAAACTAGTCGCAGTGACTCGTAAACTTGGACATTTGGGAATTATGCTGATTTTGGTGAGTTGGATTGTACCGTTGATTTAAAATCCATCAAAAAATCTGTATATAAAAATGTTCCTGCAAAACAAAAAGCTCCCGAATTTCGGGAGCTTTTTGTTAGAGCAATTCAAAATTACTTCGAACCTTTAATCCCTGCTTGTAACAACAATGCACCTAAACCACCAATTTTATTTTCTTGTGGTTTAGCGGCTTGTAGTTTTTTCGCTTGTGGACGCTCAGTCTGAGGACGTGACTGCTGTGGACGTTTCGCTTGTGGCTTACGCTCTGTACGCTGTTCTTGATCACGACGTGGTGCACGCGCTGCTTTTGCAGGTGCAGCCGAACCTTCAGGACGCATCGATAAATTCACACGGTTACGCTCTACATCAACCTGCAACACACGCACTTGAACAATTTGACCTGGTTTCACCACTTTATGCGGATCAGCCACAAATTCATTGGCCAACTCAGAAATATGCACCAAACCATCCTGATGTACGCCCACATCCACGAAAGCACCAAAGTTGGTCACGTTGGTTACAACACCTTCAAGCTGCATGCCTTCAGTCAACTGCGCCACTTCAGTAATATCTTCACGGAATTTAGCCGTACGGAATTCAGGACGTGGGTCACGACCTGGTTTTTCCAATTCAGACAAAACATCCTGAATAGTTGGTAAGCCGACTTGCTCATCCACAAATTCTTCAGCATTCACCGAACGGATAATTTCAGTATTACCAATAATATCTTTAACCGTGGTCGCTTTGGCAGCCACAATTTTTTCTACTAAACCATAAGATTCAGGGTGCACTGCAGAAGCATCCAAAGGCTCAGAACCTGCCTGAATACGTAAGAAACCTGCTGCTTGTTCAAAAGTACGTTCGCCTAAACGCGGTACGTTTTTCAAAGCTTGGCGATTGTCAAAACGGCCATGTTCTTTACGGTATTCAACAATTTGCTGTGCAATGGCTTTATTCAAACCTGCGATATAACCCAAAATTGCTGAAGATGCCGTGTTGACATCAACACCGACCGAGTTCACACAGTCTTCTACCACAGCTTCTAAGGTTTTTGCTAAACCTGCCTGATTCACGTCATGTTGATACTGACCCACACCGATTGATTTTGGATCAATTTTTACCAATTCTGCCAATGGGTCTTGCAAACGACGTGCAATCGACACTGCACCACGAATCGACACATCTAGTTCTGGCAACTCTTGCGATGCCAATTCAGAAGCTGAATACACAGATGCACCCGCTTCAGATACAGACACACGTGTTAATTTCAAGTCACTGTGCGCCGCCATCATTTCTGCCACAACCGCTTCAGTTTCACGGCTTGCAGTCCCGTTACCAATCGCGATTAAATCAACATTGTGCTCACGGCATAAACGTGCAAGTTCTTCAATCGCGCCTGCTTTGTCTTCTTTAGGTGCAAATGGATAAACCGTGCTATGTGCAACCACATCGCCAGATTGGTTCACCACAGCCAGTTTGACACCTGTACGGATGCCAGGGTCTACGCCCAGCGTACAACGCGCACCTGCAGGTGCAGAGAGCAATAAATGACGCAAGTTTTCTGCAAAGACATCCATCGCTTCAGCTTCGGCAGCCAAACGCTTTTCAGTCAATAATGAATGTTCGATTTGTGGACGCACTTTGCCCAACCAGAACAATTTTGCCGTTTGCTTTAAAAAGTCCTGACGTGCTTGCGGCTGAATTTGATCTAAATTGTATTCAGTTTCAATACGTGCCAAAGGTGCACTGTCTTCACCATCGACTTTTAAACCCAAGACGTTTTCTTGGCGACCACGCAACATCGCCAATAGGCGATGTGAAGGCACTTTGTTGAGGTTTTCTGAAAAATCGAAGTAATCACGGAATTTTTTGCCCACTTCTTTTTTCTCTTCAGAAGCAACCAAGCTTTTTAATACCGCTGTTTTGGCAAAAATTTCTTTTAATTCTGTGGTTAAGGCAATATTTTGTGCCCATTCATCAATCAGAATGTGTTGTACCGCATCTAGCTGACTGTCTGCATCAGGATAGTCTGCATGACTAAAGCCTGCTAAAGCTTCGCTTGGCTCAACCTGTTCTGCAAAAATTTGCGCTGCAATTGGGCCTAAACCTGCTTCTTTGGCTTTAAACGATTTACTGGTACGTTTAGGACGGTAAGGCGCATAAATTTCTTCTAAGGCATTTTTGGTTTCAGCAGCGTTTACCCGTGCCAATAAATCATCAGATAATTTATCTTGTTCTTTGAGTGATTCTATTACTTTTTCGCGACGCTCATATAAATCACGTAAATACGATAAACGTGTATCGAGCTGACGTAGCTGCGTGTCATCTAAACCTTGCGTCACTTCTTTACGGTAACGTGCAATAAATGGAACGCTAGCACCTTCATCAATAAGTTTGATGGCAGCTTCTACTTGATTTGGTCGTACGGCAAGTTCTTTTGCTAACTGCTGAACTAAGTCAGTCATCGTGTGTGATCCTACAAGGATAAGTACTAAAAGCCATGATTATAAAGACCAAGACTATAAAATCCACAATTGTTTTATGAATTTTATAAATGGCGGTTTTTTGGTGGATTTTGCCAATTCGACAGAATTTTATAAATCTAAATAAAATTCAGGCCCATGTTAGACTGAAACGGGCAAATATGTCAGATTTTCACACAGGAATGCTGTATATATTTGGTATCTATGTCTTGATTTTATCTGCAATATTTGTTGCTTTAGAACATAGGCAATAGATACAAATGAATCGTATACTCAAAGCCAACTCAACTTTTTGTTTACGATGACAATAAAGAATAAAGGAGCACATCATGAGTTTAGTTGTACCTGCTGAAAAAACAGATGCCGTACACACCGAAACTGACCGCGTCGAACGCATTCTCGTTGTCGATGATGATGTGCGTTTACGTACCCTGTTACAGCGTTTCTTGGAAGATAAGGGCTTTGTGGTCAAAACTGCCCACGATGCGACACAAATGGATCGTTTGTTACAGCGTGAACTGTTCTCTTTAATCGTGCTTGATTTTATGCTGCCTGTTGAAGATGGTTTAAGTATTTGCCGTCGTTTACGTCAATCTAACATCGACACGCCAATTATTATGCTGACGGCTCGCGGCAGTGACTCTGACCGTATTGCAGGACTTGAAGCAGGTGCAGATGATTATTTACCAAAACCGTTTAATCCAAATGAGCTGTTAGCGCGTATTCGTGCTGTATTGCGTCGTCAAGTGCGCGAGGTACCAGGTGCACCAAGTCAGCAAATGGAAGTGGTTGGTTTTGGCCCATGGTCACTAGATTTATCGACCCGTACTTTGACACGTGAAGGTCAGGTCGTGACCCTAACTACAGGTGAATTTGCAGTACTCAAAGCGTTGGTACAACATCCTCGTGAGCCTTTAACCCGTGACAAGTTAATGAATTTGGCGCGTGGTCGTGAATGGGGTGCGATGGAGCGTTCGATTGATGTTCAGGTTTCACGTTTACGTCGTTTAATTGAAGAAAACCCTGCCCGTGCACGTTATATTCAAACGGTTTGGGGTGTCGGTTATGTATTTGTTCCAGATGGTGCGGAATAAGTTGAAAATGATGTGAGGCTTCAGCCTCACATCTTCATGCAATGATCAACATTTATGCACACCGATCATTGTGCTAGATTTAAAGAACAGACATTCCAATAACAAGTATATTCATCATAAAATTTCACTTACTAAATTCGCTTTACAACCTCTGCCACAGGACAAGATGTGAAACTCGAACCCATCGACCCACAAGAATTTACCGACTATGTGGCGTATTCTGAAAAGAAACGTACCCGCTGGGAGCGTTTTCTGGACAAAATCAAACCACGCTCTGCAGCCATGCGCACCACGGTACTGGTGGTTTTTGTGGTGTTGTTTAGCCTGTTTATGTCGTTGTGGTTCTTTTGGCGCACCTTGTATTTACCTGAAATTCAACAACACGCCCGCTATTTAGCGGTTGAACTGGAAATTTTAAACAATCCAGATTTGCGCATTTTTCACAATGAAGCCGAAGTCGATGTCGATGCGTGGCTTAAAAATCGGGTCGGCATTGAATATGTAACCGATCCACGTGAGTTTCCTAATGTACGGGAAAAAGTCATTGCAGAGTTTTTTACCCAACAAATAGAAAAGAAACTGGCAACTGAATTAAAAATGCAGGATGTCACGGTCTATTTCCAGTTCAAACCAAGCCCGCGTATTTGGATTCAAACCCCAGAAATGAATGGCAACTGGGTACGTGAACCCCTTAAAACCTATGCCAACTACAGCCCTGAATTGGTCTTTGGCTGGCTTTTGGGTATTCCACTGTTAGCTGCAGCAATTATTTTAACTCTAGTACGTCAGCTGAATCGTCCTTTGCGTCGTCTGCAAAATGCCGCCAATAGCTACAGTAAAACAGGCAAAGCACCTTATTTAGAAACCAATCACGGTCCGCAGGAAATTCGTGAGGTCAACCAAGCCTTTAATCACATGATTTATACCTTGGAACAGACTGAACGTGACCGTCGTATCATGTTGGCAGGTATTTCACACGACCTGCGCACGCCACTGACACGGATTCGTTTAAGTGCCGAAATGATGCCCGATGATGATTTTTTAAAAGAAGGCTTAATTTACGATGTAGAAGATATGGATGCGATTTTAAATCAATTCATTTCTTATATGCGTGATGGTTCCGATGAAGAATTACAAGAAACCGATTTAAATGTTTTGCTGCAGGAATTGATTATTCAATTTAAACCGTTGGATATTCGCTTTAACGCACAAGAATTACCTTTAATTCAGGCGCGCAGTTTGTCGCTGAAACGTCTGATTGGCAACCTGATTAATAACTCGAAACGCTATGGTGCAGAGCCAATTGAGTTGTCTGCAGAAGTGCTGGATGAACACATTCGGATTAGCGTGGCAGACAACGGTACAGGCATTCCAGAAGACCAAATTGCCGATTTAATGCAGCCTTTTGTACGCGGCAATGAAGCACGTACTGTACAAGGCAGTGGCTTAGGTTTGGCAATTGTAAAACGTATTGTCGATATTCATCAGGGCGAGCTCACCATTCAAAACCGTGAACACGGTGGTCTTGAAGCCATCATTACCCTGCCGTTACAACCTGAAATCGTTGAAGAAAAAAATAATGTTGGCACGCTGGAAAAAATCAAACAAAGTTTGAGTGAACACTTCTAAACGGCTGACGCTTTTGATCTCTATCTGGCTTGCTATATACCAATTTCAGACCAACAGCAAATCGGATGGACGATCAAAGTAAAAAATTCAGATGGTGCATATCAAAATTGTATAAAAATATATCAAACAAATTGTAATATTTACCTTTTGATATATAAATAAACGATTAAATTCAATTATTTATGTATTATTTTATATTTTTATACCACCATTTAGGCAAAAAATTAGACCTTAGCCTAACACCTATGCAAAATACCTTTTTTGATCGGTACAATCGGTATCAGTCTAGTATTTTACGAGAGTTCGCCATGTCTTTAGATCGCATCCGTTTAGCCTCCCTCCACGACAAAGTAATCAGCGCAGAACAAGCTGCTGAATTCGTTCAAGATGGTATGACCGTAGGTATGAGTGGCTTTACTCGTGCGGGTGAAGCAAAAGCTGTTCCACTTGCATTGGTGGCACGCGCTAAAACCAATCCTTTAAAAATTGACTTAATTACTGGGGCAAGTCTTGGTAATGATTTAGACAAGCAATTGACTGAAGCAGGTGTTTTGGCTCGTCGTATGCCGTTCCAAGTAGACAACACTTTGCGTAAAGCAATTAACCAAGGTCAAGTTATGTTCATTGACCAACACTTGTCTGAAACTGTTGAGCAAATGCGTAACAACACGCTAAAACGCCCAGACATCGCGATTGTTGAAGCAGTTGCAATTACTGAAGACAGCTTAATTATTCCAACAACTTCTGTAGGTAACTCTGCAAGCTTTGTTGAATATGCAGATAAAGTCATTATCGAAATCAACACCACTGTAAGCACAGAATTTGAAGGCCTACACGACATTTATATTCCTGAAGCACGTCCAACACGTGGTCCAGTGCCATTAACTCACGTTGAACAACGTATTGGAACCAAAGGTATTCAGTTAGACCCTGCAAAAGTTGTGGGTATTGTATTTAACGATACCTTGCTTGACTCTCCATCTAACGTGACCGATCCAGATGACGAAACTCAAGCAATTGCAGATCACTTGATCGCATTCTTTGAAAACGAAGTAGCACAAGGTCGTTTACCGAAAAACTTGGCACCTTTACAAGCAGGTATCGGTTCAATTGCAAATGCAGTATTAACAGGCTTCAAACACTCTAACTTTGAAGACTTGGTGATGTACTCAGAAGTACTCCAAGACTGTACGTTTGAATTGATTGATGCAGGCAAAATGAAGTTCGCTTCTGGCTGTTCAATGACTTTGTCTGAAAAATGTGGCGATCGCGTATTTGGTAATCTTGCACACTACAAAGACAAATTCATTTTACGTCCACAAGAAATTTCTAACTTCCCTGAGTTAGTACGTCGTTTAGGCATCATTGGTATTAACACTGCACTTGAGTTTGATATTTACGGTAACGTGAACTCAACCCATGTATGCGGTACCAAAATGATGAACGGTATTGGTGGTTCAGGTGACTTCGCGCGTAACGCACACTTGGCGATTTTCGTGACTAAATCGATTGCGAAAGGCGGTGACATTTCATCTATCGTTCCAATGGCTGCGCATGTAGACCACAACGAACACGACGTTGACATCTTAGTCACTGAGCAAGGTTTAGCAGATTTACGCGGTCTTGCACCACGTGAACGCGCTCGTGCGATTATCGACAACTGTGTACACCCAATGTACCGCAATGCATTGAATGATTACTTTGAGCGTGCATGTGCAAAAGGTGGTCACACTCCTCACCTACTTCGTGAAGCATTATCTTGGCATGCAAACTTCGAAGAACACGGTCACATGTTGACTCCTGCACAACAAGAATCTGCGCAACCAGCATAATTCGCGTGCAATAAAAAACGCCCTGATTTTTCAGGGCGTTTTTTTATGTCTTAAGTTTTTATGTCTTAGATTGTCACAAGGTCATTTGCGACAACGCACTCCATTTTACTCAAATGCCAAAGCTTTAAATTCATCTATAAAATGCTGCCCTAACTGGCGTAAACCATCCACACTGAGTGTGGTTTCAATCACACCCAAAGACACCACATCACGTTGAATTTGCAGCACAGTTTGACCTTGCGGGTTGATATAAAAACGAGAACCCAAAGTTGCAAATTTGCTTGCTAAGTCTAGGTTTTGTTCAGCTCGAACTTGATTCACCACATCTTGCGCGGTAAAACGGTATTGATCATGCAGCAAATTTAAGCTGTTGGATTGCCCATATTCTGCACTTAATGCACAATCATCCAAGACCTGTAAAGGCTGATCAAGATTGGCAAAAGCAGTCGCAGGGAGACTCAGCGCAAGACTGAATAAAATAGGGAGAGAAAATTTTAACATTGGACACCTCGCACATAGGTAAATTACACCTGTGGAGAAACATCCTTTTTTCACCAACTTATATTTTAAGTTCAAAAATCACTCAATACATTGACTTTTTATACCAAGCGACCTAAACGCAGCAAAACTGGAAACTGAATTTCCAAGCCCTGAGCAGGTTGCTGCTGCAACAATTGTTGTAATTCAAGCAAGGGCGTATCAGTATGTTGCTTTAAATAATGCTGCAGTCCCGACCAAGTGTTTAAATAATTCAGCAATTGTGCTGCCGACCAACGATATTTCAGGCAAAGTTCGGGTGTCACGATTTCTTGAAATGGGAAAGGAATCGTGCGATATAAGTCATCAATATAACGACGTTCAGCATCCCAACAACCTTTTAAGGTCTGAAAATACAAGCGTTGAATTGCGGTATTCACCTCAGGATCTACAGCTTGAATCAGACCGTAGCCCACCGCAGCAAATATTCCACTCGGTTTTAGCACCCGATGCACTTCGGCATAAAAGGCATCAAAATTGAACCAGTGAATCGCTTGTGCAACGGTAATTAAATCCACACTCGCATCTGCCAATCCGCTGTCTTGCGCCAAGCAGATACGATAACTCACATTTGCCCACTGCGGTGCCAAATCCAACTGTGCTTGACTTAAATCTGTGGCTAAAATCTGCTGAAAATGTGGTACCAATAACTGGGTAAACTGCCCCGAACCGGCACCACAATCCCAGGCAAAAGTTCGTTCAGGTACATGCTTTAAAATTTCCTGGACAATTTCTGCAGAATAAGCCGGACGGGCCTGTTTATAGCGCAAGCTGTCATCAGAAAACAGATCTTTCATTTAACGATGCTCATAATATTTATAAATTTAATCAATGACCTGATCAATTCTAAAACTGGTCTGGGCAATGAGCACCCGCTGATCATTCAATTGATAATATTTAACATCGTATGGAGCCAATTTCCAGCTCTGGGCAGGATTAAAACTGACCCGGTGGTTCCCGACTGGCTGAGCATATAACGGAGTAATGATCTCTGAAGAACATGACTAGCTCACAGGCTGAAAACAGCCCCAATTTTCAACTGCGCAGGCATTTGCCACTTTCTCGCGGCGGCAAATATAGGCTTCGCTGGCAAAGCTAAGGATTTTTTCAAAAGAAAAATGATTACTTTTTCGGTGTCGGTAGCTCAGGTACAGAAAAATTATTTATAGAATGTTCAATCGTACCAATGCTGACATTTTTCAGGTCGAGCTGTATATGCATATCACGATCGATGGGCTGCATACTGTTGCTATTGCTACGATCAATATGCTGCATACTGTTGCTACGGTTTATACCAAAGGGTTGCAACATAATATACAAGCCTTGTGTAGGATCACTCGACTGTAAACCCTGAGCAATACTCAATACATACTGTTGTAGAAAGGGCGATAACGAATTTAGGTCGGGTTGTGCTTGTAAGGGCTGAATTTCCAGATTGGCAACCACATGGCTGTCGATCATAAAGTTTTGTGCTTCACGTGAATTACGAATAACTTGATGCTGTAAAGCACGGAGATTTTTTTCATCATTCTGATACGGCACAATCCCGGTTTCTGTACGTAACTCTGGCTCGGCCAGTACGTGCAGGGTGGGTAAGGTCACCGCGTCATCCGCGTGGACCATCATGCTCCATGGACAGCCCAATATCAGCAGCAAAGGATATATTTTTATAAATTTCATAAACTTGTCTCGCAACGTAATTTCAGGACAATGCAGTTTTACACCATGCAAGAAAAAAATTTTTCACTGCAACCGTATACGTTTTATAGCCTACCTGAAAATCAATTTTGGCTCACCTTGACTCGGATAAACGGTCTTTTTCACTTTCTTAAATCTATTATGGGTATGCAATTTTTCTTGGAATTTTAATGCGCTTTGCATGTAATTATAATTCTCTATGACCAACCTAGAGGCGAAAAAAAAACCTCAAACAGTGTTTGAGGCTTTTTGAATATGGTGGCGAGACCCAGGATCGAACTGGGGACACACGGATTTTCAATCCGTTGCTCTACCGACTGAGCTATCACGCCAATGCCGTGTATTAAGCCGTATCTCGGCTGAATAGTCAATAAAAATCATCACTTTTTTATTTGATCGCATAAATTTTATGCAAAAAAAATCCCTGATGGGATCAGGGATTGAAAACGTTTAACCGTTTTGAATATGGTGGCGAGACCCAGGATCGAACTGGGGACACACGGATTTTCAATCCGTTGCTCTACCGACTGAGCTATCACGCCAATGACGCGTATTAAACAGTTTCAGCTGTAAATCGTCAATAGTCTTTTTCGCTTTTCAGTGCAAATGTTTACTTTTACAGCAACCTCATTCTATTTCTGCTGAAATATCACCCAAAAATTTAAAAATGAGTTCTTTTCCAATTAAATTTTGACAAACTTCCGATACGCGAATGTGGGGCACGGATGCCCCACGTTACCCATCACGACAAGGATGTCGTGTATGGGTAACAAAAGACTTTTGCCTACTTTGGGTCTTGCCAAAGTAGGAAGATGCCTACGCAAAGCTATTTAAACCTTAGCTAAAAATTGTGGCTGTGCAAGCACAAAAAACAATATAGGATTTAGATAAACTTCTTTCACAAATCCGATTAAAACCATACTTCAATCCCCCATCATCCTCTTACGGAAGATATTCCTCATCCCTGAGCCATATATGGCGCAAGAGAAGGGATTTTCGATACTAATTTAATTTTGACCTATACGGATAAACTGAAAAGACAGACACAACGTCAGCTTTTTAAAAACTCACAACTTACCCAAATGCGCCAAACAACGATGAATCGCACCACAACCCGGCTGAAAGTGCTGCACACCTTTGGCTTCTTCCATACGGCACACCTCACTCACCAAACGATCTGCCACACCTCGACCACGGTTTGCAGGATGCACCACAATATATTCAAGCGTACGATGATCATCTTGCCCTGTGCACCAAATCGCACCAATCACTTTAGTATTAAATTCTGCCGTGTAAAGTAGGGTATACTGAGCCAAGTTCTGCTCAAGTTGGCTTACCGCATCTTGCCCATCGCCAAATTCAGGGCTGGTATCATACAGTCGCTCAAGCTGGCTGCGCACTTCGGTATTTTCCAGTGAAGTATAGGCATGTACGGTAATAGGCATTGATTAACCCTCCTGAGCAATCTAATATGCTGAGACTTCGTCACAGCGAAAACATTTTACATCAATCATTTTTGACGTTTTTTGAGGAACGTGTCTATGACCCAACGTATCAGTGAAGTGGTGAGAAATACCAACGAAACTAAAATTCGAGTTCGTGTGAATCTGGACGGTACGGGTCAAGGCACACTCAACACTGGAGTTCCATTTTTAGACCATATGATTGATCAAATCAAGCGACACGGTTTGTTTGATATTGATATTCATTGTGATGGCGACTTGGAAATTGATGATCACCACACTGTAGAAGACTGTGGTATCACGCTTGGACAAGCTTTTGCTCAAGCTTTGGGCGATAAAAAAGGTTTACGACGCTACGGTCACTTTTACGCACCACTTGATGAATCTTTAAGCCGTGTGATTGTCGATTTATCGGGTCGTCCGGGTTTATTTATGGATATTCCATTTACCCGCGCACGTATTGGTACTTTTGATGTGGATTTATTCTCAGAATTCTTCCAAGGCTTTGTCAACCATGCATTAATGACACTGCACATCGACAACCTCAAAGGTAAAAACAGCCACCACCAAATTGAAAGCGTATTTAAAGCATTTGCACGTGCTTTACGCATGGCATGTGAAGTCGATCCGCGTGCTGAAAATACAGTGGCATCAACCAAAGGAACACTCTAATGACCCGAATTGCCCTTCTTGACTATGGCATGGGAAATTTACACTCTGCAGCGAAAGCTTTAGAGCATGTGGGTGCAACGGTAGATGTGACCAATGACCCAAAACTGATTGCACAAGCCGATAAAATTGTGTTTCCAGGTGTGGGTGCCATGCGTGACTGTATGCAGGGCATGCATGAAGCAGGAATTGATGAGGTGGTACGTAATGCAGTCTTTAATAAGCCTGTACTCGCCATTTGTGTGGGCATGCAAGCCTTGATGCAACGTTCTGAAGAAAATGGCGGTGCAGATGCGTTGGGTATTTTTGCTGGTACGGTTAAACGCTTTCCAGAAGTGGAAGGCTTAAAAGTACCGCACATGGGTTGGAATCAGGTACATCAACATGACCCGAGCCACCCAATGTGGAACAACATTGAACAAGACGCGCGTTTCTACTTCGTGCACAGTTTCTATGTTGAACCACAAGATGACAGCATTGTGGCTGCAACCTGTGATTATGGTCTGACCTTCTGTACTGCACTGCATCAAGATAACTTGTTTGCAACGCAGTTCCACCCTGAAAAGAGCCATACTGCGGGCTTACAGCTACTTAAAAATTTTGTGGAATGGAAAATTTAAGTTTTTCAAAGCACTGAATTTTTTCTAAAGCCGAGTGAATCTCGGCTTTATTTTTGCGTGAATGTTTTTCACTTTTCATCTGCTATTTTATTGTTTAAAATTAGCACGTTTTTTATACCTTTAATTCAAAAAAATTTTAACTCAATTTAAAAACCAAGGAATTACAACAATGAGTCAATATGTAGAAGATTCTGCACTGAGTGCAACGGGGCGTTTTGGTCGCATGTCTTTTTTAGCTTGGAACTGCTTACTCAGTTTCGCACTGACCCTGCTTATTTTAGTCATTGCAATTATTGCACCTAATCTTTTGGTCGATCTAAGCTCAGGCTCTATGGGCATTGGCATGATCTTACTTGTTATTATTTATATCGTTGCATTCTACTTTAGCTTTATTTTTACCATCCGCCGCCTACATGACCGCAATCATACGGGTTGGTTGTCTTTACTGATTTTAGTGCCTGTGGTCAACATTATTCTGGGTTTATATCTGATCTTTGCCCCGGGCGATGACCGTCAGAATAGCTATGGTGCGCCACGTCCAACCGCAGGTTGGGAAAAAGTACTGGCTTGGATTTTCATTGTCCTAATTATTTTGGCAATCCTTGGCGGCTTATTTTCTGGCTTTATGGCATAGCGGCCTAAATCATACCCCATTGAAGTTTAAAATAGTCCACACCGCTTGGGCTATTTTTTAACTTTTAAAATTTTCAAGCAAAGTGATATTTCAATATTTTAGACTTTGCCAAATTCTGCAAAATTCTTTAGGCTAAAACGGCTTCTTTACCGCTTTGAATATTATGGATCAAACCCGTTTGCGCACCCTGCCAAGCCCTGAGCAAATTCAACAATTACCACACTTTGAAAATCTGCCCCGCGCGCAGATTATGCTGATTCAAACGCTGGAACAATGCCTTGAAGTGGAAGCAGAATTAAAAACCGCAGCCGTTTTGGGTTTCGACTCCGAATCTAAACCCACCTTTAATGTCGGTGAAGTGTCTACGGGCCCGCATTTAATTCAACTGGCAACGCTAGAAAAAGCCTATTTATTTCAGGTCAATGCCGATATTTGGCAATTTTTACAACCGATTTTTGCCAATCGGGATCAAATTAAAGTCGGTTTTGGGCTTAAAAATGATGCCCATTTATTTCGTAAAAAAGGCATGCAGTTGAATAGCGTGATTGAATTATCCAAGTGTTTTGGTAGCTTTGGCTTTAAAAGTCCATTGGGGCTCAAAAATGCCATGGCTCTGTTATTTCATGTGAATTTTCCCAAAAGTAAAAGCATCAGCACCTCAAACTGGGCACGTCAATCACTTAGTGAAGCGCAAATTGCCTATGCCGCAGCCGATGCCTACGCACCTGTATTGGTATTTGAAGAATTAGGGCGTTTAGGTTTATTGCCCGATCACATTCCCAACAGCTCACTCAAATTGCGGATTCGCCCATCTAAAACAAAACCTGCAACAGATGCTTAGAGATTTAACAATACTTTGTTAAGATGCACAGATTGAATTCATTAAGTTTTTGGCAAGGAGCGAAAGCATGCTGATCATCCCTGCAATTGACCTGAAAGATGGCAAGTGTGTTCGTTTAAAACAAGGTCGTATGGAAGATGATACTGTATTTTCTGACGATCCAGTGGCGACTGCACAGCACTGGGTAAATGAAGGCGCGCGTCGCTTGCATTTAGTCGATTTAAACGGTGCTTTCGCAGGTACGCCAATTCATAAGCCTGTGGTCGAAGCCATTGCAAAATCACAACCTGAGCTTCCAATTCAAATTGGTGGTGGTATTCGTTCACTCGAAACCATTGAACACTATTTAGATGCTGGCGTGTCTTTCGTGATTATTGGCACTAAAGCCGTGCAAGAGCCTGCTTTTGTAGAAGAAGCATGCAAAAAGTTTGCAGGACACATTATTGTCGGAATTGACGCCATGAATGGCATGGTGGCAACCGATGGTTGGGCCAACGTGACTGACGTCAAAGCGACTGATTTAGCCAAACGTTTTGCCGATGCAGGCGTATCTAGCATTGTCTATACCGATATTGCCCGTGACGGCATGATGCAAGGTGTAAACGTTGAGCAAACCGTGAACTTGGCGCAATATTCAGGCTTGCCTGTGATTGCGTCGGGTGGTGTAACCAACTTAGATGACGTACGCAACTTAAAAGGTCAGCCAGGCATTCTAGGCGCTATTACAGGTCGTGCAATTTATGAAGGCACTTTAAGCCTGCGTGAAGCGCAATTGCTGTTAGATGAACAAGCCTTGTAATTGGTTCTGAGATGCTCAAAGAGGTCTACGGACCTCTTTTTTATTGATTTTTGCTCTTCCTCACCTATTTTTGATCCATTTCTATGCCTCATCTTACCCATACATTGCGTCATAAAGCACCTCAACTGGCGTTAATGTTCATCACGCTGATTTGGGGTGCGACCTTTATTACAGTGCAATATGGCTTGAATTTCAGCAGCCCAATTTTATTTGTGGCCTTACGTTTTACTGCAGCAACTTTAGCCGTTGCACTGCTGTCATGGCGTAGTTTAAGTGCGATCAACCTATATGAAGTTTTTGCAGGTTTTACAATTGGTGCTGTGATTGCACTGGGTTATGCCACCCAAACCATAGGTTTACAAAGTATCAGCAGCAGTGAATCTGCATTTTTGACTGCGCTGTATGTCCCGCTTGTGCCGCTGCTGCTCTGGTTATGCTTTGGTCAGCGTCCGCATGTTATGACTTGGCTGGGCGCAGTCTTGGCTTTTATGGGACTGCTATTGCTCACAGGCAATGGCTTGGGTGCGCTGCAATTTAATTTTGGGCAAATCATGACGCTCATTGGCGCCATTGCGATTGCATTTGAAATTATTTTGATTGGTTATTTTGCCAAACGGGTCAATTTAAAACGTGTGACGCTGCTACAACTGGCTTTTGCTTCATTGCTGTGTTTTGCTGTTGCACCTTGGCTAGGTGAAACGCAACTGCCTGAATTTCGGCTGCCCTTGGTTGTGGTTTTACTGGGTTTGGGGATGGCCAGTGCCCTGATTCAATGGGTGATGAACTGGGCACAACGTCAGGTAGACCCTGCGCAAGCCGCCATTATTTATGCAGGTGAACCGGTGTGGGCAGCCCTGATTGGGCGTTTAGCAGGAGAACGTTTACCCATTCTGGCATTATTTGGTGGGCTTTTGGTTGTTTTAGGCGTATTCATCAGTGAATGGCGACCTAAACTTTTTAAATCTAAAACTAAACCCCAAACCTAAACCTGAACATAAACCATGCCTTAAAACACTTGATACAGGCATCCCGACAGCCCGACCTTTGCAGCGCTGTTGTGATTTAAAATAAGTGTAGGATTTTTAATGGTACATCGGCAGATTATCATTCACCCGAATTAAACCACGAATGGCACGATAAACAATCCATAACCATGACAGCCCCACCACGCTGATACAAAACAGGGTGGCAAACAGTGTCATACTGGCAAAGCCTTGTACATCCTGACTGAACAGCACAAAAACAAAGGGAATGAATGCCACGATATTCCAGACCAAATACCACCAAAAGCTACGAATTTGCCAAGTAAAATGACTGGCAAAAATTGAACCTTGCACATCACCACGTTTTAAATAATTGATGATTAAAGCAATAACAGCCAATATCCCCGCAGAAAAAATCGCCACGATATACAGCACATATAAAATCATGGTCAATGAACGATGTGGGTCTTGATCTACTGAATATGAATGCTCTGCGTCTGACATAATGCACCTGACAAGCCTGTTACTGGAACAATATTCCCAATTAGATGTTAAGCTGATTCAACGGAGAAATCATCCATAAAATCAGAAAGATATTTAAGCCTATCGTACAAAAATAAATCTTACCAAAGGGTTGTTTTTGTGTTTTATGGCGTAATTTTTGTTGTGCTAACCATGCTGCAGGCCAACCCCCTAAAAAAGCCACGATATGCAAGTTATTTTCAGGAATACGACGCCCGCCCTGCTGTGCAGCTTCTTTATCTTGTGCATACAGCCAATAACTCAGAGCATTCATCAAACTGATGAATAATAACAACATCCCACTCAGTAGCCCCAACATGGTCAACAAAGCCAAAACAACAATATAGGCCACACATAGCATCTGCATGGGCTGCATTTTTTGTGTGCTGTTGGATGTTTTGGCTTTCGCAGAAGATGCCGCTGTTGCTTTGGTCTGTGTAGCTTTTAAATACACCGCTTGCTGCGCTCGGTAACGTCCACGCTCATCCACAGTCACGGTATATTCCAAGGCACAGCCCACAATTGGACGTGGACCTTGTCGGGCGAAGTCCTTAATGTGTAAAAACACGCGATCTTTTTGGTGGTCATTCGGCTGAATAAACCCATAACCCTGCTCATCAAACCATTCGACTAAACGCCCTTGATCACGCATGTTCTATATCCCTCAAGCTGTCACAAACTTTAAGCGTTCAATCAGCATATTCCGCATTTCATCTGGATTTTTCTGCAGAATATCTGCGCCTGTCCGCCCTTCTGCCGCATTTTTAGCAGCCACCTGCAAACGCATTAACCAAAAACGTCCTGCCGCCATTGCCAAATACAGTTCTAAACAAGCCTTTTCGTCTTGGGTTAAAGGACGCACGGTTTCGTAGGCATTTAAAAATGCCATCGCCTTGCTTTCATTTAAGCTCAACTCAGGAAAGTCGGTACAAAAATCATTTAGGGTAATCGCAATATCAAACAGCAATTCATCTTGATTTAATTCATAAAAATCTAAAATGCCTTGCAACTGATCATCTACAAACAAGGTATTGTCACGGAATAAATCCGAGTGAATAAAACCTTTAGGACGCTGCGGATAGACTGCGGTTAAGGCTTCATACAAGCCCAAAAGTTTGGACAGTAAGGCTTGATCGGCCACATGCATGCTTGGTTTTAATTGGCGTGCGACCCCTGCCCAATAAGCGTGATCACGTACATGATCGCGCTGCAAAGGAAAATTTTGTAAGGCCACATGCATTTTGGCTTGTGCAATCGCAATCGCTTCCACTTGCGCCACTGTTGCCAGTGTCGGATGCTGCCCAATTAAACGCGGTGCAATTTGTGCAGGTTTTTCTTTTAATTGGTGAATGGCTTGTCCCGAATAGGATAAAGGCACTGCCACAGGCAAACCCGCTTGCCCCAAATGCTGTAATACAGGAATTAATTCGCCTGCCGCTTGCTGATCTAATTCTTCAAAAATGGTCAGCACGTACTCGTTTTGATTGTCGCAACGCAAAAAATAATTGGTATTTTGAATCCCCCCTTGAATGGGAATCAGCTCGACCACCTCCAATCCATAAGGCGCTGCAAAGACCTGAACTTCCTTTAAAGTCAAAGGAGTATAAACCGACATAGAAAACCTGCGAAAAACCTGAGCTAAGTTTGATAGAATACCCGCTCCATCTGCCAAGGTGTAGCGCTTGTGTGGGTGAGTTTCATAATCGGCTGTAATAATTGGAAAAATTTATGCTAGCGAAACGTATTATTCCTTGCCTAGACGTAGATAATGGTCGCGTGGTTAAGGGCGTGCAATTCCTTGATATTCGTGATGCGGGCGACCCTGTCGAAGTGGCGCGTCGTTATAATGAACAAGGTGCCGATGAAATCACCTTTTTAGACATTACCGCTACCCATCATGGTCGTGATACGACTTATCGTACCGTAGAACGTATGGCAGAAACCGTGTTCGTGCCCCTCACCGTTGGTGGTGGCGTGCGTAAGGTTGAGGACATCCGCCTGTTACTTAACGCAGGTGCAGATAAAGTCAGCATTAACTCTGCAGCCGTCTTTAACCCTGAATTTGTGCAAGAAGCCTCACAGCGTTTTGGCGCGCAATGTATTGTGGTTGCCATTGATGCGAAAAAAACGGGTGATAACAAATGGGAAATTTTCACCCACGGTGGTCGTAAACCCACTGGTATTGACGCAATTGAATGGGCTGTGAAAATGGCGGACTACGGCGCAGGTGAGCTATTGGTCACTTCAATGGATGCCGATGGTACCAAGGCAGGCTATGACTTGGCGCTCATGCGTGCCATCAATGACCGTGTGACTGTACCGACGATTGCGTCTGGCGGTGTAGGTAATTTACAGCACTTGGCAGATGGTATTTTAAAAGGCGGTGCAGATGCGGTACTAGCTGCCTCAATTTTCCACTTTGGTCAGCACACTATTCCAGAAGCCAAACAATATTTGGCAGCGCAAGGCATTGAAATGCGTTTGTAAAATCATAGTGCAAACGAACTGTGAAAAGTGCAATCTGAGGATTGCACTTTTTTTAGCTTAAAATTGAAGTAAAGGTAAAATTTAGGCAGAAAAAAAGGAGTCCGAAGACTCCTATCAACTCAAAAAACCACAGCGCTGAGGTTCTTTTATCTTTTTAAATAGACTTATAAAAAAATAATCAACAAAATCAATTTATCATCACACAATATTCAACCGAAACATCCGTGGATATTTCACTGCACACAATATACGCAGAGCTTTAGCTGAAATATTGACCAAAAACACCAAAAACATTGACCATTTGCGACAAGACTTGCCCAAGCTGTCAGTACAAACCTTCATTTGCTGCAATACAGTTAAGATAACTGCTCTGCCACAGCTAATTTTTTCTCGACCCATTTGGCAGGAAAATATGCAGCAGACAGATGGTTTAAACCCTGTGCAATCACCCGAGGTAAGGCAATGCCTAACGGATTTTGCTCCTGTAAGGCAGGTGCTGAAATCACTCGCGTTCCTAAAATATAATCAAACCACGGTTTGGTCACGCACCAGTTCGCATCCTGATTGCTGTTCATGTGATGGTCATAATGCCACGGAATTTTCTTAACTGCCCACTCTGGCTCTAAATGCGCACGACGGTGAATATAATAATAATTCGCAGCACTATATAGCGCAGCCAAACTCATACCCTTAGAAATTGGATAGAACACGCCACTGGCCACCGTTGCCACCACAGCCAAAGACACAATTTCATTTTTGGTACGCCAGTTGCGAATCCCTTCGACATAGCCATGATCGTGAAAACTGGTTTTACGCACTTCACGATGATGTTCCCAATGTGATTTCATACTTTCAGGCACAGGACTATAACGGCGCTGCCCTGCTCGATGCGTTCCGTGCAAAATATATTTATGTGCCACCCATTCAAAACCATTGGCAACCACCAAACCTGCTAGAAATCCTTTCCACATCGCTATTTCTCCTTAAACACAGGACATCTTGACTCTGATGTTCACTATAGGCATGTGAGATTGACTAGATCTTGACCAAAAAAATCAATATCATTGACAAATGACGACAAAAATAAACCGATAACACATGCAACAATTCAAAGAATATACGGGCTCGGTCTATGGTGGCTTAGGGCATTTATTGATGTGCTATTACCAAGCAAAAAAGCTGCCCATTCCAGAAAAATTACATCAGATTCAAAATCTGGAACGTTTTGATTATGCCCTCTGGCGTGACTTGCTCAGCACTTTGGAGCAACAATTACCACAACCTGCTTTGGGTTTGGAAATTGCCAAATACGTGCAGCCCAAACATTTAGGCATCATTGCATATTTAGCCTTGTCCTGTGATCATCTGGGTGAAGCATTACAGCGTTACCACGATTTTCATCGCTTGATTTACGATGGTGGCCCGTTGCAAGTCGAAGCACAAAACGATTATTTATCCATTCGTTGGTCAGAATTGCCCGTGCACATGACCACACAATTAACCGATGAAATTGCCATTGCTTTAATGATGGAATTTTTGAAGCACTTTATGCAGTTTGAAGATATTTGCCTGCACGAAGTACATTTTCATCATCCTGCGCCTAAAAATATTGCACTGTATGAGCAGTATTTTCATTGCAAAGTGCGTTTTTCTCAGCCAATTACCCAAGTGTTGCTGCCTGTTTCCGAACTGGCAAAACCCTTTCATCAGGGCGATCAGACCTTACAGCATTTATTGTTGCAACAGGCACAAGCCTTATTGGAAAAGCTACCGAATAGCACCCAAACCGATCAGCGTTTACAGCAAGCCATTTTGACGGGGCTGCAAAAAAATATGTATCAAATTGAACATATTGCTCAGCAATTACATATTTCTGTACGTCAGTTGCAACGTCATTTGCAACAGCAAGGCACGACCTACCAAAAACGCATGCAGGAAGTACGCTGTTTGTTGGCAGAACAATATTTACAAGACCCACATTTAAGTCTGCAAGAAATTGCGCTATTGCTGGGTTATTCAGAACAAAGTGCCTTTCAGCGTGCGTTTAAACAATGGACGCAGCACACACCACAACAATGGCGGATGCAACGTGCTTCATGATTGCTTCTTTTTACTTTAATTTATGTTAAATTCATCACAATATCGATCTAAAATGCGATAAATTTAATTGAAGTTTGATTAATTAACTCAAAAAATAAGCACTGGAGAATCAAATTGAATAAGTATTTCGCAGAACTGGCTGGCACATTCTAGCTGGTATTTGGTGGTTGTGGTGGTGCGGTATTGGCTGCAGCTTTTCCTGAATTGGGCATTGGTTTTGTGGGGGTATCCCTCGCGTTCGGTCTGACCGTATTAACCGCGGCCTATGCACTTGGGCACATTTCAGGTGGTCAATTTAACCCTGCAGTCAGTATTGGTTTGTGGGCAGGTGGACGTTTTGAAGCCAAAGAACTCGCACCGTATATTATTTCACAAATTATTGGTGCGACTCTGGCCGCACTGGTGTTGTATCTGATTGTACAGGGTCAGGCAGGTTTTGCAGGCACAGGCGGTTTCGCGACCAACGGTTATGGTGATTTATCTCCAGGAAAATATGCCCTCAGTTCAGTATTATTGATTGAAGTGGTACTCACTGCTGGCTTTTTGATGGTGATTATGGGTTCAACCGCCAAACGTGCACCTGCAGGTTTTGCTCCAATTGCAATTGGTTTGGCACTGACCTTAATCCATCTGATCAGTATTCCTGTAACCAATACTTCCGTGAACCCTGCACGTAGTACAGGTGTGGCGTTCTTTGCTGAAACTGCAGCACTCAGCCAGCTTTGGGCTTTCTGGGTTGCACCGATTGTAGGTGCGGTGATTGGTGCGGTGCTGTATCGCGCTATGGCAAAAGCTGAAGACTGATCTTCAAAACTTTAAATCCACAGCTTTTCAAGATGTCTGGGATTTATCTAAAAACACACAAAACAACAAAGCCCGTTCAAGCGTTTGAGCGGGCTTTTTAATGGCTTAGATGAGCAGATTAAAGTAGATTTAATATCTTGAGATGGCATCCATTATAAAAATGGATTTTCAATTTCACCCGCTTCGGGACGATCTAACTTTTCAGGCAGATTCGGAGTCTGCTCCAAAGTTGCAACAACTTCATTCAAAAAAGCCTGTAGTGCTTTGGCTGCCTGTAAACCCGCCTGATCTTTGCTGATTTGCAAATTGCCATACACATTGATGCAATCTAAATCATTTTCTAAGGTTAAGTCATGAATCGCATGTGATTCAGTCCCATTTTGAAACGGTTTAAACATTGAATTCACCTTAGCATGAAGGATGCAATATCCATCATCTTAACCCAGTTTAAGATTTCAACAACTGTAAAATATATTGCAATAAAGCTTCAATCAATTGCTTCACAATTGCATCTTGGGTATCTGCATCAATGCTAGCACCCGATGCAGGACTACTGCCTGAGCGTTTAAATTCGGTTTGCAAGGCTTGTAATTGCTCAGCAGATACATCTTCTGCGCACTGGCTTTCTGCATCCCAATGTGAGTAGGCAATCGGTGTATTGGCTTTTACAGCATTTGCAGTCAAAGGCAATTTATAGGTATTGCGCTTTTGTTCTTCACTTAATTGTGGGAATAAATTAATGCCCAACTGTTCTTCTAAATAGCAGACACTCACCACTTGCACCTGTAACGAGTCGTTATTGGGCGCGTAATAAGCCCCTATCGCGCCTGTTTTGGGCATATACACAGCTTTATACACCGCAGTCGGCACAATAACGCCCTGCCCAATGGTTTTTAGACGCTTGGCATTAAAACTTGGCCCCGTAATCACATACACATCTTGCTTTTGCTTAGTCACCACCGCTCGGGTGGCTTCTTCAAGTTCACGCCAGACCTGCTGATTATTTTTAGGGGCTTGCGGCACCATATTTGCCAAAGAAAAACTGTCAAACTGGGCTGCCAAGTTGGTCATGTCGGCATTCGGTGCCATGTGTCCACGGTCATAACCCGAACCACGATAATCCAGCAAAGTCGCACGATGCTCGGCTTTGACGCGCGGTTCTTCGTGAAAGTTATCTTCACGTGGAATCCGCTGACTCAAACGCGCTGGTGTTAAGGCTTCTGCCACCCATAACGGGGTTTTGGATACCCCTGAATACATCACATTAAAGTCATTAAAACACAGCGGATAGCTGTCTTTTTGCAGGCTATTTTTCAGTAAATAGGGCGGCGTTTCTCGATAGAACTGGGTTAGGCAAGCACTATTTCCTGAACTCGGCACCAGTGAAGTCCACTGGCTAATTTTTTCTTGACCAAAAGCAATCACAAAACTCCCTGTTGCCACTACACCGAGTAGCACTTTCAAGCTGTTTTGATTGAAAATTTGAGTCCAAATGTTGTTGGAATTGCGCCGTTTTCTTGCCATAACCGTTACTGTGACTTCGCTCTAAATCCGCAGAGTTTGCCCGAGCTTAACAATCCACTCACAGCTTGTATATGAAGCACCTCTTGTTCGTCTAACAATTAAACAAAACCCGCGCCACAACACCACAAAAGCCATACACAGCCTGAGTTTTAAGCACTTTTGACATCAGTCTAGATCAAGTTTGGTAGATTTGATTGCATCCGTTTTAGCGAATCTGCCAAGCTAAATACACCTTAAAGACATCGCTCAGCGACACCCAAGCGCATTGCGCTGCTCTAGCTGGATGTCATTGACGATTTAAATTGATTTTAACTTTATTTTTGCGATTTTTGATGGAGAAATACATGCGTTTTCATCTTTTTGCTTGTGCTTTGGTTGGTAGCAGTATCAGCATTTCTGCCTTTGCCGAACCACCCATTCAAGCAGGTGATACTTTAGAAAGTTTATCTAAAGTCAAAATAAGCACCACGATTAATGGGCAAGCAGGCTCACTACAAGAATTAATCGCCAATGGTCAGATACGCATTGTACCGAGTACAGATACAAACTTAACAAGTCCAGCAGAAAATATAGCGCAACAGCCTGCAAACCAAATTTCAGCCGAACAAGCCAATCTGGCTCAAGACAATGTACCGATGACGATGCCTGTCGGGACTGAATCCGAACTGCAACACGCAGCGCAGGCAGAGCAAGTGAGCGAACAACACATACAAGCCACCTCTGCGCCATTATTGTCATCTTCAGCCGATTTACCTGTAAATGCTGGCGATGATGTGGATGTCACCGCAGAAGCGCTAAATGCTGCACCACAAAACCCTGCTGCATCTGAACAAGCAGCAGCCAATCTGCCCACGACTGAACGGCTTGAAACCACAGCACCTGCGGCACAGGGCGCAGATGTAAACGATATAGATTTAAGCCATCTACAACCAAGTGATACGGAACAATAAGATCTGTTTAAGACCAATCTTGAGCTAAAAATAAAAAACCAGCACTTTATAATGCTGGTTTTTTAAAATCTATTGAGCAGTTTTTAAATTTCGATTTGACTACCCAATTCCACCACACGGTTGGTTGGAATTTGATAGAAATCACTCACAGGACTGGTATTGCGCTGCATTGAAATAAACAGTTTTTCACGCCACGGTGACATGCCATCGCCCACCGTATGCACAATTCGATCACGCGAAATAAAGAAGCTCATTTGCATCATATCGAATTCAAACTCAAGCTGTTCATAGGCTTGTTTCAAGGCATTTGGAATATTTGGCTGATCTTTAAAACCGTAATACATGGCAATCCGATAAAAACGATCATCCAGTTTTTCGACTTGAATCCGATCTTGCTGCGCCACAAATGGAATATCACGCGTGATGACCGTTACCATGATATTGCGTTCATGTAAGACCTTGTTGTGCTTAATATTATGCAACATGGCATGTGGCACAATGTTAGGCGTACCTGTCAAAAAAATCGCATCGCCAGGGACAAATTTGGTTTCATTGCCCATACTAATACTGTGAATGAATAGGTCTATCGGCAAGGCATCTTTTTCCAAACGATTGAAAACCAATGCACGACCATCTTTCCACGTCATTAAAATGGTATACATGATGGCGCCAATTAAAATTGGCACCCATCCCCCTGACACAATTTTGAGCGAGGTCGAAGCCACAAAAATTAAATCTAGGGTTAAAAATGGCACTGCAAAAAGGGCAACTTTCCACATCGGCCAACGCCAAAAACCATAGGCCAGCACTGAAATTAAAATCGTGCCACACAGCATGGTCATGGTCACTGCCACGCCATAAGCACTGGCAAGTCTGGCACTATTTTCAAATAATAAAATTAAGATAAGCACCGAAATAAATAAGGCCCAGTTAATGAATGGCAAATAGATTTGACCACGTTCAACATCGGACGTGTGACGTACAGTCAGGCGTGGTAAATAACGCAATTGAATGGCCTGATTGACCATTGAAAATACCCCTGTGATCACCGCTTGAGAAGCGATCACCGCTGCAGCTGTGGCTAAACCAATCATCGGGTATAAGCCCCATTCAGGCACCAACATATAGAACGGATTTTCAATCGCTGCAGGGTTACGTAGCAATAATGCCCCTTGTCCTGCGTAATTCAATAACAAGCAAGGTAAGACAATCAAAAACCACGCGAGGCGAATAGGCATCCGCCCAAAATGCCCCATATCGGCATAGAGTGCTTCGCCACCCGTCATGGTTAAAATCACCGCACCCATGGTGAGAAATGCAACAAAGGGTTGCTCTACTACAAAGTTAAACGCCCAGTGTGGACTGACCATGGCCAATACAAATGGGGTTTGGATGATACTGAGCAGCCCTGCACCGCCAATGGCTAAAAACCACAGCAAAGTCAGTGGGCCAAAAAATTTGCCCATAGTGCCTGTACCATGACGCTGCACAATGAACAGTCCTGCCAAAATACCAATGGAGAGCGGTACGAGCCATTGATTAAAGATAGGCGTGGCAATACTTAGTCCTTCAATGGCAGACAATACTGAAATGGCGGGGGTGATAATGCCATCGCCAAAGAACAGGGATGCACCAATAAAGCCAAGTGCGATCAGGAAGATTTTTTTGTCTTCGGCAATACGGGTGGTGCGCAGGTTCAATGCCAATAATGACATGATCCCGCCTTCGCCATTGTTATCGGCACGCATAATAATGGTGACGTATTTGAAGCTGATGGTGAGCATCATGCACCAGAAAATTAGGGATAAAATTCCCAATACACTGGCTTGAGTAATTGCAAGATGCGCCGTTAAAAAAGTTTGTCTGAAGGCATACAGAGGACTGGTTCCGATATCCCCAAATACAACTCCGAGTGCAGCCAAGGTAATGACGGGTAAGGCTGCTTTTTTTGCAGTACTTTGCATAGGTGTCTTCGATTTAGACGGTATTTTTGAGAATCATAGCACTACGCTGAAAGTTTTTCTCTAAATCAAATTTTTCAACTTGGCTTTGTACTATTTTTTGGTTATTATCCACCGCCTATGGTGAAGTGTCCGAGTGGCTGAAGGAGCACGCCTGGAAAGTGTGTATACGTTAATAGCGTATCGAGGGTTCGAATCCCTCTTTCACCGCCAAACATTATTCTCATGAAGTCTCATGTGATCTTAAAAAGCTTAAATCTAAAGGGTTTAAGCTTTTTTTATGTCTAATGCAATCTACTTTATCTATTGCAAGCTTGATCTTGTTGGGGGTATAACTAGGGGTATAATAAATTACCCCCAAAATTATACCCCCAATTCTGTGGAATCATTGCAATGCTTACAGATGCTCAAGTCAGAAAAATAAAACCATCGGAAAAGAAAGCCAAATAATTACCTATGATCGAAATCTAGCACATATCACGGCTGGCGGGCTTGGTTATCGTGAATTCTAAAAGTTGAACCCATATAGGGGGAAGCCCCCTACTCACTTAGGTATGATTTATTCAAATCACCATTCATCTATTACTATTAAAATATATTCGTCCTTCTATGTATTTCTTATTAGTGGCGGGTTTTCCCGCTGCGGACAACTTCACACTATTGGATTTATGGGTACAGATACAATCAAAGCCTAAGAATCTGAAAGAAGCATATCGCCTGCATTAGACTGATAGCTATTCAGCTCATGTTGATTTTTACCCATTTTATCGACATGACAACCTGAATATGTTTATGTCATCGACATGACAACTCTCTCATGTCGATTTTTGTCAGTTTTATCGACATGAAAGCCTGAATATGTTTATGCCATACAGCTAAAGGAATAAGACAATATTCCTTTTAGGTTTTAAGCACATCAACAACCTGAACGCTAAATGTCACATCCTAAAGCGAATTAGCTTTTTAAAAAGGTCATAATCAGCCAACCACCCACCCAATAAAAAAACCGCTGCTCAATCTTCCAGATCAACACAGCGGTTTTAAACTCATCTTTTACAGATCAGTCACATCTTACATTTTCTTTTCTTCAATATTTAAAGCATTGATTGCCAATACCGCCTGAGTACGATTTTGCACACCCAATTTACGGAAAATTGCGGTCACATGCGCTTTAATCGTCGCTTCAGAAACATCTAATTCATAGGCAATTTGCTTATTCAACAAACCTTCTGCCACCATCATCAATACACGGAATTGCTGTGGTGTTAAAGACTGAATACGTTCAGCCAAAGCTGTTTCATCTGCAGCGCGAGGGTCAAAGTTAACATTCGCAGCCAAGTTTGGCGGCAACCAAATCTCACCTTCTAAAACTTGACGAATTGCTTCACCAATATGGCTCGGATGTGCCGATTTTGGGATATAACCCATCGCCCCATGCGCAATTGAACGTTGAATAATCGATGCTTCTTCGTGAGCGGACACCACAATAATTGGGATAGATGGATATTGCGCACGCACATGCACCAATGCAGAAAAGCCCGATGCCCCTGGTAAATTCAAGTCCAATAAAACAAGATCAGGCTCAGGTCCATTTTCCAAACGTTCGTACAATTCATTAACTGCAGCAGTTTCATGAATTTGAGCTTGCGGTAAGCTATAACGAACCGCCTGAATTAAGGCATGGCGAAACAGCGGATGATCATCAACGATTAATATATTCATAACAGACGTGAGAGATCTTGGGCACAGTTGTTATATTCTAACCACACAAAGACAATTAAGGATATGCAAGACATGACTTTTTTGCATTTATTGTGCAATTAATCACAGAAAAGTGTTTATTTTTTATGTTTTCAGCGCTCAGTCAAAAAGGTTGATCATTTTGTGGATTTTTTAATCAGTTTTATTTTACAACCAAAACGCTCAAAACAAGATGTAATATGAAATAGAAAATATCCCAAGATAAGGGTTTATATCCGTACCGATTCAGACAAACTCAGCAACAAAGCAGGACAAGCGTTTGATATTACCCCGGGCATGGTCGCAACAGTCGATATTAAAACGGGTGAAAAAACGGTGTTGGATTATCTGATCAAACCATTCAACAAAGCCAAAGAAGCCTTACGTGAGCGCTAAACAGAAATTCTCTTATACCTGAATTTAATGAATTATCTCATCTCTGATTCTTGCCTTCTCCCAAAACCCAACTGGGCTCAAGTGAAGGCGAGAATGAGGGCGATAATATCCTATGCCCTCTACAGTTTTATTTTTCACAGATTTTGCATTTCATCTTAATTGCCTAAACAATCTACAGCAACGCAGCAAATCCTCCTTTTCACCTCTTTCCAAGCCTGATGACACTGTGTATAACCATAAGTCACGCAATGAAAATGATAAGCATAGGCAAAACAGGTAAAAAACCGTTAGACTATGCATCTCTCTCATTCAATGTCGTTTCAGACAAATAAGAAGGTGAAGGTTGATGCCGCTCAATACTGTCGAAGAGCTTGTAGCAGATATCCGTGCAGGAAAAATGGTCATCCTCATGGATGATGAAGATCGTGAAAATGAAGGTGATTTAGTCATTGCCGCAACCCACGTTCGCCCTGAAGATATCAACTTCATGATCACACACGCGCGTGGTCTTGTTTGCTTAACCTTAAGTCGTGACCGTTGCCAGCAATTAAACCTACCGTTAATGGTTGATGCCAATGGTGCACAACACGGTACGAACTTTACTTTGTCGATTGAAGCTGCTGAAGGCATTACCACGGGTATTTCTGCCGCAGAACGTGCGCATACCATTCAAACCGCTGTCGCTGCACATGCCAAGCCTGCCGATATTGTTCAGCCTGGGCATATTTTCCCACTCATGGCACAGCCAGGTGGTGTATTGCACCGTGCAGGACATACCGAAGCAGGTTGTGATCTTGCCCGTTTGGCAGGTTTAGAGCCTGCATCGGTAATTTGTGAAATCATCAATGAAGACGGCACGATGGCGCGTCGTCCAGATTTAGAAATTTTTGCTGAAAAGCACGGGTTAAAAATTGGTACTATTGCCGATTTAATCCACTATCGCATGACCAATGAACAAACTGTAGAGCGTTTGGATCAGCAAAGCATCGACACCGAATATGGTACTTTTGACTTATATCGCTACCGTGAACTGGGGAACCCAGACATTCACTTGGCATTGGTCAAAGGCGAGCCGAAAGAAGGCGTTACCACAGTACGTGTGCATGGTTTTAATCCAACCCGTGATTTGCTGAAGCTGAAAAAAGCAGATGGTTCGGCAACTTGGAATTTAGACCGTGCTTTAAAAGAAATTGCCAACAGTGAACGTGGTGTTTTGGTCTGGATTGGTCAAGCTCAATTGCAAGACTTGGGCCCTGCTCTAGACAGCCTTAAATCCCCGAAACAAGGCAAAGCCAATGCTGCATTGTCACAGCAATACCAAACCATTGGCGTGGGTGCACAAATTTTACGTGATTTAGGCGTTGAAAAAATGAAGCTACTCAGCTCACCATTACGTTTCAATGCTTTATCAGGCTTTAACTTAGAAGTGGTGGAATATATCACCGCAGATCCAACATCAGAGAAATAATCGAGGTTGCTATGGCAATTCGCCGTATTGAAGGTTTATTACATCTCGCTAGCGAAGGCCGTTATGCGATTTTAGTCGGTCGTTTTAATAGTTTTGTGGTTGAGCATTTGCTTGATGGCGCAATTGACACATTGAAACGTCATGGCGTATCAGAGGATAATATCACCGTTGTTCATGCACCAGGCGCTTGGGAACTTCCTGTTGTGGCTAAAAAATTAGCTGCATCGAATGGTTATGATGCCATTATTGCACTCGGCGCAGTGATTCGCGGTAGCACTCCACACTTTGACTTTGTTGCAGGTGAATGTGCCAAAGGCTTAGGTGTGGTTGGTTTAGATACTGGCTTACCTGTGATTAACGGTGTATTGACTACGGATAGTATTGAACAAGCAATTGAACGCTCTGGAACAAAAGCAGGTAATAAAGGAAGTGAAGCTGCCTTAACTGCAATTGAAATGGTTAACTTGTTAAAGGCTATTTAACGCTATGTCGCAAACACTTCAAGCAACTTATGCAGCAAAACGTAAAGCACGTCGTTTTGCTGTGCAAGGTATTTATGAATGGCAGATGAGCCACAATCCAGTACATGAAATTGAAGCACGTACCCGTGTGGAAAATGCCATGCACAAAGTGGATCTCGGCTATTATCATGAATTGTTGACTCAAGTGGTTGCCAATCATGAAGCATTGGATGCATTACTGGTGCCTGTTCTTGATCGTGACATTCAAGCCCTCGATGGTGTTGAACTCGCCACCTTACGTTTAGGTGCTTATGAGTTAGAACAACATCTGGAAATTCCATACCGTGTGGTATTGGATGAAGCGATTGAATTGGCAAAACACTTTGGTGGTGCAGACAGCCACAAATACATCAATGGTGTATTAGACCGTCTTGCCAACAGCTTACGTGCAGCAGAAAAGCAACAAAGCAGCTAATTCAAAGTATTGAGTCGATTGTTGTATGGCTGAGTTTTCCATTATTGAGACCTATTTCAACAGACCGCGTCCCGATGCAGTCGATTTAGGTGTCGGTGATGACTCAGCTCTGCTCACCCCTCCGCCGCAACAACAATTGGTCATTTGTGCCGACACTTTAGTCGCTGGACGACATTTCCCCCTCGATACCAACCCACATGCGATTGGTTGGAAATCGGTTGCGGTCAATTTATCTGACATTGCCGCCATGGGTGCCACCCCACACAGTATATTATTGGCATTGAGCCTACCCCAAATTGATCACGACTGGCTCAAAGGGTTTAGTCAGGGTTTACATGATTGTTGCGATCAATTTGGGGTAAGTTTAATTGGTGGAGATACCACACAAAGCCCGCATCTCACCATTTCCGTTACCGCCTTAGGCTGGATTGAACAAGGACATGCCATTCCACGTTCAGGCGCGCAAGTCGGTGATTATATTTGCGTCAGCGGACAAGTCGGTGATGCCGCTTTTGGTTTAGATCATCTCGATCATCCTTTAAAACAACGTCTCGACTACCCAACACCACGTTGTCAACTTGGACAACAACTCAAAGGTCTGGCTTCAAGCATGATTGATGTTTCAGATGGCTTGGCACAAGATTTAGGGCATATTCTCAAAGCCTCTCAGGTCGGTGCTTGTATTGAACTCAGCCAACTGCCTATAGATGCTGCATTAACCGAATTACCACAACAAAAGCAGTGGCAATATGCCTTGGCAGGTGGCGATGACTATGAGTTATGCTTTACAATAAGCCCACAAAATTATCAGCAGCTTTTGCAAAAACCGCTGAATACCCCTATTCATATTATTGGCAAAATTAACAATCAAAACCGCTTAAGCTTTGAACAGAATGGCGTAGATCGTTCACTTCATTTTCATGGATACCAACACTTTGCAAAAACCCGCGATTAATTTCAAAGCCATGTCTTGGACTGACCGACTGATTGTATGCTGTGGTGTTGGCTTCGGTTCAGGTCTACTACCCAAAGCTCCCGGTACCTTTGGTTCGGCCTTTGCCCTACTGTTCATTCCCATTTGGTTCGCGCTTGGTTTCATTCCAAGCCTTTTTGCCATTGCCATCATGTCCCTCGTTGGCATATATATCTGTGGACGTACTGCACAGGTTATGGGCGTACATGATGATGGTCGTATTGTTTGGGATGAATTTGCAGGACAATCGATTACCTTTTTACCCCTGATTTTTATCAATCAAATCAGCTGGGTCTGGGTAATTGTGGGTTTTGCCCTATTCCGACTATTTGATGTGTGGAAACCTTGGCCAATACGTGTCATTGATCGTCAGGTCGAAGGTGGTTTTGGCATCATGCTGGACGATATTATTGCGGGTCTTTGGGCCGCATTATGTATTTATATTTATTTATCTTTTACTTTGGTTTAGCCATCACTAGGATTCAACATGTCTACCACCGTGATTATTCTTGCAGCAGGTAAAGGCACGCGCATGCGTTCAAATTTACCAAAAGTATTACAACCTCTTGCAGGACGCCCACTCTTGGGTCACGTGATTAATACCGCAAAAAAATTACAAGCAGATCATATAATTACCATTTACGGTCATGGCGGTGCTTTGGTGCAAAATGCGTTTGCGCATGAACAGGTACAGTGGGTCGAACAAGCTGAACAGTTGGGCACAGGTCACGCAGTCAAAGTGACTTTGCCTGTTTTACCACGTGAAGGTGTATCACTGATTTTATCGGGAGATGTACCTTGTATTACAGAGCAAACTTTACAAAAGCTACTCGATGTTTCACGTGAAACCCAAATTGGCTTGGTGACACTTACCCTTGCTGATGCCACGGGTTATGGTCGTATTGTACGTGAAAACGGTAAAATTCAAGCGATTGTTGAACATAAAGATGCGTCTGAAGCCCAGCGTCAAATTCAGGAAATTAACACGGGTATTTACTGCGTCAGCAATGCCAAATTACATGAATGGCTGCCAAAACTGAGCAATAACAATGCGCAGGGTGAATATTACCTGACCGATATTGTGGCGATGGCAATTGCCGATGGCTTAGAAGTTGCATCGGTAGAACCTCAACTGGCTTTTGAAGTAGAAGGCGTGAATGACCGTGTGCAATTGGCTGCATTAGAACGCGAGTTCCAGAACTTTCAAGCCAAGCAACTCATGCAACAAGGTGTGCATTTAATTGACCCAACCCGTTTTGATTTACGTGGTAATCTCACTGCAGGTAAAGACGTTCGCATTGATATTAACGTAATTATTGAAGGCGATTGCGAACTGGGTGATGGCGTAGAAATTGGTGCAGGTTGTATCCTCAAAAACACCAAAATTGCTGCGGGCACTAAAGTTCAGCCGTATAGCGTATTTGACCAAGCGGTTGTAGGTGAAGCTGCGCAAATTGGTCCATTCTCACGTTTACGTCCGGGCGCGGTATTGGCCAATGAAGTGCATATTGGCAACTTTGTTGAAGTGAAAAACAGTCAAATTGGTTTAGGCTCCAAAGCCAACCACTTTACCTACTTAGGTGATGCCGAAGTGGGTGCAGGCAGCAATATTGGTGCAGGTACGATTACTTGCAATTATGATGGTGCCAATAAATTTAAAACCATTATTGGTGACCAAGTCTTTATTGGTTCAAATAGTTCATTGGTTGCACCTGTCACCATTGCCAATGGTGCAACGGTAGGCGCAGGCTCGACCATTACCCGTGATGTTGCAGAACAGTGTTTAGCTGTGGAACGTTCTAAACAGTTCACTAAAGAAAATTATCAACGTCCACAGAAATTGAAAAAATAAGAGGAAGTTCCTATGTGCGGTATTGTCGGTGGCGTTGCAGAACGTAGTATTACCAATATCCTCATTGAAGGTTTAAAGCGTTTAGAATATCGCGGTTATGATTCCGCAGGTTTGGCATTGATTAGTCAAGGTCAGGTCTTGCGTGAGCGTCGTGTCGGTAAAGTAGCAAATCTTGAGCAAGCAGTACTAGATTCTCAAGTCACAGGTTCACTCGGTATTGCCCATACACGTTGGGCAACACATGGCAAACCGACAGAAAACAATGCACATCCGCATATTTCTGGCAATGTTGCTGTCGTACACAACGGTATTATCGAAAATTATCAAGAACTGAAAGATGAGCTAGAAGCTTTAGGCTATATGTTCAGCTCTCAAACGGATACTGAAGTGGTTGCGCACTTGGTCAACCATGCTCTTAAAACTGCACCGAATTTATTGGTTGCGGTACAGCAAGTCGTGCCTCAACTGAAAGGTGCTTATGCTCTGGGAATTATCCATACCGATTATCCAGATGAATTGATCACGGTACGTGAAGGTTCTCCTTTGGTGATTGGTGTCGGTATTGGCGAAAACTTTATCAGTTCAGACCAATTGGCGTTATTGCCGATCACCAACCGTTTTATGTATTTGGAAGAAGGTGATATCGCCCGCTTAACCCGCGACAGCATTGAAGTTTTTGTAAACGGTCAAACGGTTGAACGCCCTGTAAAAGAGTTGGATGCAACTGTAAGCAATGCATCGAAAGGTGAATATAAACACTACATGCTCAAAGAAATTTATGAGCAGCCTGAAGCAATTCAACAAACCATTTCACAAGCATTAAATGGCAACGCTTTACGTGAAGATTTCCTGAAAGATGCTGAACTTGATTTTGCCAACATCCAACAGGTACAGATTATTGCCTGCGGTACCAGCTACCATGCAGGGATGATTGCAAAATATTGGTTTGAACAGCTGATTAACTTGCCATGTCATGTGGAAATTGCCAGCGAATACCGTTATCGTACCCCAGTCATTGTGAATAACACGTTGTATGTGTGCATTTCACAATCTGGCGAAACTGCAGATACTTTAGCTGCGTTACGTGATACACAAAAACGTGCTGCTGCAAAAGGTTTAGATATCACAACCATGACCATTTGTAACGTGGCAACGTCGTCAATGGTACGTGAAACCAACCATAGTTTGTTAACGCTTGCGGGTCCTGAAATTGGTGTGGCATCGACCAAAGCCTTTACGACACAGTTGGCAGCATTAATGCTGTTGGTGCTCAAAATTGGTCAGGTGAAAAATGCAATTGCAGCGACAGAAACAGCGGAAATTATTGCAGACTTGTGGCACACACCAAAAGTAATTTTAGATACTTTGCAAAATGATACGGCAATTTTACGTTTGTCTGAATTGTTTGTAGAGAAAAATCACTGCTTGTTCTTGGGTCGTGGCACACAATTCCCAATTGCCTTGGAAGGTGCTTTGAAACTGAAAGAAATTTCATATATTCACGCAGAAGGTTATGCTGCGGGTGAATTAAAGCACGGCCCATTGGCATTGGTAGACAATGACATGCCTGTGGTGATTTTAGCACCGCAAGATGACATGCTGGATAAACTGAAATCCAATATGGAAGAAGTACAGGCACGTGGTGGTGAGCTGTTTGTATTTGCAGATGAACACAGCGGCATTCCTGCAGATAAAGAGCGTCAGCATGTGGTTTATGTACCGCAAGTCAGCGCGTTGCTTGCGCCAATTGTGTATAGCATTCCTGTGCAGTTGTTGTCTTATCATGTGGCAGTTTTGCGCGGTACTGATGTCGATCAACCTAGAAACTTGGCAAAAAGCGTAACAGTGGAATAATGTTGATTAAATTCAATTATTTAAATTTAATAAAATTATTTTGAATCACCTAAAAAATCCGCAGTCGGCTTCATTTTTAGAAATTTAGTACTGCGGATTTTTTATGTCTGATGCTTTTATTTTTCGCATAGCTGCAGCGCATTGTAAGTGATATTAATATTTTTGCAGACAATGAAAACTTTTATAAAACAAACAACCTAAGTCATTTAACCGCACTATTTTCCAAAAATGTTGTTTATTTATTCAGTCAGTACAATGACATGCAAAAAATGATTGACCCTATTTTTGCATCATGTATTATACACCGCATGCGGGAATAGCTCAGTTGGTAGAGCACAACCTTGCCAAGGTTGGGGTCGCGAGTTCGAGTCTCGTTTCCCGCTCCAAATTCAAAAAAACCCTCATCGAAAGATGGGGGCTTTTTTATTGATTTTAAATAGTATTATTATCTATCAGAATTTCTGATACTTAAAAAAGCAAGTTAACAGAACATTACATTTAAAATTGGTGACCAAATGGTGACCAAAAAGTGACTCTATTTTTTTACGCGCTACTTTCTAAGTTGGCCGAATCTGTATGACCAAGCCCCTATCATGTAATTACACAAAAATTATTGATTATCTATTTTATTATTCATCATCGGTATCTCTATTATTTGACTGCGCTAACAAATCATTAGTCCGCTCAAATATAAATAACTCCCCAACCTGTATATCTAAAAAATCACATACCCGATCAATAGTATCAAAATCTATTCGTGTCAAATCTCCATTATAAAGCTTATGCAATGTGGTTTTATTAATACCAGTACCACGGATAAGATCTGCTACCCTCATCCTTCTTTCAGCCAAAAGAGTTGGAAGTTTACAAATAATCACAATAAATTCCTCTAATCCGATTACTTTTTCATTGCATTTGAGCAATTTTAGAGTTAATTTATCTTCAAGGATGTAATTTATCTCCACATCCGATGAAGTTTTACAGGAATATCATTATGACATACACCTATATGACAGCCCAACAGTTGGCTGAAAAAATTCATTACGACCCACGTACCATCCGTAACCAACTTAAGGACAGTATTTTCCTTGAGGGCATTCATTACATCCGCCCATTCGGTGGACGCAAAATTTTGTTTGTATGGGAACGTATCGAAGAAGATATGTTGAAATTCACCAGCCTAGGGCTAACCACTTTGCAATAAGGAGTCCTGCATATGGCGAATATTCAAGAACGTTATGGAAAGCTCGTTGTCGACTTCCGCTATCAAGGTGTACGGTGCAGAGAAACAACCAATCTCGAAGATACGGCCCAAAACCGTAAACTTTTAAAGAAACGTTTAGAACAGCTTGAGGCAGAAATTACTTTAGGGACTTTCGAGTATGCAAAGTATTTTCCTAAAAGCAAACGAGTTGCACAGTTTAGTGAGATACAGCAACGTAAAGCTGTACTGAGCTCATCAACACCCCTATTTAAGGATTTTGCGCATATTTGGTTTGATGAGAAAAAAATTGAATGGCGCAGTTCCTACCAGGAAAAGGTACTGATTATTTTAAATAATGAACCGTACCGGGTTTGTCGGAGACCAACTTTCTTGAGAGAATGTTCCAATGACAAAACCAAAATATACCCCTGAAATCAGAGAAAGAGCGGTTCAATTATTGATTGAATCTGAAAAAGATTATCC